>NZ_FYBO01000004.1:0-196088 GCF_900186135.1 Listeria sp. ILCC792
CAGCGTTCGTCCTGAGCCAGGATCAAACTCTCTTTAAAATAAATCGAATTTGAATACTTATTCAACACCGTGAATAAGTTTCCTTAGCGTCACAAATTGACTTTGCTAGCTTGTTTCTTACTTTTTTTGGAAACATCTTTTTGTTTCCTGTCCTATGAATTGATTGGTGAAACATCTGTTTCATCGCTTTTTCATCTTCGTTTTGTTCAGTTTTCAAAGGTCATTCTTTCTTTTGTCCTGTGCGCGCTTAACGCATCAGCAACGTTTATAAATATACCAACTTTTTATGCATTCGTCAATAGTTTTTCTCATTTTTTTTTAATATCCTGAAAAACAATTTGTTTTTGACTGTATAAATGATTATTTTAGCACGTTTAGGTAATGTATATTTGAACTCCTTTTTCTTCAAACTGTAGCTTTAGAACGGGATCAATTTCGCTTCCTGTAATAATATACGAGAGGTCATCGAGTTCTGCATATTTATATAGTGACAGTCGGCCGAATTTTGTATGGTCGGTCACGAGAATGACTTCGTCGGCGGAGTGGATCATTTCTTGTTTGGCGGGGACGAGATATTCGTCGTAGTGCATTAAACCTTTGTCGCTATCTAAAGCCGGAGTTGTCACGAATGCTTTGTGGACGTGCAAATTGCGCAGGGTGCCACTTGTAATCATGCCGTTTAAGATGTAGGTTTCTGGATAGACGACTCCACCTGTTACAATAATTTTTGATTTTGAGAAACGCAAAATGGAAGCTACATTGATATCATTTGTGATGACGGTTAGGCCTGAACGTTCTTTTAGCGCTTCTGCGATATGACCCGTTGTAGTACCAGCATCAAGTAGAATCGTGTCGCCTTCTTCGACCATTTCCGCAGCATAGGTCGCAATTTTCTTTTTTTCTTCATAGCGGACTTCGCTTCGTTTCTTCCAATCGGGTTCTGAAACGACCTTTTCTTCTATCATAACGCCACCGTGGGTTCGCTTTAGTTTTTTGTCTTTTTCTAGTGCTGTTAAATCGCGGCGGATGGTGGCTTCGTGAACTTCAAAGTGTTTCGCAAGTTCGCTTACCGTTGCAATTTTTCTTGAGCGTACATATTGGACAATCGCGCGCTTTCGTTCAATAGAGAGCATTATTTTTTCTCCTTTCCTACAAAAGAAAAGAGCCCTTACGAAACGCAAGGACTCCTCGAACATTTTAGTCGTTTAAGCGTTTTTCAAGTTCCGCTTTTTTCTCTTCAAAACCTGGTTTACCTAGGAGCGCGAACATGTTTGCTTTGTAAGCTTCCACACCTGGTTGGTCAAATGGATTCACGCCGTTTAAGTAACCGCTAATGCCTACTGCTTTTTCAAAGAAGTAAACAAGGTAGCCGAATGTGTATGGGTCAAGCGCTGGCACTTCGACTACAAAATTCGGTACTTCGCCGTCAGTATGCGCAAGAAGCGTTCCTTCAAATGCTTTTGTATTCACGAAATCAACCGTTTCACCTGCTAAATAGTTTAAACCGTCAAGATCAACTTCTTCTTTATTAATGGTTAAATTATGACGCGGAGTTTTCACTTTGACTACCGTCTCGAAAAGATTACGACGACCGTCTTGAATGTACTGACCTAGTGAATGTAAATCAGTTGAGAAGCTCGCGCTGGATGGGTAGATGCCTTTTTGGTCTTTTCCTTCGCTTTCGCCAAACAATTGTTTCCACCATTCATTGAAGTACTGCAAACCTGGTTCGTAGCTGATTAAAAGCTCTGTTACCTTGCCTTTTCTGTACAGCACGTTACGTGCTGCCGCATATTGATACGCGATATTTTCTTTTAAAGAAGGTTTTGAGAAGTCTTTAGATGCAGCTTCTGCGCCTTCCATCATTTTTTTAATGTCTACACCGCTCACTGCGATTGGTAGAAGTCCTACTGCAGTTAGTACAGAGAAACGACCGCCAACATCATCTGGAACTACGAAAGTTTCATAGCCTTCGTTATCAGATAATGTTTTAAGCGCGCCTTTTGCTTTATCTGTTGTGGCATAAATACGTGATTTCGCTTCTTCTTTGCCGTATTTTTTCTCTAAGAGTTCTTTAAATACGCGGAATGCGATGGCGGGCTCTGTTGTTGTACCTGATTTTGAAATTACGTTTACAGAGAAATCACGATCGCCAACAACTTCGATTAAATCGTGTAAATAAGTGGAGCTAATGCTGTTTCCTGCGAAGAAAACTTGTGGCGTTTTACGCTCTGCTTTATCCAGCACATTATAGAAGGAATGATTTAGTGTTTCAATCGCGGCGCGTGCCCCTAAGTAGGAGCCGCCGATACCGATGACGATTAAAACTTCGGAATCATTTTTAATTTTTTCTGCTGATTTTAAAATGCGTGCGAATTCTTCTTTATCGTAGTTACTTGGCAAATCAACCCAGCCAAGATAGTCACTTCCCGCACCAGTACCGTTATGTAACATATCATGTGCTGCTTTTACTGCAGGTTCCATGTACGCTAATTCGCGTTCTTCAAAAAAACGCAATGCTTTGGAATAATCAAAACTAATGTGTGTCATTATTTTCCCTCCAAAAATTATAAAGATTTCTGTTTTAACTTTATCTCAAAAGGCGAACTTTAGCAAGGATTGTCGCTAGCTGACAGGAAATTCATTATGATGATCATAGAGCACACCTTTGTCAAAAATCAGTTTATTGAGCGGCGTCTTTTCTAACTCGAGAAGGCTGTCTGCTGTAGGAATCGACAACCATTTCACACGAAAGACACTTTCATCGTTTTCTGGCCAATTAAAATCCCCCATTGCAGTTGCACGGAACACAATTGTGCAAACGTGTTCCCACTCTGTCCTGCGCTCTTTACAAAAAAGGAGACTGTCGACGGAAATCGTCACATTCGTTTGTTGTTTCACTTTAAGAACGAGCGCTTCTTCCATTGTCTGGTCTTTCTCAACTACGCCCCCCGGGAACCCCCAAGAAAGATCCCGTTTACGCACTGCTAAAATCTCATCTTTTTTCTCATTGTAGATAAATCCTTCAACGTTAATCGTTCTTTTCATGGTATCCTCCCTTTTCGTTTGAAAATGATTAAACTACCTGAACTAATTAAAAACTGAAATGGCTATTACCCTAAATTTAGTTTGACTAATTGTCAATTGATGAAATACTGACTAAAACGTGAATTATCTGACTTTTTGAAATAAAGCTTCGGAAGCTCCTTGTCGAAAGAAGTTTCCAAACATGCTTACTTATCTGCTTTTTCAACCCATTCTTGCAGTTTATCTCGGAGTGTGTTAAAACCTTCGTCTGCACCTTTTGTTTCTTTTTTAGGCGAGGAATTTCTCTCTGGTTTTACTTCCTCGGTCGCACGAATCGAAAGACTAATTTTATTATTTTCTTCATCCATATCAAGAATTTTGACTTTCACTTCTTGTCCGATTTCTAAAAAATCATGGATATCTTTAACAAAACCGTGCGTCACCTCTGAAATATGCACAAGCCCTTGCGTTTTATCATCAAGCGCCACGAACGCTCCGTATCCTTGAATACCTGCGACTTTCCCTGTTACAACGTCGCCTACTTTAAATGTACTCATCTACAAACACACCCACTTTCCAAAATACCGATAATGTACAATTATACCACTTGCTTAGGATTACCACAATTATTCATTACTTTGATTAAAGCTGATGCAGCTTTCTAAAATTGTGTTACAATGGCATTATAAAAAAAGAAATGCTTGTCGAAGGAGGAACTAAATATGAGTCAATTTGATGAAGTAATTCCGCGCCTAGATACAAATTCTGAAAAATGGGACGGGGCGGAAGCCTTATTTGGAAGGAAAGATATTATCCCCATGTGGGTTGCTGATATGGATTTCCGGGCGCCGAAGCCTGTTTTAGATGCCTTCCGAAAACGAGTTGACCACGGTGTTTTCGGCTATACGAAATGTGAAGATGGCATGACGAAAGCCATTTTGAATTGGAATAAAACGCGGCACGGATTTGATGTGGATTCGGATGCGATTTTATATAACGCCGCTGTTGTCCCTTCGATTTCACTCGCGATTCGGGCGCTAACGAAACCTTCAGAGAAAGTCTTGATGCATTCGCCAATTTATCCGCCGTTTTTTAAGGTGACTGGCGATGAAACGAAACGCGAAGTCGTGCTTTCACCGTTAAAACACACGGGCACGCGGTTTGAAATTGATTTTGCCGACATGGAACAGAAGCTTGCCCAAAATGATATTCAGCTATTTTTACTTTGCAATCCGCAAAATCCGGGCGGAATTTCCTGGAAAAAAGAAGAACTTACGCAATTGGTTGAGCTTTGTGCACGTTATAATGTGCCGATTGTGTCGGACGAGATTCATGCGGATTTAGTGATGAAAAACCATGTACATACGCCGCTTGTTAAGGTGGCACCGTATTACAAGGAGCAAATTATTACGCTGATGGCACCAACGAAAACGTTTAATTTGGCGGCTTTGAAAGTGTCCTACTTGATTATTGATAATCCAGATTACCGGGCGAAATTCCGTGAGTTACAGCAATATGTGCATGCGCCAGGCATTAATGAATTTGGTCAAATCGCGCTTGAAGCGGCTTATAATGAAGGTGCGGAATGGCTAGATGAGCTGCGCGATTATATTTACGAAAACTTCCAATATGTCAAAGCGGAATTGAATACGCATTGTCCTGAAATCGGCGTGACGGAGCTTGAAGCGACTTATCTGATGTGGCTTGATGCACGGGCGCTCAAAAAAGATGAAGCGACGCTGTATCAAGATATTATCGATGCGGGTTGCGGCGTTCAAATGGGGTCAGGTTTTGGCGCGGTGGCCGATAAATTTATCCGCCTGAATATTGCTTGTCCGCGTGAAACACTTAAAAAAGGCGTGGCTGCACTAATTGCGGGGATTCAAAAATAGTAAACTAAAACCAGACTGAAATAGTCTGGTTTTAGTTTGTAGAAAAGGCTACACAAAAGGCATCACGCACGTTTAGCACGACGACAAGCGGTAAATATCGTCGTCTGTAAATCAGGTTTTTGGTAAACCACATGGAACCTTGTTATACTAAAATTGTAGTATGGTTTTTAGGAGGAACGAGGAAAATCGTTTTTTCTTTATTTTTGTAAAAGGAGTTGGAGAAGTTATGTTTTTAGGGCTACGTGAAATGCTCTATTCAAAATTGCGATACATACTTGTGACAGGCATCATGGTTTTGATTATGTTGCTCTCACTGATTTTATCAGGCCTTGCAAATGGTCTGGCATACGATAACGCTTCTGCTGTTGCGGATAACGGGGTTCCGTTTTATGCGATTGCGAAAGATGCGCAAGGTAAAGTGTCACGCTCACTTTTTGATGAAAGCGAGTTGGCAAGTGTTCAAGAGGATAAAAGCGTGAAGGAAGCAGCGGTGCTTGGGCAATCGATGCAAACATTGAAACGCGAAAGTGATGATAAGAAGTTCAGTATCGCTTTTTTCGCCATTCAACCTGGCACTTTCCTCGATCCAAAAATTTCATCTGGTAAAGGGCTTGAAGTGACGAAACCCGATGAAATCGTAGTAGATTCTTCTTTGAAAAAAGATGGGATTAAACTTGGCGATATTTTGATGGACGACCAACTTAACAAAGAGCTAACGGTTGTTGGTTTTACGGAGAATAAAAAATATAGTCACGCGCCCGTTGTTTACATCAACATGCCGACTTGGCAATCCATTAATCCAGTTTTATACCACCAAAAAACACCGCAAGTTAGCGCGATTGCAATCCAGCCTAAAGGCGATACTGTCAATTTAGCGAACAAAGACTTGTCTGTTTTAACGCAAGCTGAATTTTTAGACCAGATTCCGGGCTATTCGGCGGAACAAATGACGCTAAATATGATGATTTATTTCTTAATTGTGATTGGCGGCTTTATTTTAACGGCGTTCTTCTATGTGATGACGCTTCAAAAGACGACACAATTTGGGATTTTAAAAGCGCTAGGCACCAAGTCCGGCTATATCGCGGTGAGCGTGATCACACAAGTTATCGTGATTTCCCTCATAAGCATTTTAATCAGTGTTGGTGTTACGCTCTTGTTGCCGAACGTGTTGCCTGAGGCGATGCCGTTCCGCTTGTCGAGCTTCACAATTAGCTTATATAGCGTGATTTTCTTCGTTGTAGCGCTGATTGGTTCACTGCTTTCGATGTGGAAAATTAATAAGGTTGATGCGCTTGATGCAATTCGCGGAGGTGATGAATGATGCGTCCAATTTTACAATTTGAAGGTGTAACGAAAAACTATAAATCTGGTCCCACTACGATTCATGCTTTGCGTGAGACCCATTTTGAAGCAAACAGCGGTGAGCTCATTGCGATTGTTGGACCGAGTGGATCTGGTAAGAGTACTTTCTTGTCACTGGCGGGGGCGCTACTTACGCCTACAGATGGCAAAATCATTTTAAATGGGCAGGAAATTAGTCAGCTAACGAAAAAAGAACAGACGCAAATTCGTCTGACGGAAATTGGTTTTATTTTTCAAGCGGCGCACTTAGTCCCTTACCTTCGCGTGGTGGACCAAGTCCGTTTTATCGGGCAACAAGCGAAGCAAAATAAAGATGCGGTGACCGAAAAGAGTGTCTCCCTTTTGAACCACCTTGGTCTCGAAACTCGGACAACTTTTTATCCAAAAGATTTATCTGGTGGTGAAAAGCAACGGGTTGCGATTGCGCGGGCCTTAATTAATTCGCCGTCCATCATTTTGGCGGACGAACCGACGGCAAGCTTAGATACTGAGCGGAGTCGAGAGGTTGTACAGTTGCTCCGTAGCGAAGTAGAGGGCACGGAGCGCGCGGCGATTATGGTGACGCATGATGAGCGCATGCTTGACTTATGTGACCATGTTTACCGCATGGAAGACGGGCGTTTGACGAAAGAACGTTAACAATAAAAAAGTGTAGGAACGATGTTCCTACACTTTTTTATTTATTTTCTTCAATCAATTTAAGCGCTTGGGCGTAAACTGTTTCGCCGTCCATTTTCCCGTATGCCATCATATCAATAACGTCAACTGGAATGCGTCCTGCGGCTGCATCTTTAACTGTTTTTTCTTGGTAACGCACTTGCGGACCAAGCAACACGACATCAGCATCTTTAATAACTTCATTAATTTCAGCTATTGAGTAAGCAGCAATTTTTGCTTCATCGCCTTTTGCAGCGGCTGCTTTTTCCATTTTTGTAACGAGTAAGCTTGTGGACATCCCTGCCGCACAGATTAAAACGATATTATTCATTTCTATTCTTCCTTTCCAATTAAACGGCTATTGTTGTAACACCTTCATTATACAATACGTGTAGTATTTTAAACAAGTAAACGTTATCAACAACTTTATCTCACTAAATACACACGCATTTTTAAAATAAACTAAAAATAGATTGCACTTTTCCCCCAAAAGAGCGATAATAGACAGAAAATACGTAAAATTTCGCTTAAATTAAACTAGACAGGAGCTGTATACATGAAAGTCGTTAAATTTGGTGGAAGCTCTCTAGCTTCCGGACTTCAACTGAATAAAGTATTAGATGTAGTGAAAAGTGATGCTATGCGCAAAATCATTGTCGTTTCTGCGCCTGGAAAGCGTTTTTCAGATGACACGAAAGTAACTGACCTTCTCATTGATTGCGCGGCAAAGGCCTTGCTTTCGGAAGACACGACGGATATTTTCAATCAAATCGTCGCACGCTATCACGATATTGTGTTGGATACTGGTATGAGCGAGGCCGTCATATCGGAAATCAGCGACAATTTAACGACCATTTTGCAATCTGATAAATCCAATCCCGACCAATTTATGGATAAAATGAAAGCGAGCGGCGAGGACAATAACGCAAAATTAGTTGCCGCGTTTTTCAACCACAAAGGTCTTCCTGCAACTTATGTTAACCCTAAGGACGCGGGGCTTTTCGTGACCGAAGACCATGCTCATGCGCGTGTTTTGCCTGAGTCTTATGATAATCTTTTCGCGCTTCGCGATTACCCGGGACTTGTTGTTTTTCCTGGTTTCTTTGGCTATACGAAGTCTGGTGAGATTACAACATTCTCACGTAGCGGTTCAGATATTACGGGCGCGATTGTCGCAAACGGAATTCAAGCGGAACTTTATGAAAACTTCACCGATGTTGATGCCGTTTTTGTTGTAAACCCTGCTATTGTTAAAAAACCCCAGCAAGTGGCTGAACTTACGTACCGCGAGATGCGTGAACTTTCTTATGCCGGCTTTTCTGTGTTCCATGACGAAGCGCTCATTCCAGCGTTTCGGGCGGGTATTCCAGTCCACATAAAAAACACGAACAACCCCGAAAGCACTGGGACGCGTGTGATTCATGAAAGAGATACTTCGAATGGTCCTGTTGTAGGGATTGCCAGCGATGACGGATTTTGCAGCATTTACATTAGCAAATATTTGATGAACCGCGAAATCGGTTTCGGTAGACAAGTCCTCGAGATTTTAGAGCAAGCGGGACTAAACTATGAACATATGCCGTCTGGAATCGATGATTTAACGATTATCTTGCGGGAAAATCAACTTGATGCGGCGTTAGAAAAAAAACTAATCCACGAACTCACGCACAAACTAAATGCCGACCTAGTTTCCATCCAGCACAACCTCTCCCTCATCATGATTGTAGGCGAAGCAATGCGTCAAAACATTGGGACAACATTCCGAGCTAGCCGCGCCCTCTCTCACGCAAACGTCAATATTGAAATGATTAACCAAGGCTCTTCCGAGGTTAGCATCATGTTCGGCGTCAAAAAAGAAGATGAACGTACAGCCGTTCAAGCCCTTTATAATGAATTTTTTCAAGAAGTAGAGGTATAATAAAAAGCGAGGACAATTTGTCACTCGCTTTTTCTGTTATTCAACAATATTAATTTTTTCGATGACAACATCATGGACTGGTTTATCTTGTGCGCCTGTTTGAACGCTTGCGATATTATCTACAACGTCCATTCCTTCGATGACATGACCGAAAACAGTGTGGCGTCCATCTAACCATGGTGTCCCGCCTTCTTTGTAAGCTTCAATAATTTCTGTAGGGAAACCAGCTTCTTCCATTTGCCCAATCATTTCTACTGGCATATCCGGTTTTTGTACAATGAAGAATTGGCTTCCGTTTGTGTTCGGACCTGCATTGGCCATTGATAAAGCACCACGCAAGTTAAATGCGTTTTTTGAAAACTCATCTTCGAATGCCTCACCCCAGATGCTTTCACCGCCTGTTCCGATTCCGTCAGGGTCGCCGCCTTGAATCATAAATTCAGGGATAACACGGTGGAAAATCAAGCCATCGTAGTAGCCATTTTTTGCGTGTGTCACAAAGTTCTCAACGGTTTTTGGTGCCACCTCTTTGAAAAGCTTCAGCTTAATTGTGCCGCGATTTGTAACCATTTCAGCTAAGATTTCGTTCTCAGCGATTTCTTTTGATAATTGTGGGTATGTCATATATGATTAGCTCCTTTGTCATAATTTACCTTCCAAACCAGATTATTAAAAGATTTACGAAAACCGCAACCATATAAAGCACTAAAATTGTTGCGAGTGTCCATATGATAATTTTTTTAACCATGAGGCGCTCCTTTTGTTAGAAGAGCGACTCTTGCCGCTCTGATTTATTCAGTACTTCTTTATTCTAATAAAAAACTGCGCGTTTTGAAACTAAAACGAACGGAGATGTCAAAATATGTCAGTAAAAAAACGCAATTTATACATTTGCATGCTGGCGAATTTACTTATGTCTGCTAGCACAACGATGATTATGCCCTTCTTATCTCTTTATATTGAAACTTTCGGTGACCATGATCCGGCTTACGTACAAAAATGGGCTGGCTACATATTCGGCGTCACCTTTCTAGTCGCCTTTATATTTTCACCGATTTGGGGACGGATTGGCGACCGATTTGGCTATAAAAAAATTCTCATCTTTACTTCATTTGGTATGGCGATTAGTATTTTTCTAATGGGCTTTGCTCATTCCGTGACATACTTGTTTATTTTGCGAATCTTCATGGGGATAGTCACTGGGTTTATCGGGATTTCAAACGCGTTTATCGCGCGCCAAACGGATAAGCACGAGGCCGGCAAAATCCTTGGTACGCTCCAACTCGGCGGGGTTACAGGAATGCTATTCGGTCCGCTAATTGGTGGTGCTATGGCGGATTTATTTGGTTTTAAAAACACCTTTACTGTAACGGGAATCGCGATTTTAATTGCTTCATTTCTCGTTGCCTTTGGTTTAAAGGAAGTGCGAAGCGAAACACAAAAAACAGGTCGGCCAATTTATTCGCGGAGAGCCGTCTTGAAGAAAATTTTCACCCTAAGAGTGCTCTTTACAGTGATGGTCATTACAGCGCTTATCCAAATTGCGAACTTCAGTGTTCAACCGCTCCTTGCGCTTTATGTGGGGGAGATGACGCATTCGTCTAACGTCGCTTTCATGTCTGGGCTTGCCTTCTCGGCTACTGGGTTTGGTAATCTTGTTATGACGCGTAGTTGGGGGCGTCTTGGCGATAAGTATGGCTATGAGAAAATCTTAAATATTTTACTAATACTTGCGGCGCTCACAGTGATTCCGCAGGCGTTCGTCTCGCATTTATGGACGTTCATTATTTTTCGCTTTTTATTCGGCATTGCGATTGGTGGTATGGTTCCTTGTATCACGGCGTATATTCGACTCGCTGCTCCTGGCGCGATGCAAGGCGAAATGCTTGGTTATAACCAAAGCGCGCGTTTTTTAGGAAATGTCATTGGGCCAATTCTTGGTGGAACGCTCGCGGGCTTCGTCGGCATCAACAACGTCTTTTTATTCATGAGCGGCATGTTTTTCGTCGCCTTCTTCATTTTACTCTACGCCCTTCACGCGGATAGAAAACGCCATCTGAACGTGGATTGATTAGAAAAATAAATTTGCGCCATTCAAAACGGACTACACACAATCAGACTGATGACAAATAGTGAGATTCTCACGCATTGCCGAGTACTGCACCGGAGCGTACTCGAGTACGTGATGACTGAAAACAGGAAGGGTGTAGTTTGCCCGACCATGTGAGAAGTTAGGCGAAGCGGAGCGGAACGCAGGCAAAAACTCCGAAGATTGCCGTTTGTCATCAGTCTGAAAGGTGGAAAACTTGTTAAGAGAACAAGTTTTCCACCTTTTTTTCCACCAAAAAAGTATGCTATAATAAATTGTATTTGCTTTTTTTCAAAAAATGTAAGTACTTGCTTAAAAAATAAAAACGTTACGTTTGAAATAGATTATTAAAAAGGAGGAACCGACTTTGTCATTGTTGCATCTTGCAATCATTCTGCCATTTATCGTGGCACTTATTATCCCGCTTATTTATAAGTGGACGAAAAAAATTCATACTGGTTGGCTTGTTCTACCGGTTCCAATCGTGCTCTTCATTTACTTTTTAACTTTTATTCCGGAAACAATGCAGGGAGCTACAACAGAAACCTTTGCTTGGATTCCTGAATACGGAATTAACTTCACTGTCGTTGTAGACGGTCTTAGCTTATTGTTCGCCCTTTTAATTACGGGAATCGGTTCGCTTGTTGTGTTCTACTCTATTTATTATTTAGGAAAAAACAAGGAACGCTTAAACAATTTTTACGCCTTTCTGATGATTTTTATGACAGCGATGCTTGGCGTTGTACTTAGTGATAACCTCATCGTTCTTTATCTATTTTGGGAATTGACGTCCATTAGTTCTTTCCTTCTCATCGGCTACTGGTATCACCGCGAGCGTTCTCGTTATGGCGCTAGAAAATCAATGATGATTACTGTTTTTGGCGGTTTAATGATGCTCGGCGGATTCCTAATGCTGCACATCATGACGGATAGCTTTTCCATTCGGGAAATCCTCGCAGCTAGTGAAGCTATCTCACAAAACGCCCTTTTCATTCCCGCAATGATTTTAATTTTACTTGGCGCGTTCACAAAATCCGCTCAAGTACCTTTTCATATTTGGCTTCCTGACGCGATGGAAGCTCCCACACCTGTCAGCGCTTATCTTCACTCCGCTACAATGGTTAAAGCAGGTATTTACATCGTAGCACGCTTTACACCGCTTTTTGCCGTTTCATCAGTTTGGTTTTGGACGGTCACCATTGTCGGCAGCATTACACTCCTTTGGGGCTCGATTAATGCGACGAAGAAAAATGACTTGAAAGCCATTTTAGCTTACTCCACCATCAGTCAACTTGGTTTAATCATGACACTGCTCGGAGTCGGGGCCGCCAGCTTACATTTTGATAATTTAAGCGATGATATTTACGTTCTTGCCGTTGTCGCTGCCGTCTTCCACCTTTTCAACCATGCAACATTCAAAGGAAGCCTGTTTATGATGACGGGGATTATCGACCACGAAACCGGCACACGTGACATCAGACGCCTCGGCGGACTTATGCGCATCATGCCTATCACCGCAACAATCGCGTTCATCGGAACATTCGCGATGGCCGGATTACCACCTTTTAACGGCTTTTTGAGTAAAGAAATGTTTTTAGAGAGCCTTGTTAACCTCACGCACCTTAATCTTTGGAATGCGGATACTTGGGGAATATTTATTCTAATTAGCGCGTGGATCGCTAGCGTGTTTACGTTTACGTATAGCATGATTATTTTCTTTAAGACTTTCACTGGCAAACAAAAGCCGTACTTATTGCCAAAGAAACCACATGAGGCACCTTTTGGCTTATTGCTACCTCCATCGATTTTAGCATCACTTGTACTTTTGATTGGGCTATTTCCCAATTTGATTGCCGCACCAATTTTAGAACCAGCTGTGAAATCCATTGTGCCATCGCTTGCGACAAATGATGATTTCCACATTCACATCGGCCTTTGGCACGGCATTACACCGGCCTTACTTATGACTATAGGCATCATCATTGTTGGAACACTAGTTTATAAGACGCATCGTTACTGGAAGCCATTTATTACAACACGAGTACCTAAAATGCTCCGAATTGGCAAAAGCTATGATAGAGGCATGTCTTACCTTGAACAAGGTTCCTACCGCATGACGATGACCATCATGACAGGGTGGCTGCGCACCTATTTGAACTACATGTTATTTGCTTTTATTGTTCTTGTCCTTGGGTCACTCATTCTAACAGGCTCGCTAAATTTTAACTTTGATAACTTAACGGCTATCACACTTGTGGACTATGTTTTAGCCGCGGTAATTCTTGTGACCTTAGTAGGTACGGTCTTCTCGAAATCGCGCATTACGTCCATCATCTTGCTTGGTGCGATGGGCTACACGATTAGTATTTTCTTTGTAATCGCTCGAGCTCCAGACCTTGCGCTAACGCAGCTCGTGATTGAAACGATTTCTGTTGTACTCTATTTACTCGTCTTCTATCATTTGCCACAGTTTAGTAATATTGAAGAAAAGCCGCGATTCTTTTCGGTTAAAACGTTTTTAAGTATTGGGGTCGGCATCACGATTACACTCGTCGCATTATCTGCCTACGATACAACGTTTTATGATTCTATTTCGCAGTACTATATCGATAACACATATAAAGAAGCTGCCGGAAAGAACATTGTAAACGTGATTCTTGTTGACTTCCGTGGTTTTGATACATTGTTCGAAACGACTGTTCTTGCTATTGCATCTATTGGGATTTTCCAAATGATTAAACTACGACTTACGAAACGGAGGGATAAAAATGAAAACCAATGACGTACTGCTCCGCAATGTTACAAAAGTGGTGGCATTCATCATCTTTTTATTTTCACTGCACCTCTTTTTCGCGGGGCACTATAATCCCGGCGGCGGCTTTGTTGCTGGACTTACGAGCGCTGGCGCCATCACGCTTACCCTCCTTGCTTACGATATTAAAACGGTGAAAAGCATGCTCAATATGAATACGATAATCATTACAGCTATTGGTCTTATTTTCGTCGTAGGTACTGGGCTGCTGGGTGTTTTCAGCGGAAAGCCGTTTTTGACGCATTTATATGGGCATGTCGACTTGCCCGTTCTAGGCGATACGTCCCTTCATACTGCGACACTATTTGACTTAGGCGTCTATCTTGTCGTTGTCGGCGTAACGCTGACGATTATTCAAACGATTGGGGAGAGTGACTAAATGGAATTATTAATGTCTATCCTCATCGGCTTAATGTTTGCCGCTGCTGTCTATTTAATTTTATCAAAAAGTTTATTGCGGATTATTATTGGAACGGCGATTTTAAGTCACGGCGTCAATTTGCTCGTTTTAACGATGGGCGGAATTAAACGTGGTGATGTGCCCATTTTAGGCTTGAAAGTCACCGCCTCTTATAATGATCCACTGCCACAAGCGCTCATTTTAACCGCCATTGTTATTAGCTTTGGTGTCACCGCTTTTTTCCTAGTTTTAGCTTACCGAGCTTATCAAGAATTAGACAGCGAGAGCGTATCCAAAACGAGAGGACATGAAGCCGATGATGAATAATATTATTTTACTGCCCATCTTTATCCCGCTAGTCGGCGCTATTATTTTAATGTTAGTGCCAAAAAAAGTCATCGTTCAGCGCACGATTGCTCTGATTATGAGTTTACTACTTGTTGCTTCAGACCTTTTCTTACTCTTTTATGTAAAAAATAACGGTATCACAACGCTCAATATTGGCAATTGGCGTGCGCCCTTTGGGATTACAATCGTAGCCGATATGTTGGCCGCTCTTCTAGTCGTAACAACAAGTTTAGTGTTAACTTGCGTTATCATTTATTCGTTTTACACTATTGGCAAAGCCCGCGAAAAGTTCCTTTACTACCCGTCAGTTCTGTTTCTCATCGTCGGTGTAAATGGCTCCTTTTTAACAGGTGATATTTTCAACTTATTCGTGTTTTTTGAAGTGATGCTCATGGCGTCTTACGTCCTGCTCGTCATTGGGGGCACGCAAATCCAACTGAAAGCGACCATTAAATACTTGCTCATCAATGTGGTCGGCTCTGCTTTTTTCGTCGTTTCAATCGGCATTTTATATTCAATGATTGGTACGCTAAACATGGCGGATATTTCTCAAAAAATCAATGCCCTTAACGGTGCAAATACAGGCATGATAAGCGTTTCCGCCGTTATGTTTCTGTTCGTTTTTGGGTTGAAAGCTGGACTCTTTCCGCTTTACTTCTGGCTACCGGGCTCCTATTTCGCGCCACCAATGCCAGTCCTCGCCCTCTTTGGCGCACTTTTAACAAAAGTTGGCGTTTATGCAATTATTCGGACGTATAGCTTATTTTTCGCAAAAGAAACCACATTCGCGATGCCACTCCTCGGGGTTTTGGCGCTCTTAACTATTATTCTAGGCGTAATTGGGGTTATTAGTTATTACGATATGAAAACTATCGTTATCTATAACATTTTAATTGCGATTGGCGCGATTTTGTTCAGTGTTTCCATCATGACTCGCGAATCCATGACCGGTGCCGTTTACTACCTGATTCACGATATGATCATTAAATCGGCGCTTTTCCTCATAATCGGGGTTATTATGGCGATTACTGGCACGTCTACGGTGAAAAAATTCAGCGGTTTAATGACCGTAAAGCCGACACTTGGCTGGTCGTTTTTCATCGCGATTTTAGCGATTGCCGGGATTCCACCACTGAGCGGATTTTTTGGAAAACTATTGATGGTAGAAGGCGCCTTTAGTACTGGCGAAATTTTCGGGGGTATCGTCATCCTGCTATCGAGCTTATTCGTTTTAATGTCACTCATCAAAGTGTTCACTCGCGGATTTTGGGGTGAGAAAAGCGGCAAATTCAATCTCGCTATTCCCTATAAAAAAATGATGTTTCCGGTCGTTATTTTACTCGCTTGTTCCGTTTTATACGGCGTCTTTTCAAACGCGCTTTATCCGTTTATAAGCGATGCAGTTGATCCAATTATCGATCCGAATATTTATATTAATGCTGTGATAAAGGAGTGATGACACATGGCGTTTCAATTGATTATTAACGTTATTTTAGCTTGCTTTTGGATGTTCCTTGAGTCATCCTTCACGTTCGGTACATTTATTATCGGCTTTGTGATAGGGATTGTGCTACTGTTCTTCATGCGTCGTTTTCTTGGCTCAACGTTTTACTTGTTCCGTCTTTTTGCGCTCATTAAGTTGCTATACAATTTTTTGCGCGATTTAATTGCATCGACCATTCATGTGAGCCGCATTATTTTAAAAAAGGATATGAACATTCGTCCAGGGATTTTTAGATATGATACTTTGTTAGAAACTGACTGGGAAGTAACCATGCTTGCGCTTATGATTACGCTCACGCCTGGAACGCTCTCCATTGATATTTCTGACGATTATAAATCAATTTATGTTCATTCGCTACATGTTCCAAATATCGAAGAAGAAATTGCCACCATTCGAAAATCATATGAGGGTGCCATTATGGAGGTGTTTCACGGATGATTTTAAAGATTGCCCTATCCATCGCACTTTTACTTTATTCCATTTCCACTTTCCTGTACTTGTACCGTATTTTAAAAGGTCCTACTACGTCAGATAAAGTCGTGGCACTCGATTCTATCGGCATGAATTTAGTCGCCACTGTCGCACTTCTATCAATGTTTTATGACACAAATGCCTATTTAGACGTCATTCTTTTAATTGCGCTTCTTGCGTTTATCGGAACGGTTTCCTTCTCCAAATTTATTGAGAAAGGCAAGGTGATTGATCGTGAACGTGATAATTGAAATCATTATTTCTATTATGGTTCTCCTCGGCGGTTTATTAAGTATTTTAGCCGCTATTGGTGTCATTCGCCTGCCAGACGTCTATACGCGCACACATGCGGCTGGTATTAGTAATACATTCGGTGTTAGCATTCTCTTATTCGCAACTGTTGGGTTCTTTTTCCATTCCGGCGAAGGTTTCAATGCCCGCGTTTTGCTCGCCGTTTTCTTTATTTATTTAACGACGCCTGTCGCTTCCCATCTTATCAACCGTGCTGCCTATGACACAGGCGTGCCGCTTGCAATTCGGATTCGCGACCAATTGCGTTCAGTCAAGAAAGATGAAATTAAAGCAAGGAAAAATTTAATTATTCGTCAGGAGCAAATTGAAAAAGCACGTCAGGAGAAAGAGGAACTCGAGGACCGCCTAGACTACGAGCTTCGCGAGGAACAAATTGATGCCCGCGAACGCAATGAGGACTTAGAGCGCGAGCATGACGAGCAGACCATCGAGGAAGAGGCGGATGATTCGGAAAATCAAATCATCGAACAAGAAGATAGCCATACTGAAAAGAAACAAGACGATTAAATTAAAAAACCCGATTCCACGTGAGGATTTCGGGTTTTTGTTTACTCAATTCGTTTTTTCTTGACGGCAATTGTTACGCGGCTCACGCAAATGATTTGGTCTTCGCTTTCAATTTGAACTTGCCAAACTTGGGTGGTGCGACCGATATGTATAGGTTCTGCTATAGCGTAGATGTCGCCACTCTGAACGCTCCTCAGATGACTGGCGTTGATGTCTAGCCCGAAGGCGATTTCGTCTTCTGCGACTGATAGCGAGGCGCCAATGCTTGCTGCGTGTTCTGCGAGCGCCACCGAAACGCCACCGTGCAGAAAGCCAAAGGGTTGTTTCACTTTATCCGTAACTGGCAATTTTAGTTTAACGTAACCTTTTTCAGCGGACACAACTTCAATTCCGATATTTTCTCCAAAATCCATATTTTCACCGTCCTTTTTCTTTTATTATAAAGCTTTTCGGGAATTTGGCAAAAATTGGGTTTTCATTATTTTGATTGTGGTAAAATAAGAACAAAGAAGAAAGACTGGGGAGATTGCTATGACCATTTTTGAAAATGTACCTTTGGTAGCCTCGATTGTTGCCATTTTGTTTGCTCAATTTGTTAAAGTTCCGATTCGTTTGATGATTTCAGGAAGGTTTGAATGGGGACTAATGTTTTCAACTGGTGGCATGCCTAGCTCCCACTCTGCTGCTGTGACTGCTCTCATGACCACGCTTGCGATTGAACATGGCTTAGGTTCGCCATTTTTCGCGATTGCTGTAGTATTTGGCATCATCGTCATGTTTGACGCGACCGGCGTTAGACGCCAAGCAGGGGAACAAGCTGCGGTTTTAAATAAACTTGTGAGTGATTTCCAAGAATTTGTGGAACATGCGAAAGGTTTAACGGCTTCTGAACAAGCTGAAAAACAAAAACATTTAAAGGAACTTTTGGGGCATAAACCGATGGAAGTTTTCTTCGGCGCCATCACCGGTATAATAATTGGCTTTTTAATCGCCTTTTTGATGGGAAGTTTGTAAAGATTCACCAATCTGTCACAGCATTTCTATTTTCATCATGCTAAAATGAAGATAATGCTGGAACAGAGGAAGTGATATTTTTGATTACCGTGGTAAAATTCTTAGACACCCGAACCGAAGAACTCGTTAATTACTGGTTGAGCACCTATTATGTTCGCTCAGAAGAATATGCGATTCGCAGACACGCCATAGGTTTTTTAGATGCCGAGCGCCGCGAAGCTATCCTTCTTTTTAAAGAAACACTGCACTGTTTTGGAAAAAACGAGAGTATTCCTTACCTTAATGAAATTGTTGAAGACCGCCGTGATATGCAAACACCATTTCATGACGCTTATATAAATTTAGAAACTTTTTTTACAGCAATGACCGAGTTCTTAATGATTCATTACGAAAAGAAAACATTAATGTGCTCACAAGAAGCGCTTTTCGAGGTGATTTTAGAAATCCGTAGAATAGAAGCGTCAGCTTGCTTGACATTGGTGAATGGGTATCATTCAGTGTGAGGCGTCGAAAAGATATGAAGAATCGTCCTTCAAAAGTTAGATTTATTGTCTAACTTTTGGAGGACGATTTGCTTATATCATAATAAATCTTGCTAACGAGTTTATGATGATGCGCCAATCTACTTCTGCTGTAATGGCGTTTACTAGAAAATTATGTTGACGCATGCCACCCTTTCACTGTATCACATTTTATGACCTTGCAAACTTATATTATCTGTTGCACCAAAAATCAAATTTTTCAATTATTATGAGCAAACAAAAACAAGCACAAATCCCGTAACCTCTCCATTCTCAAAATGGAAGTATCACGAGATTCATGCTTGCTATTTTGATAGATAACTGCTATTTATAAAACTTAAACTTACCTTTATTCACCATCACGCTAGGTCCGCCGATTTGGAGCAGTGCCCGGTCATCGATAACCTTTTTCATCACAGATGCGGGGTAGCCTTTTAAGTTTTTGCCGAACACAATTCCGATGGCGTCGTTATCGCCGATAGAACAAACTGTTCCTTTTTCGTGATACTCGAAATCAACAAGATCCGTGTCGCCAGTTGCAAGTTTCGCTAAATTTATAGCCGCGATATCGGCTTGTTGCATCGCGATTTGTGCAGTTGGTGGGTACGGACGATCATTGGCTGGGTTAATGATTAGTGAGCAATCGCCTACGATAAGAATTTCTTCATTGCCTGGCACAGTTAAGTTGTTATTCACTTTCACACGGCCGCGGCCTTGTTCAAATCCAGAAGCTTCAATTACACTGTTGCCACGAACGCCGGCTGCCCAAATAATTGTGCCCGCTTTAATTTCTTTCACTTCATTTTCACTTGCAGCATATTTCACGCCTTCTGCGGTCGCTTCTTTTACTGGTTTCCCAACTAAGAATTCTACGCCGCGGTCTTCCAAAACGCCCACGCCATAATCTACTAATTTCGCATCAAATTGTGGCAATACTTTAGGCGATGCTTCCAAGCAGAAAATGCGTACTTTTTCGCGCGGTACGTCATACATTTTCACAAGTTCAGGAATACGATTAGTTAGTTCCCCTAAGAACTCAATGCCCGTAAATCCTGCACCACCAACGATAATCGTTAGCAGTTCGTCTTTTTGCTCCGTTTTCCACTTCGCAAATTGTGATTCAATGTGGGCGCGAATTTTCTTAACAGATTCCACACTCGTAATCGTTAACGCATATTCTTTCAATCCAGCAATACCGAAAGTTTCAGCTTCCGAACCTAAACCAATTAACAGATAATCATAGGAAACCTCACCATTATTCGTTAAAGACACCGTTTTCTCTTCTTTATTGATTTTTACAACCGTATCTTGAATAAAAGTGGTTTTGCTTGGATCAATGACTTTGTCTAAGGGATACACGAGTTTTTCAGGTTCAAGTGTCCCTGCCGCTGCCTCATGCAACCAAGTCGTTTCGTGGTGATAGTCATTCTTGTTTACAAGTACAAGTTCAGCATCTGCATTTGAGTTTTGCAATTTCTTTAACGTTTTTAATCCACCGTAACCAGCACCTAGAATGACGATTTTCGGTTTATTCATCTGTAATCACATCTACTTTCCCTTTATATTTTTTTCACAAACTAAATTAAATCGCGAATATTCTCCGTGTTTCTTATGTAGATTGCGCTAAAAATCTACCTTAAGTGAAATGTTCCACTTATAGTTTCTATGATAGACGTTTTAGGCAAGTATTTCAAGAATTGATGCTTAGAAAAATTGGTACATTTAAGGCTTTCTAAGTGGTACAGTCATTTTTCACACCTTGAAATGCAACTGCTAATTATTTAGACCGTTTTGTTCATATTTTAACAAAAATTGGTATGGTGTACTGGAAATTTCCCCCATATAGTCCTCCTACCCAACATTGTGAAATTCGAAACATATGGTTTTAAGCAAAAGTTGCATCGCTTTTAATTTTTTTATGCTAGAATGGATATATTATTTGATTGAAAGGGGAGTTTATTTTGGATGATAAAACCAAAATTTATGATATAACCATTATCGGCGGCGGCCCCGTTGGACTTTTCGCAGCTTTTTATGCCGGCATGCGCAAAGCCAATGTGAAAATCATCGAAAGTTTACCCCAACTAGGTGGCCAATTAACCGCGCTTTATCCTGAAAAATATATTTATGATATTCCCGGATTTAAAGCTGTGCGTGCCCAAGAACTTATCAATAATTTAACTGAGCAAATGCAACCGTTCAATCCTAGTATTTGTCTTGAAGAAGCCGTTTTGCAAGTGGAAAAACAAGCGGACGGCACATTTGAAATTACTACGACGAAAGATGTTCATTATAGCAAGACCATCATTATTACAGCCGGAAACGGTGCGTTTGAACCGCGTAAACTTCAATTAAAAGAGGCGGAGCAATTTGAGGGTGCGAATTTGCACTATTTTATCAACGACTTAAATCGCTTTAAAGGGCGACGTGTTGCTGTTTGTGGCGGCGGTGATTCAGCAGTCGACTGGGCATTAATGCTTGAACCTATCGCGAAATCAGTTACGATTATTCATAGACGTGGAGCGTTTCGCGCGCATGAGCATAGTGTCGCAAACCTTGAAAAGTCTTCCGTAACAGTTTTAACCCCATTCATTCCAACTGCGCTACACGGGACAGAAGCGGGCATCGAACGAATTGTTTTAGACGAAGTAAAAGGTTCTAGAACAGAAACGCTCGAAATTGATGATTTTATCGTTAATTACGGCTTCGTGAGCCAACTTGGTCCTATTAAAGACTGGGGTCTAACTATCGAAAGAAACTCCATTGTCGTGAATTCAAAAATGGAAACATCGATTCCCGGCATCTATAGCGCAGGCGATATTTGTACGTATGACGGCAAAGTTAAACTCATCGCCACTGGATTTGGCGAAGCGCCGACAGCCGTCAATAATGCCATTAATTTCATCGACCCGACAGCACGCGTTCAACCGATGCACTCCACATCCATGTTCGCTTAAACCAAAAAGGAACCTAGCTCTTCAGCTAAGTTCCTTTTACTCGTAAAAACCCTATCATAGTGTCTTTCTTTTCATCATCTTTTTATTTATTGATGCTTAATTAAGCGTCTATCTTTATCATTGTAAATCTGTTCCTGAATGTTCCGCATTCTTACCTTAAGCTCTGCCAACTCACGTTCCATCGTGGCACTTTCTTCTTTTTTCTCTCTGAGTTTTGCGCGTATCCTCCTTAACAAATTTATCACCTCATATATTCTTTTTTCTCTATGATTAAATGGTATCATAAAACGAGGCTTCAAAACGTAAAATACCCTAGAAACCCTATTTTTAGTCCTAAATAACAAATGTAAGCATAATTTTCACATTTTGTGTAGACTGTTCAGAATTTTCAGCCTCAGTTTTATTTTGCTCCGTCAGGGGAAAAAGACAACTACCAAAACTAAAAGGAGGCCAATTTATGAATGTTTTAGTTATTGGAGCAAACGGTCAAATTGGAAAGCAAATTGTGCGCGAGTTGGCACTGGAAAAAGGTTTCTTTGTGCGCGCCATGATTCGTAAAGCAAGCCAAATGGACGAATTAGAAAAACTAGGTGGCAAGCCCATTATTGCTGATTTAGAAAAAGATTTTAGCTACGCTTACGATGAAATCGACGCCGTCATTTTTGCCGCCGGTTCTGGCGGGCATACAGGTCCCGAAAAAACCATTAGCGTTGACCAAGATGGCGCCATCAAAGCCATTCAATTTGCCGAAGAAAAAAATATTAAGCGTTTCATTCTAATCAGCTCCATTTTAGCTGGCGAACCTGAAAAAGGTCCCGCATCGCTCGCAAATTACTTAACCGCAAAAGGTCATGCCGACAATGCGCTGTTAGCAAGTCAGTTAGACTTCACCATTTTGCGTCCCGTCACTTTAACAAACGACTCGCCTACGGGGCTTGTGGACGATGCTAGCGAATTTGGCCAAGCTACTATCACCCGCGCTGATGTCGCACAATTTGCGTGCGCTATTTTGTCTGAGGCGACCACATACAGGAAAATTTATACTTTCCAAAATGGTCAAACTCCTATCTCCAATTATATTCACTAAAAAAGCCGAGGATTTCCTCGGCTTTTGATTTATTTAAATTGGATTTTCTTCAAGAAATGCATAAATGTTACGTAATAGTTCAGCGGCATCATTTCCGCGCACCACTTCGCCGTCCACAAGCGCAAAAAGACTTGTCGCACATAAATCGCAGTAGGTGAGGCAGTCATATTCCACGACGTCCAAATTTGGATCTTCATTCAAACGCTCATAGACTTCCTGTGCCCCGCTCGCTAAATTATTGACGCAAAATTCCACAATCGGATTCACGTTTTTTTACTTCCTTTCTTTACAACGGAAGCCTTTCACACTTCGTCTTTCTACATCGTCGGAACATAGCCTCGATCAGTCATCACTTTATAAATATCCTTAAGTCTTGGGTTTCCTTCTGCAATAATTTCATCGTCCACCACAATGACGGGGTACATATAATCTTCATCGACAAATTTCCTCGCTAAGTCCCTTACATTAGAGTCAACTTGCTCTGGGTCAAAAATATCGACATATTCAACTTCAAACGGTTGATCTTGAAACTTTCTCGAAACAGCTGCACGTAGCCATTCTTCCGTTTCTTTTGAAGAAGGTGCACCCACACAGCTCGCGCAAATAACAGAAGAACCATACACATAAAGTTTCGCTTGATTTTCCATCGCAACTCACCTCACACACATTGTACTAAAAAAAACTAGCAAAATCGACTTTTCTGTTTCAAATGAATAAATGTGAATTTCACTGATTAGATATTCATTGACAGTGTTTAAGCAGTATATTATAATAATTAAAACAATTCTGTCACTTTAACGCTTGTTGGTGATAAAGCGGCAAATGAATACTGGTTGTTTCCGTGAAAAAATCACGGTTTATATAACAACACTCCCTTTTTGGCTGGTTAAATAACCAGTCTTACGCGGCTTTACCTACCGCGTTTTGCCCGTTCCTTTCTGAGCCTTAGGAGCGGGCATGTTTTATGTCAAGTGCTTCCATCTCTCCTTCACTCCTGTTATAATAATGAATATCACTTGAAAAGGAGTTTTGTTTGCGTATGGAAGAAATTAGTTTTGATGCAGTTGACAAAGCTTTACAAAAGTTCCGTCCGTATTTACTCCGAGATGGTGGCGATTATGAACTTATTGATGTGACGCCAGATGGCATAGTTAAAATTAAACTTCTTGGCGCTTGCGTAACCTGTCCCAGTTCGGATATGACTCTAAAAATGGGCATTGAACTCACACTTTCAGAGAAAATTTTTGGCTTTAAAGAAGTCGTTCAAGTTTTTTAAGGAAAATGTTAAATGAAACGTAACCGCGCCATAATCTGACTGATGACAATGCGGATTGTCGCGTTTTAGTACGAGGAGGAATTTTACATGGTAGAAAAACAAAGTGTTTTAGAACAAAAAGCGCGTACAATGCTGACTGAACGCGGCGTAACAATTGATGACATCGCCGATTTAGTTTTATTTCTACAAAAAAAATATCATCCGAAGTTAGAACGATCGGTTTGTATTGAAAATGTCGAACAAGTTTTAAGTAAACGCGAAGTGCAAAATGCCATTTTAACAGGCATTCAATTGGATATTTTAGCCGAAAAAGGCGAATTAATGCAGCCGCTACAAAATATTATTAGTAACGATGAAGGTTTGTATGGTGTTGATGAAATTTTGGCGTTGTCCATTGTTAACGTCTATGGCTCCATCGGTTTTACCAATTATGGCTATATTGATAAAGTAAAACCTGGCATTTTAGGAAGGCTGAATGAACATAATGGTCAAGACGTTCACACCTTTTTAGACGACATTGTGGGAGCTATTGCAGCTGCGGCCGCGAGTAGACTTGCCCATAGTTATCACGATGATATTGTGCAGTGAAATGAAACAAAGCCTAGCAGCTCGAGATTGCTAGGCTTTTACTATTTTAATCTGATATTATTAGCGCTTCATATGGTCTTAGTTGAAGCGTGCCTTTTAGTGCTCGGCCTTCCTGTTCGTAGTTAGCAAGCAATACTTGTCCGCCTTTGTCTAACCATGTTAATTCGCGCAAGTCGATGGTCGCTGACTGCTCATAAAAGTTAGCAACGACTAATAAATGGCCCTTTGCTGTATTCCGCGTATAGGCAAAAATTTGGTTATCGTGAAGGAATAGCGGTTGATAATCTCCTTCTGCAAGAATCTGTTGTGTTTTACGAAGCTTAATGAGTTGCTGATAATATTTAAACACTGACTTTGCCGCTGCCTGATCCGCCGCAGCATTCACTGTTGTTGCGTTTTTGCCGGCGCCAATCCAAGGTGTACCTGCAGTAAAACCATTTGCCTCACTCGTATCCCACGTCATTGGTGTGCGACCATTATCCCGCGACTTATCCGCTAAAATGGCCAATGTTTCTAGTTCGCTATTTCCAGCCATTTTGAGCCTCTCATAGGCATTCAGTGATTCCACATCACGATACTCATCGATTGAACGGAAAGCAGGATTACCAGTAGCAAATTCTTCCCCTTGGTAAATATAGGGCGTCCCTTGCATACCATGCAACACTGTGGCTAGCATTGTTGCACTTTCATAGCGATATTCTTCATCGTTACCAAACCTCGTTACTGCGCGTGGCTGATCATGATTATTCCAAAACAATGCGTTCCAGCCTCCGCCTTGATACATGCCAGTCTGCCAGTCTGCAAATAATTGTTTCAATTCAATAAAATTAAATGGTGCTTTAGTCCACTTTGCTTTATCTTTATAATCAACTTTTAAATGATGAAAATTAAACACCATATCTAGTTCTTCATTCTCTGGATTCGTATAAGCGACACAACTTGGCAAACTTGTTGAGGACATTTCTCCAGTTGTTAGTGCATCTGGAAAGTCGGTTAAGACTTCTTGATACATTTCGTGTAAAAATTCATGAATTCTCGGACCATCTGTATAAAACTTGCGGCCATCATCAGTCGCCGATAATAGGCTATCATCTAAGAAGCGCTGATCTTTCGATAGTAAATTGACCACATCTAGACGAAATCCGTCAATTCCCTTTTTAAGCCACCAACGCATCATCTGATAAATTTCTGCGCGCAACTTCGGATTTTCCCAATTCAAGTCAGCCTGCGTCACATCAAATAAATGTAAGTAATAATTTTCAGTTCCCTCGTTGTATTCCCATGCGCTACCACCAAATTTTGACTGCCAATTATTCGCTTGCTCGCGCCATATATAATAATCATAATAGGGATTCTCGCGTCCCGTTTTTGCCTGTATAAACCACTCATGTTCCGTTGAAGTATGATTAACAACTAAGTCCATAATGATTTTTATTCCTTTTTGATGCGCTTTAGCAAGTAATTCATCAAAGTCAGCCATCGTGCCATATTGGGGGTCAATATTATAATAATCAGCAATATCATAGCCATTATCGCGCTGCGGCGATACATATATCGGCGTCAACCAAACATAATCAACGCCTAGTTCCTCTAAATAATCTAAACGTGCAATAATTCCTTGAATATCCCCTATGCCATCACCATTACTATCCTGAAAACTTTTCGGATATATTTGATAAACAACAGATTGTTTAAAATTTGTACTCATTTCTTAGCCTCTCTTCAATCAAATGCCTTTTGGTATTTTATCTGTTCTACATACCGAAATCTGTATCCTCTGGCGTTATTATTTCTTGTCCGCCAGCTTTTTTCACTGCCATTTTATGGAATACAAAAGTTAGCGTCATCGGCACCGCAATCGCTACAACCATTGCAATGGCGAACGGTAACCAATCTTGCGGTTGAATGGATAGAATTCCTGGCAATCCGCCGACACCGATAGCATTAGCCATTACACCGCTGACAGTGGATACAACGGCGGCACAAGCAGATCCAATAATCGCAGCATAAAACGGATAACGGAATTTCAAGTTGACTCCGTACATGGCTGGTTCAGTTACGCCAAGCCAAGCTGAGATAGTTGAAGATGTTGTGACTGATCTCGTTTTCGAATCTTTGTATAAGAAGTAGCATGCAAAAGCGGCAGCACCTTGCGCAATATTGCTTAAAGCAATCATCGGCCAAATCATTGTTCCACCAAGATTAGCAATCAACTGTAAATCAACTGCAATAAAGGTATGATGTAATCCCGTAATCACAAGCGGCGCATATGCTAGACCAAAGATAATCGCTCCAATGAAGCTGAACGACCCTGTCAACAACCATTCAAAGAAGAAGGCAATGCCGTTCCCTACTTCTCGTGAGATTGGTCCAATAATCGTATAGGATAATACTAACGTAACTAATAAAACTGTAATTGGAATAATGACCATTTTTAAAGCATCGTGGATATATTTGTTTAAAAACGTTTCCATTTTGGCAAGGACAAGACCGCCAATTAAAGCTGGTAGCACTTGTGCTTGGTAGCCCACTTTTTGAATCTCAAACCAGCCGAAATCCCAAACGGGTACTTCACCTGCTGCATTAGCTGCTGCATAGTCGTAAGCATTCAGCAATTGCGGGGATACTAACATAATTCCGAGCGTAATTCCAAGTACTGGTGTTCCACCGAATTTTTTCACAGTAGACCAACAAATCGCGACCGGGAGGAAATGGAAAATTGCTTCCCCGGGAACCCACAAGAATGCATTCAGCGAATCCACCCATGGATACATTTGTGCTAACGTTAAACCGCCATCAAATTTGATTTCACCAATGATATTGCGCAATCCTAAAATTAAACCGCCTGCTAATAAGATTGGAATAATTGGTACAAAAATTTCTGCCAGGTTAGCAATTAGGCGTTGCACGATATTTTGATGTTGTAAAGCGTCTTGTTTTACTTCTTCCTTACTTACTTTTTCAACACCGCTAACTTCCGCAAAATCTTTATAAAAGTCAGCAACTGCATTTCCGATAATGACTTGAAACTGTCCTGCACTCGTAAAAGTTCCCTTCACGTCGTCAAGCGTCTCAATTTTTGCTACATCAGCCTTGCTTTCATCTTTTAAAACAAATCGAAGTCGTGTCACACAATGCGTTAATGACACAATATTCTCTTTTCCGCCAACATAATCAAGCAACAGCTCAGCTTGTTCCGTATATTTCCCCATACTTTACCCTCCTAAATTGAAAGCCTTTACATAATACTATAACTTGTTCGAACATGATTGTCAACATGTTTAAACAAGTTTGTGTGGAAAATAATTTTAGGCATAAATAAAATAAGCATATATTCAGTAAAAGCCCGTTTATAATAGGGAATGATTACTGAATGTATGCTTTTAACGCCGGGCAATGTCGGTAAAAACAAAGCGGTCCGGGCGATGTCTTGACTGAGTATATTCAAATAATACGCCGTTTTGTAAGTAAACAAAGTTATGGACAACCGCAACTAGATCAAAATCAAGCATATCAAGATGTTCATAATCATCAGCTGTTGCCCGTTCAATCACAATATTTTTTTTGGCAATACCAATTTCAATCGCCAACTCTTTTTCTATAAATGTATAAATCGATTTTTGAGCAATTTCTGGGGTTAATCCCGGTATGAGCTCCCGCGCAAAATAATTCACATCAAGAATAATCCGTTCATTTTGGAGCGAACGTACTCGCTTAATATGCGTTAATACAGTATTAGGTGCAAAGCCGCTCTTGTTTGCCAACTGCTCATCAGCAATCATATGTTCAAACAAGGCTACATCAGTTTGGAAGTTTTCCTTCGTGCGCACCATAACTTCTTGAAAGCTTTCAAGACCGTTAATGGCAAACTCAAAAGAACGATTTTCCAGCACAAAAACACCCTTGCCTTTCTTGCTCACGACTAAACCATCACTAATTAACGAATCGATTGCTCGGCGAATCGTATTTCGACTTACACCATACTTTTCAGTCAATTGGCTTTCAGAAGGCAGCTGTTGCTGATATTCATTATTTATAATTTTAGTTTTTAAGTCCTCATAGATTTGATAATATTTGTTCATGTTGCAAAGCACCACCTAAACTGTATTTTATCATACATCGCGAATTGTTGAAATCAAATTTAGTTGGCAGATTTCCGTATTTCCACCTGCCGAACGGAGTTTTTGTTCATCGCTAAAATGGTAAATTGCCAGCCAGATTCTTCTACGACATCGCCGCTATCCAAATTGAAATTTTGTAAAAACAGCCAGCCGGATAACGTGTGCACGCCTTGCCCGACAAGTTCGATTCCTAAAACTTCCTCTACGCTAACAAGCGGTTCCGAGCCTTCCACAACAAAATGGTTTTTTGCAAGTCGGCGAATCCCTTTCGGATTTTTCGCTTCCTCCATATCGCCGACAATAATTTCCATCACGTCTTCAAGTGTCACAATGCCCGAAGTCCCGCCGTACTCATCTGTCAAAACAGCGAAATCCGCCGCACGCTCCTGCATTTTCACAAGCAATTCTTCGAGCATAATACCTTCAAACATTTCAAGCGCTTCTGTTATAAAGGGGCGAATTGATTTTCCTAGGATATTCTGGTCTTCTCCAAGCCCTGCCATGACACCGCTCACTTGAAGGATACCGACAATTTTATCTTTGTTGTTTTCTTCGGTGACTGGAAAAATGTGATACGTATGTTGGGCGGTCAATTTTAGTAAGTCAAGAACTGTAGCCGTTTCGTCAATCGTAGCGACTTTCAGGCGGGGGATCATAATTTCATTTGCGGGGACGTCCGCAAGTTTGAAAATATTTTTCATATATTTGAATTCTTGCTGATTTAAAAGTCCTTGGCGGTAGCTATCTTCGAAAATAATCTTTAACTCAGTTGGCGTCATTTGCTCACTATTCGCTTGATTTTTAGCCCCAAAAGGTTTTGTAATGAGGTTGGCGGAGCGATTTAGTAGCCAGTTTAGCGGGAAAGTTAACTTATACCAATATACGAGCGGACGCGCGATAAGGAGCGCCACTTTTTCTGTGCTTTGAATGGTCAGCGTTTTCGGTGCTAGTTCACCTAGAACGACATTGAAAAATGTGATGAGAATGAACGAGACAAAAATGGAGATGGGGCCTTCGAGCGAACTCGACAGCGGCAACCATTCAAATACTGGCGCAAGGAATTTTTGCATAGTCTCTTCGCCAATCCAGCCCATTGCAAGTGCTGCTAGTGTATTGCCAAGCTGGCAAGCCGCCAAATAATCGTTCATATTTTGCGTCACGCGTGCAACGTATTTTGCGCGCTTATTGCCACTTTCGATAAGACTTATAACGGTTGGCCTGCGAATCGCGACAATGGCAAACTCAGATGCTACGAAAAATGCCGTTGCTACAATTAGAAATACAACAAAAAGGTCATTCAAAATATCCACGCTCACCCCTCCTTTTTCCCAAGTAAAAAAGCGTCACAAAAACGCTCTTAAAATTGCCACTCTGCTAAACTAGAAAGCGCATAAGTAGGCTGAATTTCCTTTTGTGCCAGCGCTTCTTTGGAAGTAAAACCTGTGTGGACAATAAGCGTGTCCATCTCCGCATGAATCCCCGCTAAAATGTCCGTTTCATAATTATCGCCAACCATAATCGCGGCGTCCTTCGTTACGCCAAGCCGCGCGAGCGCTTGATTCATAATAATTCGCTCGGGCTTTCCGATGATTGTGGGCGCCGTTTCACTCGCAACCGATACCATCGCCGTAATCGAGCCGTTTCCAGGGAAAAGTCCACGTTCAGTCGGAATTGCCGCATCGGCATTCGTCGAAATAAACCGCGCCCCGCCGCGAATCGCAAGCACTGCCGTCGCCACTTTTTCGTACGTCAAGCTCGTGTCCATGCCCACAACGACAAACGCCGGGTTCTCCGTCTGCACCTCAAATCCCGCATCAAACAATGCCGTTTCAAGCCCTTTTTCTCCTATGAAGAAAACGCTTCGTTCATCGGTTTGTTGCGTCATAAATGCGGCTGTCGCCTGCGCCGAAGTAAAAACATCCTCTGGTGTGGCTGGAATTCCCATTTCATTCAAGCGTTCGCTCACCTGTTCAGGCGTTTTCGTTGAATTATTCGTCACAAATAAATGTGGAATATTTTTTTCATTCAACGTTTTAACGAACGGAATCGCATCTGGAATCACCGCTCCGCCGCGATACATCGTTCCATCTAAATCAATTAAATACGCATCGTATGGTTTCAAACTAAAAACGCCTTTCTATTTCTTAACTTTTTTCAAAACAAAGTATGCACAGCCAAAATTACAGTATTCGTATAAATATTCTTTTAGCGTGCTAATTTTATTGTCGTAAGTAGATTTGCGATTGTTATCTTCAAAAAAACCTTTTAGACGCAGTTGGTCGTAACCATAGTCACCAACGATATAATCATAGCGAAGTAAAATATCGCTAAAGCGTTCCATTAGTTTTTCTTCATCGAAACATTCACGGTAATTCGTTAGCAGTTCATATTCTTGTTTTTCTATTGTAATCATTCTTTTTCCTCCCCGTACAGTTTTTTTAGCTGCCATGTTAAAATATCACGGAGTAATTCCGGTGTATATACTTCTTTTTTCTTTACTTGTTTAATAATCGGGAAAAATGGTGCGTAAACGAACGTATCATGGGTCACAATTCGGTAGTTCCGACTAGGGTCAATGGGTTTTCCGTCCCAGAGTGGCGCGCTAGAAGTGGGGTCAAAGCCCATGCGTTTCATTAAAACGGCACCGAAAATTTCGCCGCGAAAGCCAAATCCTTTTAAGGGGAATTCTCTAAGCTCGTCTTGTTTACGGACGATTTCCTGAATTAAAACTTCAAGCTCTTGCCCTGAAAGCGTCACCGCAATTAAATTCAGCGGATGCGGCAACAGTTGGTGGATGTCAAACGCGGTTACGTCACCTTTTTCAAGGTCCGACATATAAATTCCGGCATTCGTTAAAAAGGTATCCGCCCCGCTAAAAGCGCAAGCTGCCTCGTAGAATACCTCTGCGATTTTTGACTCTCCAAACCAATTATGCTCTAACTTTTCAGGGAGTGCAACCACTTTTTTAGAAAGCATATTTTTTCCTTTTTCAAAAAAGGCGGCAATTTGCGCCTCCTCATCATTTGGCGCGGGGAGCGTCTCCGTTTTGTATACTGTAGCTGTTTTCCCTAAAACCGCGTTTTCATCACTGAAGGTCACGGTCACTTCGCCAACATATTCGCCCCATCTGCCGCACGCGGCAAGTAGCGTCGAGCCAATTGTTTTCCCGTTTTCAAGAAGATGATGCGTATGGCTTCCTAAAATCACGTCAATTTCGGGAATTTCCACTGCGATTTGTTCATCGGACGGCAACCCAAGGTGCGAAAGCAAAATGATGAAGTCAGTATCTGCATCAAGCGCCGCAATTTGTTCGCGGATACACTGGATTGGTTCTCTAATGCCCCAGCCAAGCGATTCATAATACTCGCTAAACGCCGCCGTCACACCAATAACCGCCATTTTAATCCCGTTAACTTCCTTATAAATAAAAGGCAACGCCCAGTCCACCCGCTTTGTTCTTGCCACGTCGCTATATACATTCGCACATACGACCGGAAAATTAGCATTATCATAAAGCGTTGAAAGCTGTTCATGGGACAATGTTGTACCTTCATTATTTCCAATTGTCACCGCATCATACGCTAATTCATTTAGCAATTCCACATTCGCTTTTCCCGCACTGCCTTCTGTTAACGGATGAACGCGGTCCAAAAAATCACCAATGTCAAACAAAAGGCTGTCGCTCGCATTTTCTTCCTTTTTTTCAGCCAAAAAGGTTTTGATTCGCGGCCAATTTTCCAAGTGACTATGGATATCGTTCGTATGCCAAATTTGGAGTTTTTTCATAGCATCATCCCCTTTTTCTCCCTCTATTGTAGCTTAAAATCCTGTTTTTGACACGCAACTCCGCTCCCGCTCTTTTCATTTTACTTTTTTTGGCGTATGATAAAAAGATGATGACTAACAGAAAGAAGTGAACTTATGGACACGCAAACGATGATGATACTGATTATCGCCATTTTTGCCGGAATACTCGGGTCAATTCTCGGGCTTGGCGGCGGAATTATTATTACACCTGCGCTAACGCTCATTTTTGGCATCGACATTCAGTATGCAATCGGCGCAAGCATTATTTCCGTCATCGCGACCAGCAGTGGCTCCGCGATTGCTTACATAAAAGATCACATCACAAATCTCCGCGTCGGCATGTTTTTAGAAATCGCCACCACAATCGGCGCAATAACCGGGGCCTTCGTTGGCGGACTGCTATCCGCAACCGCGCTCTATATTATTTTCGGTCTACTCCTCCTTTATTCCAGCTATAATATGTTTAAAAAAGTAGGTTCCGAATTTCCTGTCAACGTAGAAAAAGATTCTATCGCTACCAAATTGAAACTCCACGATAGTTATTACGACAAGGCGCTTCGAAAAGAAATTCCGTACAATGTTGCAAACGTAAAAGCAGGGTTTGGCGTCATGTACGGAGCCGGCGTCGCAAGCGGCTTACTTGGAATCGGCAGTGGTGCGTTTAAAGTCATGGCACTCGACGTCTTCATGAAAATGCCGCTTAAAGTGTCCAGTGCAACGAGCAACCTTATGATGGGCGTGACCGCTGCCGCAAGCGCGACCGTATACTTATTCAAGGGCGACATCGATCCAACCATTGCGGCCCCAGTTGCCATCGGCGTTTTAATCGGCGCCACAATTGGAACGCGCGTTATGCAACGCCTAAAAAGCAAAGTCATTCGCATCGTTTTCATCCCAGTGCTTTTATACGTTGCTATCCAAATGATTCTTGAAGGATTGGGGTGGATTTAATTGGCGAGCGATAAACAAAAAGAAGAAGAAATGTATCACGTTGAAATTATCGTCGGCGGACTGCTTCGCATCGGCGTTTTAGTCAGCGCAGCAATTATAATTTTAGGCCTCGGTCTTTACATGGTCACTGGCGAAAGCGGCTATCCTGGGTCAACCTATCCAACATCATTCACAGCGATTTTTTCTGGACTTGCCGCATTAAAACCATTTGCGATTATGATGTTTGGACTGCTCTGCCTGATTTTCACGCCCGTATTTCGCGTTATCGTTTCCCTCTTTACTTTTTTAAAAGAAAAAGATTATTTATATGTTGGCATTACCGGCATTGTCCTTTTCATCTTGTTAATCAGCTTTTTAATTGGTAAAGGATAAAAAAATGAGATTTCCGCGTTTTAGGAAATCTCATTTTTATTTATAATCCAAATGCTTCATAAATATTTTTGAAGAAGATGTCTTCATTAACAATCTGCCATTTTTCTTTATCATCAGGATTTTGCTCCAGTTCAAGTTTAACTGTTACCGCCTTTTCTTCAGCAGGGCTTTCTAAGTACATCGTTTCAAGCGACTTATAACTCACTTCGTTAATCACCGCGTTCAACTCTTCTTCCGAACTATCTGCCGTAATTTTCTGTTCTGTTTGATTAATCAATTTTTCGATTTCTTTATTGACAGTCCCACTATCCGTGTCTAGCCCTTTTACAGCAATCATCAAAGTCGCCTTTTCACTGCTTTCATCTTCAACTTTAATCGAATAGGAACTCACCTTTTCTAAATGTTTTTGTACCTCTTGCTGAAAGTCCTCCAGCTCTGACTTCGACTTATCTGGAAATTGTTCTTGAATAGATGATACAAATGTATTTTGATTTTCTTTAATCATACTTGCATCATCAATTCCAAAAATCGCTTTTAATTCAGGCGTCGATTCCTCATAAATATAACTTTGTATGAGTGCATCACCAGCTTTTTTAGCATCTTCTGGTTGTTTGCATCCTGCAAGCACGAGGAAAATGGCACCCAAAATCACTAAAAAGAACTATTTCTTCATTTTATTCTCCTAACGATGGCTTTGATTATATTTTTTCTTTTCTTCAATAATGCGCTGACGCTCTGCATCCGAAAGATTAGGATCGCTTAATTGATTTCCATATTCACGATTTTTCTCCCCAATTTCTCTTCCACTTTGGCTCGCACCTGTAGTCGCATCTGGCTGTTCGCTTTGCGTACTTGAAGACGATTTAGACTCAGCACTCTTTTCTGTTCCTGACTGGCTTTCTTGACCATTTGAAGTTGCAGCTTGTTTAGACTGTTCCGCTTGTTTTGCTGCTGCCTCCTCACGAGCTTCTTGCTCTTTCTTCGCTGCTGCAGCTTTCTCAGTAGCCACTTTTTTCTCTTCCACTTTTTTCACATGTGTCGTATCCACTTTTACTTTTACTTTCGCGCGAATCGCAGCAATTTTTTTCTGAATCGCAACCTCTTGCACTTTATTGAAAGTTGATGGCGCAGTTGCTTTAGCTGAGGGCTGAAATAAAATGGATAGCATTACGAGGAAGCAAACCATACAAACTGCTTTCACATATTTTTTTTGTAACATGTTCTACTCTCCTTTTATATCATGCAAAATGGAGCCCGAATAAACGGGACTCCACAGAATTATTTAACTTTAAATTCAAATTTTGCATTGTTAGTTTGTTTGACTTCATACTCGAATTTTTCAAAGTCTTTTTTAAGATTTAATTTAGATGTTACATGATTAATGATTTGTGTTTTATTTTTGTTTTGGAAATCGAAGCCGTTAAAGATTTTTTCGATAGCAACTTGTGCATCTTTACCTTTTAATTTTTGACCAGTGAATTCATTTTTGTATTCCGCTTCCACTTTACCATTACTTTTCACTTCGTAATCAATTTCAACATCTTTCTTTTTATACTCAATTTCAACTTCTAAATCTTTAATTTTTAAAGCAGTTGCTTTTGTTGTATCTTTATCAGGAGTTGGTGTTGCAGCTTCCTCTTCTTTTTCAGGAGTTGGGGCTGGTGTTGGAACTACTGTAGCCGTTGAATATGTTCCAAAGTTCACTTGCGTTGTCCAGTTGTTAGCCACATAAATGACTTTAAGACCTACTTTTTCTCCTTTAGAAATCGAAGTTAGAATACCTTTTAATTGGTTAGCGTAGCTTATAGAAGATGCTCTTGAAGCAATTACTTTCGCTTGAGCTTTCGTGAAGCCAGCATTTTCCCAAGTTTTAGCTACTTTAAATTGGTTGTAAACTTTTGTGATATTCGCTGTTGTAAGTTTGATACCTGTAATTTTTTCTACATCAGCTTTACTAAATTCAACAACTTTCTTATACGCATCTTGATAAACAATTTTCCCCGGTACTGTCGCTGCTTCGGATACTGTTGGAGCTAGCGTTGCTACACCTATCGTTAAGGCTAGCCCTGTGATTGCTGTTACTTTTACAAATTTGTTCATGTCTCATTTCTCCTTTGTCCTATAAATTATGTAGTATTGTTTTATTTATACTAGCTAAACTTAGTATATACACTACCCTTTTATTCGTCAAGCTTTTTCTACTATTTTTTTTATAGTAGTGAATATTCATTTGTACAAAACCGTTGAAAATGCTATACTTAGAGATGTTCTTAACTAATATAAAAAAGTGAATAGCGAATGTAGGAGGAAAGAAAATGCGCTCATCCGCACAATTTAAAAAAGGAGTTCTCGATATTTGTGTCCTTTACTTATTACAAAAGACAGATCGTTATGGGTACGATTTGACGCAACAAGTAAATAGTTATATTCCAATTACCGAGGGAGCTCTTTATCCATCACTAAGACGACTTGTAAAAGAGGGCTATTGTTCTACCTATTTGCAAGAATCCCCTAACGGACCGTCTCGAAAATATTATCATATTACGAACACAGGTCGAATTTACTTAGAAGATATGCTCGAAGAATGGGATGAGTTCGTCACAAGTTTTAACCAACTACGAAAGGAAGCGGATATCAATGACTAAACATCAATTCCTTAAAGAATTAGATAAAGCATTTTCTGGCTTACCTAAAGAAGAAAAAGAAGAACTTATTCAATATTACGAAGAATACTTAGATAACGCACGCTTAGAAGGAAAAACGGAAGCTGAAATCTTAGAAGAACTAGGGAAACCTAGTCAAATTGCTGAAGCTTATTTGGAAGCGAATAGCGTTGTCCCACTCGAGCAAAAAGCTTATGAGCAACTTGCTTTAAAAGGCTTTTGGAAAAGATTCTTCATTCAATTTCTCTTTATAGGTGGGCTTCTCTTACTTGGAATCATTTGTTTAAGTAGTTTTGTCAGCATTTTTCTCTTACTTGCAGATATCATCTTCTTTAGACAAATCATTCTGTTCCAAATCTTTATTTTATTATTCGCAATCGGCGTTTTATATATAACAATTCTTGGCATCAGACAATTGTGGTTCATTTACACAACACGAAGAGGGCGGTTTTTATGAAAAAACATGTTTGGGTTAGTAGTATCTTTTTAATTGTTGGCGGCATCGGGATTTTGTTCTGCCTATTCACGCAAAATTTTCAAGATAGCGGCAAAAATTATACGAATAACTGGCAATTTACCAATGAAGAATTTGCTAATTTAGACCTTTCTAGCGAGAAAAATGTGGCAATCAACATTGAAGAAGCCGATGTCGAAAAGCCCACCGTTACTATTTCCGGCAAGCTTTCGAATCGGGAAATTCAAGATTTAAAACCAACTTCTTCAAAAAACAGTACGGAAATTAAGATTGGGACTTTTCGGACGTGGCTAGAGCGCTGGCACCTTCCCGCATATGGCACGCAAAAAGTGCGCGTTAAAGTTCCGAAAGATTATTCTTTTAAAACCCTTTCGGCAAAATTAAACAACGGTAATGTCCACATCAATGAATTAACGGGCGAAGGTCTTTCGATTCGGCTTAGCAATGGGGATTTTGTAGGAGAGCAAAGTGCCTTTAAAAACGCAAAAATCACAACCAATTCGGCTGGAACTGATTTGACGAACTGGACAGGAAATATCGCATTAGTTTCTAGTTCCGGCAATCAAATTGTTAAGGATTCCACTGGTGACTTTTCGCTTCACAATTCGGATGGCATGTCACAAGTTCACAGGCAAAAAGCGGAAAAAGGTGAAATTGACAATACTTCCGGTAAAGTGATTACTACACGCATCAAGTCTGGCCTCCTTACGATTGATTCTCAAAATGGAACAAACATCATTGAACAGCTCGAAGGAAAACTATTTTTAACTTCTTTAAACGGAAAAAGTATTTTAAGAGCTAATTACGGCGAACAAATTGTGGAGAGTAAAAACGGTGATATTATTGTGGAGGAAAATGCGGTTAGCGGAAATATGAATATTAAGAGTGAAAATGGGCTAATCAAAATGACGCTTTCAAATGATTATCATCAAGAGAAATTCCAAATTGTTGCGCCGCATGGCCAAGTGACATCTGATTTTTTATGGCAAGACAATGCGAAAAACGCTACGGTGAAAATTCAAACTTTGCGCGGTGAAGTAAAAGTTTTAGAGGGCGATGCATAAAATTTAAAAACAACACGTGCAATCAGATTAAACGGAAGTGGACTTTGTCCACTTCCGTTTTTTTATTCTGAAAATAGGTCCATTTGCATTGGCGCTAGACCAGTGTATTCGATTTTCATTTTTTCTTGTAAATGCTTGGCGTTATCTGCTGCATCACCGCCACTGTTATTATTGAAAATGACAACAACCTCGCCTGATTCTTTTTGTAAATGTGATACGTATTTCGCCCATTCAGAAATTTCTTCCTCGTTATAACGATAAAGCGTTCGTACCTCTCGCCACTCTGGGCTGTTCGCTTTCATCCAACCATATTGGTTTCGACCGTGTAAGCGAACTAAAGTTACATCCTTATTCGTTCCTCGTAGCACGATAGGGACACTGCCCGAACCAACTTGCGGCTCATCCACTACGACATGAATCAAATTCAATTCTTTTAAAAAAGCGAGCGTTTTTTCTTTATTTGCTTCGCTATACCAACTTGCATTTCTAAACTCAACGGCAACAGGTAAATCTCCCATTTGTTTGGCTAAATGGCGTAAATAAGCCACATTTTCCTTTGTACAATTAAAGTACGGCGGAAACTGGCATAACACGGCTTTTAATTTTCCACCTTCACTTATTGGTGCGATGGCATCCATGAAACGACGATACATTTCAATTTCCGAATCAAAATAATCTTGCCATTTTTTATGCGTTGTCATGGCGCTAAAAGCCTTGACGACAAAGAAAAATTGTTCTGGCGTATCATTTACCCAATTCGCTGTCGTACGTGGTGACGGAATGGCATAAAAGCTAGTATCAATCTCAACAAGCGGAAAATGCGCCGCATAATCGACTAATTTATGTTTATTGGAAAGATTTAAAGAGTCATGGTCACTAAACCCCGTCAAACCAATCGTTATCATCTGCATCCCAACCCTTCTCGTCATTTTATTTTATTATACCGCAAAGCACAAAAAAACAGAATGCATGTGCATTCTGTCAGCATGTCATTCATGCGCAGGCAAGAACTATCAAAAGAAGAAAAATCGTTTCTTTAGCTCAATTGGATCATAGGGATTGAATACTTTATCATTCAAGAGCGCTTTCGCGTTATTTAAAAAGTAATTGCTTTTTTCTCGCCCCTCTATTCGACGAAGTTTTTGGAGCCCATCTCGCATATCCAGCGAACGTCCCGCATATGAATGCGCATCTGTTGCAATAAAGTGCACGAGATTAGCTTTTATCAACTGGTCGCTCAGCTTCTTAATACTTTTATCTATCGCTCCCATATAAGAACCCCACGTTAACTGCGCAAACGCCCCCGCATCAACCAGCTCATACAAACTTTCTAAATCACGCATGACCTCCCGATTTCTCTCGGGATGCGCAATAATTGGTATATAGCCTTTCATTTGTAAATTAAAAAACAACTCTTGGGTGAAAAGGGGGATGGAGTCTGTCGGGAATTCGATTAGGATATACTTCGTTCCGCCAAGCGTTAGCACCGAACCGTCTGATAGCCCTTCAAGCATTTCACCGTGAATGCGGACTTCCTGACCTGGGTGAACGGTTAGCGGGATTCGCTCCGCAAAAAGAATCTCATTGAACGCTTCCACTTGCGCCTTGACTGCATCGCCTGGATTAACAAATTTTCCTTTTAGATGATGGGGCGTTGCAATTATGTCATTGAAACCTTGTTCTACAGCTTGCCTAGCCATTTCCAAGCTCACTTCTATACGTTTAGGGCCATCATCAATTCCATGTAATATATGGCAATGAATGTCTATCATCTTACGCCAACTCCTTTTAATCTAAAAAAGCGGATGAAGCGAGCGATTTTCTTGCACGCCTGAAATCGCCCTTGCTAATATCTCACCAATTGTAATCAATGTCATTTTATCTTGCCATTTTTCTTCTGGAATATCAATGGCATCTGTTAACACAAGTTCTTGTATCGGCGAACTAGCAAGCCGTTCTGCTGCGTCTCCTGCTAAAACAGCATGAGTGGCACAAGTTACAACTCCTGTAGCGCCATTTTCAAGCAATTTTTCAGCGGAAGTAGTTGCTCGGTATCCGGTATCAATAATGTCGTCTACGACAATGGCAAGCTTGCCGGCTACATCGCCGATTATACTTGAAATTTCACGTTCGTCTGGACGCGGTTTTCGGTTTAAAATCGCGATTGGCGCATTCATTTTGTCGGCCACTCGGCGAGCACGAACAACTCCGCTGTGGTCTGGCGCCACAATCACCACATCGTCGTTTCCATATTTTTCAACCAAATGCGCGGTTAAAAGTGGTACAGCCGAAATGTGATCGATTGGGATATTGAAGAAACCTTGGATTTGTGCAGCATGTAAGTCAACTGAAATAAGTCTTGTTGCACCAGCCTGTTGCAGTAAATTAGCGATTAATTTGGCCGTTATCGGCTCTCTGCTTCGTGCTTTTCTGTCCTGCCTAGCATAAGGATAATAGGGCATAATAACGGTTATCGAATGCGCTGAAGCACGTTTTAATGCATCAATCATAATAAGCATTTCTATAAGGCGTTCATTTACATTGCTATTCGCCGACTGGAGTACATAACAATTGGTTCCGCGAACGCTTTCTCCGATGTTGATTTTAACTTCGCCATCACTAAATTTTTGCAACTCAATCTCACAAAGCGGCACGCCTAGTGCTTTTGAAACTTTAACCGCAAGCGGCCGTTCATTTGTTACAGAAAAAAGCCTCATTTCATTTGACATTCTTATCCCCTTCCAGCAAACTAATTTGACACTTAATATTATATAAAACAAGTTGGGTTGTCGCAACCATATTCATTTAATATAGAAAAAGGCATACCCGTTCTATGATAAATCGGTATGCCCTTTGCTTCATTTATTTTTTTAAATCCGCTTTAATTTCTTTTAATCGATTCGGTGTTACATCGTCGCCTAATGGATCTACAATGGTCACATGATGTAAATTATCTTGAAGCGTCCCGCGAATCATTTGGCAATATTCTTTGCGAAGTTCTGCTTGATGCGCTTTTTCAGCTGCCGTAAGCCCTTCGCTTTTTTGTTTTGCCCCGTAATGATTGATTTTTGCTAATAATTCTTTCATGTGATCCCTCCTCTAATTGGTTACCCTTAGTAAGTAACTAACAAAATAATAACACATTGGTCAAAAATAGTCAAATCGTATTTGTTTTGCTATTATCGCACCATGTTTCATGCTAAAATAATGAAAGACAACTTATCCGAAAGAAGGAGACAATTTGAAAGAATTTTTTCAGCTATTAAAACACGGAAATAAATCGGCACTGATGGCGGCAATTGTAAATGCAGTCGTTTCACTCGTAAAAGGCATAACTTATATGTTTACTGGCAATGTGGCGATGTTCGCTGAAACGCTACATAGTTTAGGCGATGCCGCCAACCAGCTTTTTGTTTTCACAGGATCTGCTCTTAGTAAAAAACGCCCGACGAAACGCTTTCCAAAAGGCTTTGGCCGTGTCGTCAATTTAGTTTTACTCGGCGCTGTCCTTGTCGTTGGCATCATGGCGTACGAAACCATTAAAGAAGGCATCACCCATATAATTCACCCCAGTGAATCGACTGGTTTTTTAATCAACCTAATTGTTTTACTTACTTGTACGCTTTTAGAAGCGACTGTCCTCGTGAAGGCGATGCGCGAAATTACGCATGAAGCGGGCGTTCAAGCGAAAGGATTCAAACTTTTCCCTGCTGCGATGAAAAATTTAAAGTCAGCAAAAGCCGCTACTAAGCTTGTTTTTATGGAAGATTCTGTTGCAACTGGCGGTGGGCTTTTGGCTGCCCTTGCTGTTGTGATTTCCCATTATACACCATTCCATCAAGCAGAAGGAATTGCTTCGATTTTAATTGGCCTAATGATGTTTATCGTGGTTGGCGAAGTGTTCCTAGACAACGCTGCTGGTGCGATTGGAGAGTCCGACGAAGGCATGCACCTCCAAATTGGGCAGCTTATTATGACCGACCCTGATGTGAAAGATATCCAAGTTTTAACTGTTTTAAAAGAGGGAGATTCTTTCCATGTCGATGCTGAGGTTGAACTTGACTCCTCGCTCACGCTTGCTGAAATCGACCAAATTCGCGAACGTATTGAAGATTCTGTCGCCACCATTCCACACGTAGCCGACGTTATGATTACGTTTGATGAAGTGGATTCCGTTATGGACTGGGAATTCGGCGACGGAAGATAAAACTAAGAACGGAAAATCAACAAACTGATTTTCCGTTCTTTTTAAATTAAATTGTATTTTTTCAAACTATCTATTGCCGAAAGAACGGCCTCTTCCTTCGTTGCAAGTTGCTCCCAACCTAAGACTTCTTTCGCCTTGGCATTACTGATTTTCCGGTTCATCTCTAAAAGTAACAACCCTTCTTTCGCTTGACGGTTAAACCTCGCACCAATTTTTATGAACCAATTAGGAATGGTTCTTGTCGTTACTTTGTCTGCTAACTCTGGTCGTGCTTTTTTTAGTAGTTTAGCTATTTCTAGCATGGAAATTTCTCCGTCTGCCGAAGCAATAAACCGTTGCATTGCCGCATCTTTCGTTGTCATAGCACGAATATGCATGCTAGCCACATCACGAACATCTACCACATTAAGCGGTATATTGGGAACTTTTTTTACTTTTGGGTCTAGTAGCATTTTAAGCAAACCAAAACTCCCCGAGACGTGACTATCTAACGCAGGTCCAAAAACGGCTACCGGATTAATTGTCACTAGTTCTAAATTCGGATTCTCATTAGCAAACTCCCAAGCTGCTTTTTCTGCCAAAAGCTTAGATTTTTCATAAATTGAAAGCCCTGCCTCATGTTCGTTCGTCCAATTTTCTTCTGTAGTTGTCGAATTTAAATCCTTATTACTAAAACCTACAGCTCCGAAATTAGATGTCATTACAACACGTCTTACACCTGATTTATGTGCAGCCTTTAAAATACGTAAGACTCCTTCAATCGCTGGCCGAATTGCCTCCTCTTCATTTTTAGGTATATCGAAAAAAACAGGCGATGCAACACTTAGTACATATTCACAATCTTTCATATTGTCTTCCCAGTTTTTGTCGCTAGTTAAATCAGCTTCAACAAATTCAAGCGTGTCCACACCCACACCATGCTCTAGCAAAGTATCTAAAACTCTTTCTTTACTATTAAGATTGCGAACAGTGGTTTTTACATTATATCCTTGCTGCAATAATTGTAAAATAATTTGCATACTCATAAAACCTGTTCCACCAGTTACTAAAACTTTATTTTTCATGCCAATTCCTCCAAATATCATCTTTATTTACTAAAATAACTTTTTAAGCTATTATTAGAATAAACCCTAGACCATAATCTAGAGCAAGCGTTTATTTTTAGGAGGAACTATGACTTATACAATTAAAGAAGTCTCTGAAATGTTTAATTTAAGTATCTATACAATTCGTTACTATGATAAACAAGGATTACTGCCATTTGTTTCAAAAAATAAATCTGGCTACCGAGAGTTTACGGAATCGGACTTACAGTTCATCCACACAATTTGTTGTCTAAAAGCGACTGGAATGTCAATCAAAGATATTCGGACTTACATTTCATACTGTATGGTCGGAACTGAATCGATTGCTTCGCGAAAAAAATTACTTTCTGATCATCGTGATAAAGTTTTAGAAGAAATAGCACTATTACAACAAAATTTAAAGGGTGTTGAGCAAAAATTGGATGTTTACAGCTCCCCAATGGCCGCCGAAATTATTGAAGCACAGCGCAATTTTGTCCGAAGCGAAAAGGAAAAAGCAGCTCTTTTTAACCCCTACTAAAAAGCTGCCTTTTCCTTCTATTCTTTATGTTCTAACACTGTACGACCGTTAAGCTTTTGAATTTCCCTATTGTTTGCCTCATAATATCGGTCAAACTCCTTAATTTGTTCACTTGAAACTTCTACGGGATTTGCCATCACATACCATTCCACATTTTCTGAAAGAGGAGGAGTTGTAAGCGATCCTAAATAATGATAGTAACTTTTATTTTCTGGAAGCATACTTGCCACATTAATCGTATCTCCAACTTTTACTTTTTCACCTTTTTTAATATTCGCAAGCACCGTATTAAAACCTGCGTTTTCCTTACCCTCTTTAAAGAACACACCAATTACGGCGATTCGTCCATCTTGCGACTGGTTGACAAAATGCGCTTCAATCGGATAATGCTCCCCATTCAGCGTGTGCTCACTTTTTGCGTGGAAATGGAACTGACTAAGTTCAAAGTTACGCCCGTTAATCTTCGCCGTACCCGTATCATCAACTTGAATGCTATGCCCGTTATCCACCTCATCTACTACAGCATCTGAATAATCAAGCTCAATTTCTCCAGAATCTTTCATCGGCTCGGTTTTAGCAGTTTCAATATTAATTGGTGACTGCGAATCCCCAGACTCAAATTTCCAATCCTTTTGATTTTTATAATCGATATGGTCACTTGATTCTTTCTTCACCACTTTTTCGCTCGCTTTTGACTTTGCATCATTCGAACAACCCGTAAGCAACGCCACGGCCACAAGCATTGTAGCTGGAACTAACAACATTTTTTTCATTTAATTAACCTCCGTAATATTTAATCAACCTAATTAACATACCAATAATGACACCTAAATGCTGTAGACAAATTGTGACGTTTTTCACAAAAAATGAGACTTTTAGCGTCGAATATACACACAAAAAAAAACACCCGCTTTAATAAACGGGTGCTCCTGTCTTTACGAGACATAATGCGGTTTTCTGCGGGTCTCCACAAACCCATAAATGCAGAAAACACTCGGCAGCTAAAAATCACGCTGCATAAGGCTCATCGCATGACCTTTAATATAGCATTTTTTTATTTTTTTGTAAAGCTAGCAAAAGACGAACACCAAGCTTCCGCAATCAACTCGTGTCCTCTTTTTGTCGGGTGAACCCCGTCAGGCGCAATTTCAGCATATCCTTGCGCGATCCCCGCTGCGTTTAACATCCCATCAAGCGGCACATACAACGCCCCGTACTCATCAGCAAGCTCCCGCACAGCATGAATTTTCGGATCCAAGTCAGCCCGCCAGTCTTTCCTATCCGCCGGAATTGGCAATACAAACGGCTCCATTAAAATTAGCTTCGCCTCCGTATTTTGAGTAGCGTCCTCCAAAACATCTGCATACACCGCTTTGAACGCGCTAGTCGAAGTATCCCGCCATTCCGAAAAGCTCCGCCAAGTATCGTTAACCCCAATTAAAATCGACAAATAATCCGGCGCAAGCCTAATTGCGTCTTGTTGCCAGCGCGCACGCATATCCGTCGTTAAATCACCAGAAACACCACGATTAATCACCCGAAATTCAGGCAGCATTCGCGAAATCATGGCCACATAACCCTCGCCTAAACTCCCACTATCCGCGCGATTCCGTCCCGCATCCGTAATACTGTCACCTTGAAAAAGTATCGTCTTCATAAAACTCCTCCTAATTTATAAAAAAACACCAACAAGTAGGTACTCGTCAGTGTTCATCACATCATACAACTTTTTCTTCCAACCAGTTTAAATCATCCAAGAAATAAAGCAAATCTTCTTCTAGAATGTCGCGTTCACAGTCGTTCACAATATCGTGACCACTTCCTTGATAAAAACAAAGTTGTTTTTCCGCCGTATGAATATTTTTGAAAATATAATTCGCGTTATCCGCGTCAATTTCCTCATCTTGGCAACCTTGCCCAATCATTGTTGGCACATGGATTTTTTCAATATTATCCGCCACAAATTTATAAAAATCAGAACGTGCGTCTGCCATCTTTTTAATTTCCGGTTCATAGCTTTTTAGCATCGCTTCCGCAGACGCCGCTTCAAAACCTTCTTTTGCAAGTTGTTTTAGCAAATATTTCTCTACTGGAATATAGCGCATTTTGCGATTAACGTTCGCACATAAAGGTACAATCGCTTTCGGTGAAAATGATTCCGCCATTTTAAGCGCAAACACGCCACCCATCGCAACACCAATAATCGCAATTTCATGGTATCCTTCTTTTTCCAAAAACTTATACCCAGAAACAGCATCTTCGTACCACATTTCAGGCGTCGTTTTCAAGAATAACGCTGGCTCATCTCCGTGTCCACGGAAATTCGGAGCATACACCGTATACTCATTTTCAGCTAAATATTCTCCTAAACTTTTGACATCTTCTGTAGTCCCTGCAAAGCCATGCAAGAGTAAAACAGCACGATTTCCCGCTTTTAACATAAAGCTACGATCCGCACTCATTTTTCAGCAGTCCTCCTACCCTTAAAATAAAGGTTTTGTGAATTACAATAGACCTATCATAACGCGAAGTTTGGCAACTGTCAACCCTAAAAATCAACTGCTTTTTCCTAACTAAAACAAAGTTAAAAATCCCACAAAACACCCCCTTCCCCGCCTAAAATCCCCCAATAAAAAAAGCCCGGCGAGCCATGCGTTTCCGCATCGCTCACCGAGCTCAGAATTCAATTATTTTTTCAAGTTGTAGAATGCTTTAAGACCACGGTATTCCGCAAGATCTTGAAGGTTATCTTCAATACGTAATAATTGGTTGTATTTCGCAACACGGTCAGTACGAACTGGCGCACCAGTTTTAATTTGACCAGCATTTGTTGCAACTGCGATATCAGCAATTGTGGAGTCTTCAGTTTCACCAGAACGGTGAGAAACAACTGCAGTGTATCCAGCTTGTTTAGCCATTTCAATCGCATCTAAAGTTTCAGTTAAAGTACCAATTTGGTTAACTTTGATAAGGATAGAGTTCGCGATACCTTTTTCGATCCCTTGCTCTAATTTTTCAGTGTTTGTTACGAATAAATCGTCACCAACTAATTGTACTTTAGAACCAATACGTTCTGTAAGAAGTTTGAAACCATCCCAGTCGTTTTCATCTAAGCCGTCTTCAATAGAGATGATAGGGTATTTGTTAATCATTTCTTCATACCAAGCTACCATTTCTTCAGAAGTACGTGTTACGCCTTCACCTTTAAGTTCATATTTACCAGATTCACGGTTATAGAACTCAGAAGATGCAGCATCCATTGCGATTCTAACTTGTTCGCCTGGTTTGTAACCAGCAGCTTCAATTGCTTCGATAATCGCTTCAATTGCTTCTTCATTAGATTCTAAGTTTGGCGCGAAACCACCTTCATCGCCAACACCAGTGTTAAGACCTTTACCTTTAAGAACACCTTTAAGCGCGTGCACAATTTCAGCACCCATACGTAAAGCTTCTTTAAAGTTAGCAGCACCTACTGGCATAACCATAAATTCTTGAATATCAACATTGTTATCAGCATGTTCGCCGCCGTTTAAAATGTTCATCATTGGAACTGGAAGAACTTTCGCGTTCGTTCCACCAATGTATTCGTATAAATGTACGCCTAATTCGTCAGCAGCAGCACGAGCAGCAGCTAAAGAAACACCAAGGATAGCATTAGCGCCTAATTTACCTTTGTTCGGTGTACCATCTAAGTCGATCATCGCTTTATCAATACCAATTTGATCAGTAACATCAAAACCGATAATTTTATCAGAAATAATATCATTTACGTTTTCAACAGCTTTCAAAACACCTTTACCAAGGTAACGACCTTTATCGCCATCACGTAATTCTACAGCTTCGTATTCACCAGTAGACGCACCACTTGGAACAAGCGCACGACCAAAAGCACCAGCTTCTGTATAAACTTCTACCTCAACAGTTGGATTACCACGAGAATCAAGAACTTCGCGAGCATATACTTCAGTAATAATAGACATTAATATCTTCTCCTTTGTTGGGACTCTTCGAACAAAGTGAGTTAGAGTCCCAATATGCATGTGAGCAAAGCGAACATGTAATCCTCAAAAGACTCTTCGAACAAAGTACTTTCCAGAACCACAATCCTCAAAAGCCCCTTCGAACAAAGTGCCTTCCAGAACCACAATCCTCAAAAGCCCTTCGAACAAAGTGCCTTCCAAAATCACAATCCCCAAAAGCCCCTTCGAACAAAGTACCTTCCAAAATCACAATCCCCAAAAGCCCCTTCGAACAAAGTGCCTTCCAAAATCACAATCCCCAAAAGCCCCTTCGAACAAAGCAACTCCACCACACACATATTGGTATTCTCTCAACTCGTCCAATCCCACATTTTAAATTACATTTTTATTGTAGCTTTGTTTTAGTAAAAACAAAAGTAAAAACTGTTTTATTTCTCAATTAAACTTTCACCAGTCATTTCAACTGGCTTTTCTACGCCTAATAAATCAAGCATAGTTGGTGCCACATCCGCCAAACGGCCGTCAGCGCGTAATGTTGCACCTTTTTTCGTTACGATGACCGGAACCGGAACTGTCGTATGCGCAGTATGCGGTTTTCCTTCTGGAGTCGACATCGTTTCAGAGTTTCCGTGATCCGCGAAAATAACAGCAGAACCACCTTTTTCTAAAATCAAATCAACTACACGACCTAGATTTTCATCCACCGCTTCAATCGCTTTAATTGTTGGCTCAAGCATACCAGAGTGACCAACCATGTCCGGATTCGCGAAGTTTAAAATAATCGCATCGTGCTTGTCGTCTTTAATATCTTGAACAAGTGCGTCTGTTACTTCATAAGCACTCATCTCTGGTTTTAAATCATAAGTTTCAACTTTTGGTGAGTTGATTAAAATCCGATTTTCGCCTGGAAATTCTTCATTTCTTCCGCCATTCATAAAGAATGTAACATGTGGGTATTTTTCCGTTTCAGCAATTCGCAGTTGCGATAAGCCGGCATCAGATAATACTTCCCCAATTACGTTTTTCATTTCAATTGGCTCGAAAGCTACTTCAGCGTCAATACTTGGATTATACAAAGTCATCGTCACAAATTTCACGTTTTTAGGATGTTTCTCCCCACGTTCAAAATGTTCCCATTCTTTGTCTGTAAAGGCATTTGAAAGTTGGATAGCACGGTCTGGACGGAAGTTAAAGAAGATGACTGCATCATTATCTTTCACCGTCGCAGTAGCTTCGCCGTCTTTCGCAATAATTGCCGGCACAACAAATTCGTCGTTTTTCCCATTTTCATAAGAAGTTTCAACTAATTTAATTGGATCCGCAAATTTTTCACCTTCACCGTACACAAGCGCTTTATAGGCTTTATCAACACGTTCCCAGCGCTTGTCGCGATCCATCGCGTAGAAGCGTCCAGATACAGTCGCAATCTCACCATATCCAAGTTTTTGAATAGCTGTTTGAAGTTCTTTTAAATACTCAACAGCAGACTGTGGCGCCACGTCACGACCATCTAGGAAAGCGTGGATATATGTGTTTGGAACACCTTTCGCTTTCGCTGTTTCAAGTAGTGCAACAAGATGGTTAATGTGACTATGAACACCACCGTCAGAAAGCAAACCGAACAAATGCAAATCGGAATTGTTTTCCTTCGTATGATTAAATGCGTTGTTAATGGCTTTATTTTCTTGGAACTCGCCTTCCGCAATTGCTTTATCAATACGTGTTAGGCTTTGATATACGATACGACCTGCACCGATATTTGTATGCCCTACTTCTGAGTTACCCATTTGTCCATCTGGAAGACCGACATCAAGACCCGAAGCTTTTAACGTACTATGCGGAAATTCAGCCCAGTAACGGTCGAAATTTGGTTTATTTGCTTGTGCAACAGCATTTCCAACTGTTTCAGCACGTTGTCCAAATCCGTCCAAGATAATAATCGCTACAGGAGATTTACTCATTTTATTTTACTGCCTCCAATAAAGCTAAGAAAGATTTAGGTTCTAAGCTTGCGCCCCCTACAAGAGCGCCATCAATATCTGATTCTGCCATGTATTCAGCAATATTTTCTGGTTTTACACTTCCGCCGTATTGAATGCGAACCGCTTCTGCCGCTTCTTTAGAAACAGCGTCAGCAATTTCCGCGCGGATAACCGCACAAGTTTCGTTTGCATCTTTACTTGTAGAAGATTTACCAGTACCGATTGCCCAGATTGGCTCATAAGCAATAACTGTTTTCTTCACTTGTTCTTCAGTAAGCCCTGCAATAGCAGAACGAATTTGACCACGAACCCAAGTTTCAGTTTGACCAGCTTCACGTTGGTCAAGTGTTTCACCACAGCAAATGATTGGTGTCATGCCACGTTTGAAAATCGCATGTGCTTTTTTATTAATATCTTCATCTGTTTCATGGAAATACTCACGACGTTCAGAGTGACCGATAATCACATAAGATACACCAAGATCAGCAAGTGCAAACGGACTTGTTTCTCCAGTGAATGCACCTTCATCTTCTGAATAGCAGTTTTGAGCAGAAATTTGCAAATCAGTTCCTTCCGCTAAACGAGTTAAGTCACGAAGGAATAAAGCTGGGGAAGCGACTACAGAATCAACCGCGCTTTTAGCTGGCACTTTCCCTTTCACTTCTTCTACAAATTCTGCAGCTTTAGCCGCTGTTTTGTTCATTTTCCAGTTTCCAGCAATAATTGGTTTACGCATGAAAAACATCCTTTCGAACTAAAAAATTTGTTTTTATTTATCGCTAATAGATGCAACGCCTGGTAGTTCTTTACCTTCTAGATATTCTAGAGAAGCACCGCCGCCAGTTGAAATGTGCGTGAACTTGTCAGCAAATCCAAGTTGCATAGCTGCAGCTGCCGAGTCACCACCACCAATAATTGTTGTTGCATCTTTTAAGTTTGCGATAGCTTCACAAACACCAATTGTACCTTTTGCAAAATTGCTCATTTCGAAAACGCCCATTGGACCATTCCAAATAACTGTTTTCGCTCCTTCAAGCTCTTTCGCAAATAGTTCGATTGTTTTTTCGCCAATGTCAAGTCCTTCTTCGTCAGCAGGAATAGCATCAGATGCAACTGTGTGGAAAGGAACATCATTGCTGAACTCTTTCGCTACAACAGTATCAATTGGAAGAACAAGTTTATCACCAGCTTCTTCCATTAAACGTTTTGCAAGATCCACTTTATCCGCTTCAAGAAGAGAAATACCGACTTCATAGCCTTTTGCTTTCATGAATGTATAAGCCATACCGCCACCAATTAAAAGTTTGTCTGCTACTTTTAATAAGTTTTCGATAACGCCAATTTTATCGGATACTTTCGCGCCACCTAAAATCGCTACAAGTGGGCGATCTGGGTTTTCAACAACCCCACCGATAAATTTAATTTCTTTTTCCATTAAGAAACCAGCTGCAGAATCTAAGTTAGAAGCAATTCCAACGTTAGAAGCGTGCGCACGGTGAGCTGTACCAAAAGCATCGTTTACGAATACATCGCCTAAAGATGCCCAGTATTTGCCAAGCTCAGGGTCGTTGCCGCTTTCTTTTTTACCTTCAACGTCCTCAAAACGCGTATTTTCAAATAAAAGAACGTCTCCGTCTTTCATATTAGAAATAGCAGTTTCAAGTTCAGCGCCGCGTGTTACAGGAACAAATTTCACTTCTTTGCCAAGTAATTCGCTTAAACGTTCAGCAACCGGGCGAAGGGATTTGTCTTTTTTATCTTCTTCAGTTTTCACTTTTCCAAGATGGGAGAATAAAATTGCTTTTCCGCCTTCTTGTCCAATATATTTAATAGTTGGAAGAGCAGCTACAATACGATTATCGTTTGTGATTTTGCCGTCCTTCATTGGCACGTTAAAGTCAACGCGAACAAGTACTTTTTTGTCTTTTAAGTCTAAATCAGTCACTACTTTTTTAGCCATTTGGATTCCTCCTGATAATAACAAAATACACAGTCGCTCGTGTAGTTTGAGTTTGTAACATAAAACTAAATAACTTCAGAAAACAAGCGGAAACAAATACATGTCTCCGCCTATTCGTTTAAAACTTATTTAATTCAGGCTTATTTTGCAATTTTAGCGAAGTATTCTAAAGTACGAACTAATTGAGCAGTGTAGCTCATTTCGTTGTCATACCAAGAAACAGTTTTAACTAATTGTTTGTCGCCAACGGACATAACTTTAGTTTGAGTTTCATCGAATAAAGAACCGTAAGTGATACCTTTAATATCAGAAGATACGATTTGGTCAGCAGTGTAACCAAATGTTTCTGGATCGCTTGCAGCTTTCATTGCAGCATTTACTTCGTCAACTGTTACTTGTTTGTCTAAAACTGTTACAAGTTCAGTAAGGGAACCAGTTGGAACTGGAACACGTTGAGCAGCTCCGTCTAATTTACCTTTAAGGCTTGGTAATACTTCACCGATTGCTTTAGCAGCACCAGTAGAGTTAGGAACGATGTTTTCAGCCGCTGCACGAGCACGACGGAAGTCACCTTTAGGGTGTGGACCATCAAGAGTCATTTGGTCACCAGTGTAAGCATGGATTGTAGTCATAAGACCTTCAACAATACCAAAGTTGTCGTCTAAAGCTTTAGCCATTGGAGCTAAGCAGTTAGTTGTACAACTTGCACCAGAGATAACTGTTTCAGTTCCGTCAAGTGTTTCATGGTTAACATTATAAACGATAGTTTTCATGTTACCAGTTGCTGGAGCAGAGATAACAACTTTTTTAGCCCCTGCTTTTAAGTGTAATTCAGCTTTTTCTTGTGTTGTGAAGAAACCAGTACATTCAAGAACGATTTCTACACCTAAGTCGCCCCATGGTAATTCTTCAGGGTTACGGTTAGCTAAAACTTTAACTTCTTTTCCGTTAACTTTAAAGAAACCATCGTGTACTTCAACATCTTTACCGAAAGTACCTTGTGTTGTGTCATATTTTAAAAGGTGTGCTAACATTTTAGCATCTGTAAGGTCATTGATTGCTACTACTTCAATTCCTTCTACTTCTTGAATACGACGGAATGCTAAGCGTCCAATACGTCCAAAACCATTAATACCAACTTTAACTGTCATGAGTTATTTCCTCCTTGAAAATAAGTGAAATTTTTTTATTTCAAATGGGTTTTACTCCCATTTAAAAGCATATTTGCTGCTCCTTCGTCCGTGACTAAAATCGTATTTTTCGGAGCGCTTTTCATATACGATTTAATTGCTTTCGCCTTTGAAGTCCCACCAGCAACAACAATGATGTGCGGGATTTTGGCTAAATCTTCAAATTGCAGGCCAAATGTAGAAACTTTATGTACGACTTCACCTTGCTCATTGAAATAATAACCAAATGCTTCGCCAACTGCCTCAAGACGTGTAATCTTATCGATAACTTCATCACTTGTATGGCGGCGTTTCGCCATCGTAAGCGCGTCACCGATACCATGAACGATTGCGTTTGCCGATTGCACCAAGCGCAAACCTTCTTGAATCGCAGGTTCTTTCATAAGAGATTGATAAGCTTCTTCACCTAACTGTTCTGGCACGTATAGAACACGGTGTTTAGTACCTGTTTTTGTTGCGATGCGGTCGCAAATGGTGTTGGCTTGATTATCTAAATCTTCGCCGATTCCACCTCGCCCAGGAACGAAAAGCAACTCTCGCCCTTTAGCAAAATCGCTTGGCATTGTATCTGCAAAGGTTGCCATTGTAGAACCACCCATGACAGCTACAACATTGCGTTTTTCAACTAATGCTAAATCAAGTTGTTTTACAGCAACACGACCCATTTCCTCGCGTACCCACGGCGTAATATCACTATCTCCCTGCACGACTAAACATTTCTTTATTTGTAAAAGCTCCGCCAGTCTATTTTCTGCAGAATGTAAACCAGATAGTTGATTCATTATGCTTTCGAGATCACGAAAAACAATGAGCCCTTCTTTTGTCACAGTCATTCCTGATGATGCAATATCAATCAGTCCTTGCGCTTTCAAAAATTCAACTTCGCCGCGAAGAACGCGTTCACTCATGCCGAGCATTCCCGCTAGAGTCCGCCTGCCAACAGGCTCTGCAAAATAAATGGAACGAAGTATTTGATAGCGTTTTTGCATGACCGCTAAAACGTCGGGTAATAGCTTTTGTTGAATGTTAATTAAATCTGACATTTTAATTGCTCCTCGCTTTTGGACACCATTCGACCCGCATAGTCATCAAGCGTCCCGTTGAAACTAAAAAAAGTGGAGATAAAGGTTTCTAAGTTTTCGACTGGATGAATTTTTCAAATCATACGTCTTTCTCTTTTTCTTACCTTCTCTCGCTCTACGTGCATTATGATGAAGCTTTATCATTCCTTTATTACCCTACAACATTTATTTTAACAGCCTTTTGGAATTTCTTCAAGTAATAAGTGGGACATTTATGAAAAAGCAATCATTTTTTTACAAAAGGAAAATATTTCATTTTACTTAGAGCTTCTTATGACTAGCTTCATTTGAAATAGCGCCCTTGCCATGTTTCCATAAAAAAAGACAAATTTCGTCCCATCATTTTTAAAACTGGGACAAAATTCGTCTATCATTCATCAAATCGTTTTCTTTTAGAAGAAGATGGAATTCGCAGTTCTGTCCGATATTTGGCAATCGCCCTACGCGAAACTTCAATCCCTTTTTCTGCAAGCAAATCAACAATTTTCTGATCTGAAAGTGGTTTTCGCTTGTCTTCTTCTTTTACAAAGTCAAGAATCAACTGTTTAATACTCGCGCTTGAAACATCTCCTGTATCCGTTGCCGTTTCCTTCTTCTTTTGTAAACCGGACGCAAAAAAGGACTTTAGTTCAAACACACCTTGGCTTGTTTCAATATATTTCCCGTTCACAGCTCGACTAACCGTTGATTCATGGACGCCAATTTCTTCAGCGATTTCTTTAAGGGTTAGCGGCTCTAGATGGGCATTTTCTAAAAAGTGAGCTTTCTGGTGGGCAACAATTGCTTTGCCGACACGTTTTAATGTATCCTCGCGCTGCTCCATGCCTTTCACAAGCCAGTCATACTCGCCAGTTTTGTCTTTCAAAAAGTTCAGCACATCTTTTTCCTTCGTGTCGCGCATCATTTTATAGTAGTTCTCTTGGAATCTAATTTGTGGAATGAATTGTTTCGCTACTGAAACGAACAGCTCCTGTCCAACTTGTTGCAAAATCAAATCCGGGACAACGTACTGCACGCGTTCCGTTTCAAATTCGGACCCTGGCTTAGGATTTAACGTCTGCACAAAATCAGAAACTTGCTGAATCTCTGAAAGCGGGACATCAAGCGCGCTCGCGATGCTCTTCCACTTTTTCTCCGCAAAAGCAGTAAAATGTTCTGAAATCACGTCGTACGCAATATACGGCGCGTCTATCGAACGATCAATCTGCAACAAAATGCACTCCTTCGCGTCACGCGCACCCACACCAGCCGGCTCTAGGCTTTGTAAAACTTCAAGACCCGCGAGCACATCCGCTTCGCTCATCAAAAGCCCGCTCGCAATCGTTTCAATGTCCGTCACTAAATAACCGGCATCATTCAAACTTTCCACAAGATACAGCAAAACAATTTTTTCCTTGTAGCTTAATTTCATAAGCGCGATTTGATTCTTCAAAAAATCAGGCAGCGTTTCCTTGCTGTCCGCAATTTGTTCCAACCAGTCATTATCCGTATCATAATTTTTTTTGCGCTTCGTATAACTGTAGTCTGTTGCAACATCAATGCCAGCGACCACTTCAATTAGAGGGTTTTCCAGAGCTTTATCTTCCAAAAAAGTCGTTAAGTCAGCCGTTGTAAATTGTAGCATTGCAATAGATTGGGAAAGTTGCTGCGTCATCGCAAGCTTCATCGATTGTTTTTGTTGCTGCTTTTGCACATAATTGGATTCAAATCTCATGTCAAAACCTCCTTTTCATCTATTATTATAACACGGGATTAAAACACCGTTAAAAGACAAAGTTTTCAAAAAATAACTTTGACGCGTTTGCCTGAATCACTTATACTTAAAATAACAAAAGAGGGCTTCATGGAAATACAACTAAAGTCAATTAAGCATACACTATACTTTCGACTTCTTTTCATCCTTGTATTACTTAGTCCGTGGATTTTCGGCTTCAGTCAGAAGCAAGGCCAGCTAGCCATTCTATTCATGGCCAGTGTTTATTGCGCTTCAAAAGCTTTAAAAAGTCTAATTTTAAACCCTGATGAAATTAATGATGAAAGTGCGGCAAAACAAAAAATCTCTACGTTAGAATTTATTATCTATACCGCTTTCATCATCTATATTTTCATCTTATTTTGTACTAAATTTTTAACAATTTAAAGTATAAATCCAGCAATACTGCCATTTACGAAAATGGGGTTACTGGATTTATACTTATTTTTTGTCGCTGTCTGGCCGCTTCTTTATCGCGGTAAATGATTCATGAAATTTTTATAAGCAAAACCTTCCACGTCTTCTTCGGAAAAATGTTGCCGTAATACTTCGATAAAATCTTGATATTGCCCAGCATGTTCAAGTCCTTTTACATGCGAAGGAATCCCATCAAAATCCGAACCAAATCCAATATTGCGAATGCCGCCTAGTTCAGCAATGTGCTCAATATGGCGCACGATATCTTCCATTTCTGCAGTGCCGCTATTCGTTGTGAAAAGCGGGTGGAAAACTACGTGAATCATCGCATCGTGCGCAATCATCGCTTTCAATTGGTCATCATCTAAATTACGAACATGTGAACAAATTGCTTTTGCGTTTGAATGGCTCGCAATTGGGAATTCCGAAGCGTCCATTGCATCCCAAAAACTTTTGACGCTTAAATGCGAAACGTCCGTAAAAACTTTTCGTTCATTTAAACGCCGAATGATTCCCTTCCCAAATTGCGTGAGCCCCGCCCCACGCGGTTCAAGAATACCATCTGCCGCTAAATTCGCATTGTTCCATGTTAGTCCCACCGAAAGCACACCGTTATCTAGCACTTGCTCCAAGCGATCTAAATCCTGACCAATCGGCTCCACCCCTTCTAATGTTAATGCCGCCGCAATTTTCCCATCAGGCAAAGTTTCCAAATCCGTCCATTTTTTGAGCGGTTTTATTATGCCGTCACGATGCAAAACGTGTTGCTTGAAAATATTTCCTTGCTCCACCGTTTTTTTCCACTTTTGCTCAACAGGCACTTCCGGATCTAAAAAAATGGCAAATCCCTGCAAAAAAATATCTCCCGCAAGCAGGCGCTCAAAATTCACATCCAGCTCCGCATCGTCCTGAAACGTCATGCGCCCCTTGGCTTTTTGCAATTTATAAAGAACATCACAGTGCATATCAACAATTTTCATGATTAAAATCCTCCCTCTAAAATAGCGCTTGTCCCTCGAGACTCAAAAGTTTCTGTACCGTGCTTTGATGCCACTTCCGCCCAATAACCCGCTTACTAACTAAATATTTGCCTTCCTCAAGCTTTCCATCTTCCGTGAGCGCTTGAATTTTCAGTTCATAAACAAGTGTTTTTTTACGCATTTCAATTTTATGTAACTGGGCCTTCTCTAGAAAATGCATTTCTGCTTCACCTAATTTAAATTGAAAGGTGAACATGCCAACGTTTGTAAAAGCCAAGATAAGTGTATGACGTGTTCGCATTGTTGGACCAGCATACATGAAATGTATCTCAGAAATCGAAAGCGCATTTTCTTTCGCGTAGCTAAAAAGCTCATTTTCAAGCCTATCTTTCAAACCCATTTAATCACCTTTTCTCATTAATAGTTCCATTATAAACGGGATTTTTAAAGAAGGGTAGGAAAATCTTCATTTTACTATCGAACAAGTTATAATTTGCTTTAAAAGCAATGTTTTCAGCTGTTCATTTTCGTCATACAATTCCACGATTTCTTCCCGCATATCAATAAAACTTGGAAAAAGCGCTAAGTCAACATGCTTCAACCGGATGCAAACCGCCTTTTTCAAATTCATTGCATTTAATAAAGTAAAGATGATTTCATTTTTCATCATTTTCTCCTGTTCAAATAAACTATACATATCGTCGCCACCTATTCAACTTCTTAATAACCATTATACGAACATTTGTTCTTTTTTAAAATAGGTCGAATGGACGAAACAAAGGACTAGAGTATATTCCAGTCCCGTGTTAATTGATTATTCGTTCAGTTTTCCAAAGGAGGTAAAGTCAATTAATCTTTCTATATTCGTCACAATCTTAGCGAGTTTCTTTTGCGTGTTTGTATCATAAGTTATCTGTATCAAAATAAGCAAGTAATTGGACGCATGTTTTGTCTTTCATTGCTCAGACAGAAGCTATTTTTAGGTCAGCATTAAAAAAAGTTGCTGGATTTTCATGTCGCACTATTATGAAAATAGAATGTAAAAGTTTAAAACAAAAAGAGCCAAAACAGCTATACAACGCCATTTCAACTCTTCTTTAGAGCGCCCTCGGAGGGAATCGAACCCCCATTTTAAGAACCGGAATCTCACGTGCTATCCTTTGCACCACGAGGGCAAATAAATTTACCGTACGAATAGTAATTATAGCGGAAGCAGTGTACTTTGACAAGTTTTTAATCAAAAGAAAATGTTTTAAGAGTCTTTCATTTGACCTAATTTGACCAATATTGTATGATGTAATCAGTGAATGGGCGATATGCCCATCTTAAATTTTAGGCTTATAGGAGGAATCTTGATATGAATTTAATCCCTACAGTAATTGAACAAACAAGCCGCGGGGAACGTGCTTACGACATTTATTCCCGCCTTTTAAAAGACCGTATTATTATGCTTGGTTCTGCGATTGATGACAATGTTGCGAACTCGATTGTTTCGCAGCTACTTTTCTTGGACGCCCAAGACCCTGAGAAAGATATTTTCCTATACATTAATTCGCCAGGTGGTAGCATTTCTGCTGGAATGGCGATTTATGACACAATGAATTTCGTAAAATCCGATGTTCAAACAATTGGTATGGGAATGGCTGCTTCGATGGGATCGTTTTTACTAGCTGCAGGAGCTGATGGCAAACGTTTTGCGCTTCCTAATACGGAAATCATGATTCACCAACCTCTTGGCGGAGCCCAAGGACAAGCTACTGAAATCGAAATCGCAGCACGCCACATCTTGAAAATCAAGGATCGCATGAATCGTATTTTATCCGAAAAAACGGGTCAAACGCTTGAAGTTATTGCGCGCGACACTGACCGTGACAATTTCATGGACGCGGAACAAGCGAAAGAATACGGCTTGATTGATGATATTGTTGTGAATAAGAATAATTTGAAATAATGAAACGAAAAAATCCGAACTCAGACGAGTTCGGATTTTTTGTTTTACCACCCGCGACTATACTGTCTCGGACCATCGATTGTTTCCCCAAGTTCAATGGCTGCTTCGCGTGCAAAATACGGGTTGCGTAGTAATTCGCGGCCGATGATGATTAAATCCGCGCGGTCATTGCACAAAATTTCTTCTGCCTGTGTGGCGTTTGTGATAAGACCTAGAGCGCCTGTTGCGATTCCAGCATCACGGCGAATCAATTCGGCAAATGGCACTTGGTAGCCGGGATAGCTAGACGGTGCTACGGGCACTAGGCCACCACTTGATACGTCTACTAAATCGACGCCGTCTGCTTTCATCCATTTTGCAAAAGGCACATAATCTTCTGGTTTTAAACCACCGTGCGCATAGTCTGAGGCTGAAACGCGTACAATGACCGGGCCGTCCCAAACTTCGCGCACCGCTTTTATAATTTCACTAACAATGCGATAGCGGTTACCCGCAGGGCCACCGTATGCATCTTCACGGCGATTTGTAATTGGCGATAGGAATTGATGTAGCAAATATCCGTGTGCTGCATGCAATTCGATGACGTCGAATCCGGCTTCTGCCGCACGATAAGCCGCACGTTTAAAGTCTTCCACCACTTCTTTTATTTGCTCTAAAGTAAGCGCGTTCGGTTCGCTGTATTTCTCACTAAATGCGATAGCAGACGGCGCAACAATTTTCCCAGGAAGTTCAGCTTTTCTACCCGCATGAGCAAGTTGAATTCCTGCTTTTGCTCCGTGATCATGAATTCCGTCTGTAATCCGCTTGAGCGCTGGGATTTGCTCGTCGCACCAGAGGCCTAAATCCTTTGTGGAAATGCGGCCGATTTCTTGAACAGCAGTCGCTTCCAAAATCACGAGTCCCGTTCCACCAGCGGCGCGGCTCATATAGTGTGTAAGGTGAAAATCGGTTGCAATGCCGTCTTCTTTATCGACCGAGTACATGCACATCGGCGACATCACAAGGCGGTTCTTTAAGGTAACATCTTGTAATTTGTAACTGGAAAATAATTTCGACATCAACATTCGCATCCTTTATTTTATACTTTGAACATTTAAACCTATTTGTGAAGGGGTTTCCCCGTTTTTCAGGCGTTCGGCAATTTGGTCGATTTTTCGCAAACGATGATTAATGCCTGATTTTGAAATGGCGCCATTTGAAAGCATTTCACCGAGTTCTTTTAGCGAAACGTCTTCATGCGTGATGCGCAGTTCTGCAATTTCACGCAAGCGCTCTGGTAACGCTTCTAAACCAACTTCAGCGCGGATAAATTTAATGTTTTCGATTTGTCTAACTGCCGCATTGATTGTTTTATTGAGATTTGCTGTTTCACAGTTAACAAGGCGATTGACGGAATTTCGCATGTCGCGCATAATCCGAACGTCTTCAAAGTGAAGCAGCGCCTGTGTTGCACCAATAATACTCAAAAATTCCGTGATTTTCTCGGCTTCTTTTAAATACGTAATGAAACCATTTTTCCGCTCGAGCGTCCGCGCATTTAAGTCAAATGAATTAAGCAACGCGCATACCGCCTCATTATGTTCCTCATAAACCGAGAAAATTTCAAGATGATAGGACGATGTTTCCGGATTGTTCACTGAGCCACTTGCTAGAAAAGCCCCTCGCAAATAAGCACGTTTTGCATTCCGTTTTTTTACAAATGCCCTATCAATCGACTTCGTAAACGTAAAATTATCTTGCAAAATATATAAATCTTCAAGAATTTCCTTCGTTTTCGCCTTCAGCCTAACAATATACACATTATTTTTCTTCAACTTCATTTTTTTTCTGACTAAAAGCTCAATCGGGACGTCGTATAAACGCTTTAAGAGTTGATACATCCGTCTAGCAGTGGCTGCGTTCTCCGTTTGAACGTCCGTCACCATCAAACCATTTGAAAATGACATCGCACCGTTCATTCGAATGAAGGCGGCAAGTTCGGCTTTCGCCTCATCTTCTGTCACTTCCATATTCGTCAGTTCTTTTTTTGTTTCCGAGGCAAACGACACAACACTCACTCCTTTTCATCATTGGGAAGCATGCTTAAAAGAGCTTGCGCCACTTTTTCACCATCATGCCGGACAAGGCGATTTTCTGTTGAAAGAAAATCATGATACACTTCTTCAACGCCAATTTTTTTAAGCGCTGCGTCACTATGTGTTACTTGTCGAACATCGTCCGGAAATAGCAATTCTACCGGAACTTTTTCAGTATTAATTAACATTTTCGTAATAAATGGCGTTCCCACATGCTCGTGAATCGCCTGAATATGGTCCGCATCACTAAAATAATCCGTCTCACCAATTTGAGTTAAAATATTCGTGATGTAAACTTTCTCTGCTTTTGATGCCACAATGGCCTCTGCTAATCCTTTAACGAGTAAGTTTGGCATGATGCTCGTATAAAGGCTGCCTGGGCCGATAACAATTAGGTCTGCGTCTTGTACTGCAGCTACGGCCGTTTCAAGTGGCGCCACATCTTCTGGGTCAATAAACACCCGTTTAATTTGCTTTCCTTGTAAAGGAATAATCGATTCTCCGGTTACAATTTCCCCGTCTTCCATCTCTGCTTTTAAAACAAGCGGGTGGTCGGTTACGGGAATGACTTTGCCGCGAATGCGCATGACTTTGGAAAGAACATCAATGGCATCTACATAGTTTGCGTTTAGTTCAGAAAGCGCCGTTAAAATGAGGTTGCCTACGACATGACCCGATAAATCACCGTCCACTTTGAAGCGATACTGAAAAAGGTCAACGAGGCGCTGATCAGCGTTTGATAAAGCAACCATGACATTGCGAATATCACCGGGTGGAAGCACGTTCATTTGCTGCCGAATTTTCCCCGAGCTACCGCCATCATCAGCAACTGTGACGAGCGCAGTTAAATCAACATTTTTATTTTTTAAGCCTTTTAAAATGACGGGAATGCCAGTGCCACCGCCGATAACTACAATCTTCGGTTTCCTTGCTTTTTCCATGCTACTTTTCCTTTCTGCGTTTCATATCTCGGTGTGAAATCGTCGTTTCGTATTTACTTTGCAACGCTTTTCCAATGTATTCAGAAAGTGCAACAGAACGGTGTTGCCCGCCCGTACAGCCAATCGCAATGACAAGTTGCGTCTTCCCTTCGCGTTTGTAATAAGGCAGCGTAAAATTGAGTAAATCAAGCGTCTTATCCAAGTAAGTTTGCGTTTCTGGCCATTTCATCACGTAATCATAAACATCTTTGTCAAGTCCTGTTAAAGGACGCATCTTATCAATATAATGCGGATTCGGCAAGAACCGTACATCAAACACAAGATCCGCGTCAATCGGCAAGCCGTACTTAAATCCGAAAGACATCACTTGCACATTGAAAACATCTTTATCCTCTGCTCTAAACTCTTGATTGATTCGTTCTCTAAGCTCGCGCGGCTTCATATTCGATGTGTTGATGACAAGTTGCGAGCGACCTTTCAAATCACTTAATAAATCGCGTTCCGCTTTAATACCTTCTAAAACGGAGCCATTTGGTTCAAGTGGGTGGTGCCGTCTTGTTTCTTTATAGCGCGAAACTAAAACCCCATCATCTGCTTCTAAAAAGAGAATTTTAGTCGTAATAAAAGAAGTGTTATCGAGTTCATCTAGCGCTTGCTCAATGGAGTCGAAAAAGTCACGTCCGCGTAAATCCATAACAAGTGCAATTTTATTCATTTTGCCGGATTCCTTCATAAGCTCCCAAAACTTAGGTAACAAAGTCGGCGGTAAATTGTCGACACAGAAATAACCAAGATCCTCTAAAGACTGCATGGCAACCGTTTTACCTGCCCCGCTCATTCCAGTAATAATAACTAATTGCAATTGATTCGTTGCCAAAAGCACTCATCCTTCCATCGTTCACTATATCTATTATTCTACCATAATCACCACTATAATGATGCAAAAAGAGGCTTCGCATCTGCGAAAACCCCTTCTATTTTAATGCTCAACAAGCTCTAAGAGTGCATCTCGAACTTTCTCGAGTTTTTTCTGGCTAGCCGCTTCAGTTGCCCCTTTTATACTAAAGTAGAACTTGATTTTTGGCTCTGTTCCAGATGGTCGTAAGCAGAACCATGAACCGTCAGTCAAGTAAAATTTAAGCACATCCGCGCGCGGAAGCAAGATAGGCGCGGATTCGCCAGACGCAATAAAATTCGTTTCACTGCGCAAGTAATCCTCCACACGCTCGATTTTCTCGCCACCCATACCAGTCGGCAATTTCTCGCGGAAGCTCGTCATAATTTCTTTAATCCGCTCCGATCCGTCTTTTCCGCTAAGCGTAAGCGACACAAGATCCTCTTTATAAAAGCCAAACTGGGAGAAAATATTGTCCAATTCTTCGGAAAGCGTGAATCCACGCTCTTTAGCATCCAGTGCCACTTCTGAAATCGCAAGCACCGCCTGGATAGCATCTTTATCGCGTGTGAATGACTTCACCATATAGCCATTACTTTCTTCATAGCCAAATAAAAATGTATTGGAACCTGTTTCTTCAAAACGCTTAATTTGTTCGGCGATAAATTTAAAGCCTGTTAGAACTTCAATCATTTCCGCCCCGTAAAATTCAGCGATTTCGCGACCAAGGTCACTTGTTACAATGGATTTCAAGACGGCCGCGTTAGCTGGCAACTCGCCTTGGTTTTTCTTTTGTTTTAGCAAGTAGTTTAAAATGAGGGCGCCGATTTGGTTACCTGAAAGCACGTTGTATTCGCCGTTTTTCGTGCGAACAGCCACGCCTAGACGGTCCGCATCAGGATCCGTTCCAACTAAAATATCCCCATCGTATTTTTCACCGTATTCAATCGCCAGTAGGAAAGCTTCACGGTTTTCTGGATTTGGTGATTTTACCGTTTTAAAATCTGGATCGTTTTCAAATTGCTCCGTCACCCGAATGATGTTTGTGAATCCAACACTTTCAAGGGCAGGCACGCCTAGAATGCCACCCGTCCCGTGAAGCGGCGTGAAGACAATCTTCAACGTGTCACCTTTTTCTTTTACAAGCGCTTTATTCACCGTAACCTCTTTTAATTTTTCCAAATACGGCACGTCCACTTTGTCGCTGATAACTTCAAGCAACCCGCTCGCTTTGAGCTCGCTCGTATCGCGAATTTCCACCGCAAAAATGTCCTCAACCGAATCAATATATTCCGTCACCGCATCCGCTCCTGCTGGTGGCATTTGCCCGCCGTCCTCGCCGTAAACCTTGTATCCGTTATATTCTGGCGGATTGTGGCTCGCCGTAATGACAATCCCACTGAAGCAGTTTAAATCGCGAACCGCGAAAGAAAGTTCCGGCGTCGGGCGAAGCGATTCAAACACGTAACTTTTTATCCCGTGGGCGCCTAAAACCGAAGCGCTCTCGTACGCGAATTCTTGTGACATGTGACGAGGGTCATAGGCAATGACTACACCGCGTTTTTTCGCCGCATCCCCATTTTCTGCTACAAATTTTGCAAGTCCGTAAGACGCCTTACGAATCGTATAAATGTTCATGCGATTAGTGCCCGCACCAAGAACACCTCGCATTCCAGCAGTTCCAAATTCCATATTTTTATAAAAACTATCTTCAAGTGTCTTTTCATCACCGCTCAAGCCATCAAGCTGTTTACGTAAATCAGCATCTAGTTGCGCATTGTTTAACCATTTCTCATATTCTGTATTCCAATTCATCGTTCATAGGCTCCTCTCACAAATACCTTCTGTTATATTTTATCAGTTTCAAGCTTTATTTACAAAAAAGCGAAAAGTCGTTTTGGAATAAAAAGGCTTTTCAGGGCGCAGCACGCTATCACCAAAATGCGGGTGGTGAATCGCATCTGGTAAAATTTGCGTTTCAAACGTAATACCTGAAAAAGGCCGAATTGTTTCGCCAAAAACTTTGTAATCGCCAAACAACGTATTTCCTGTATAAATGACAACGGCTGGCGCGTCCGTCTGAACAGCCACCCCGCGACCAGTTTCAGCATCCATTAAAACGGCATCTGGTTGCCCCGCTTCATGTTCCAAAACGAAGCCATGATCGAGGCCACCGCTCGCAAAATCGATTTGCGGGTCACCTTTTGAAATGGCGTCTTGAATTCGTTTTTTCGCAGTAAAATCAAACGCGGTTCCTGCTGTCGCTCTAATTTCTCCAGTTGGAACTAAATCGGCGTCCACACATGCAAATGCGTGACTTCGCACAAAAAGCTCATTCTCGAAAACCGCCTTTTTAACATCCCCCGAAAGGTTAAAATATGTATGATTCGTCGGGTTGAACAGCGTCGGCTGGTCGGTCTTCGCCTCGTATTCAATCACCCATGCATCGTCATCCGTCAGCGTATAGCGCATCACCACATCGACTTCACCGGGATAGCCGTTTTCAAAGGCAGGGCTCTTGTAGGAAAAAATAAGCGAATTTTGTACTTCTTCCACTTGGAAAATCGCCTTACTGAAATTCGGACGGCCTCCGTGCAGCTGGTGGTTCCCATTATTTTTCACAACGTCATATTGTTTACCGTCAAGCACAAAAGTGCCGTTTCGAATCCGCCCCGCAACACGACCAACAAAAGCCCCAAAATAAGGCGAATGCGCCAAATAGTCAGCTAAATTGTCAAACCCTAAACTAATATTTTGAAACTCGCCAAAACGGTCTTCCGTTACAATACGCGTCACAATCCCACCGTAATTTAAAGCCGAAAATTCCGTGCCACGATTATTTTTAAGTGTGTACTCATAAATTGGTACTCCATCGATTTCACCAAAAATTCGTTTCAATTTGTCCCTCCTTCGTCGTCAAACATACAAACTGACGACAATTCAAGTCGCCAGTTCAAACGCTATTTTATTCTACATACCCGTTCGGATGGCCCAAATGCCATTTCCACGCGGTTCCAATGATTTCCTCCATATCCGTATGTTTCGGCGTCCAGCCAAGAACTTGACGAGCCTTCTCACTCGAAGCAATAAGTGTACTAGGGTCACCAGCTCGGCGCGGCCCAATTGCAGCCGGAATTTCCTTACCTGTCACACGTCTCGCCACATCAAGCATTTCCTTCACAGAAAAGCCGTTGCTACTGCCCAAGTTGAAAATATTGCTCACGCCGCCATTTTTCAAATACTCCAGCGCCAAAATATGCGCATCAACCAAATCCACCACATGTACGTAATCGCGCACACATGTGCCATCTTCCGTCTGATAATCGTCACCATAAATTGATAATTCCGCACGCTGCCCTAAAGCCACCTGCAAAATAATCGGAACTAAATGTGACTCGGGATTGTGGTCTTCACCTATCGAGCCATCTTCTTTCGCTCCAGCAACGTTAAAATACCTTAGCGATACGTAACGTAACTCGTGAGCCAAGTCACACCAGTGCATCATTTTCTCCATAATAAGCTTTGAATCTCCGTAAGTGCTCTCAGGATTCGTTGGCATGTCCTCTGTAATCGGTACACGCTCTGGCTCGCCGTATGTCGCCGCTGAAGACGAGAAAACGATGTGCCGAACGCCAAATTCCTCCATCACTTCAAGCAGAACTTGCGTCCCGTAAACATTATTATTTAAATAAACGAGTGGAATTTGCATCGATTCCCCAACAAGCGAGTTCGCCGCAAAATGGATTACACCCTCAATTTTTTCTTTTTTAAAGACACTTTGTAAAAAAACTTTGTCCCGAATATCACCTTTATAAAAAGTCGCCTGACGATTCAAAGACGCCTGATGCCCCGTCTGCAAATTATCAACAACAACGACATCATACCCTTTCGCTAGCAACCCATCTACCGCGTGAGAGCCAATATATCCAGCCCCACCTAACACTAAAATACTCATCTCGTCGACCTCCTTACGCCGCTTCTTCTTGTACCATTTTACAACAGTTCCAAGCAATCGTCACCCCTAAATAAAAAACCCCCTCAAAAAAAGGGGGCCCCGCATCATTCCATCACGGTCGAAATTTCCCGGTACCGCGCTTCATTTTCACATTGCGGCAACGTTTTAACTAACAGATCATGATTTTCAAAAACAATCTCATCAAATTCCGCATTCGATAAATAAAAAGCGCTCATATGCGAGAAATAAACGAATTGCAACATATTTTCATATTCCGGTACGTCTTTTATCTTCAAAACTTTCCGCACAAAGAAGTTTACAAGCGCGTCGCCCGTCTTCACATACCAGGGAATACGAATAAGATTGACATCGAATTCTTGATGCGCCTCAGCCCATTGTTCCGTCGCCTCATTCTGCACCGTAAAAGCGACCTCTTTTCCGCCCGCAGCCTTAACCTTAGTCACATCGATAGTAACAACAGCAATTTTTTTCATTAAAACGACATCCTTTCGTTCTTTAAAAAAAGATTTTACATAAAATTTTTAGTTCATTTATTTTTTATCACTAGAAATAAATTCAAATGTTTTTACAAGTAAGTACAGCCAAAAAATAAAAATTAATGTCCTAGATATAATATACCCATCCACGCCCAATTAAATAGTAGCACATTCCAGAGAATAAAACCCACACTAAAAGTATTAATTTTCAAACTATTTAAGGAAGTTGCAAGAAAAAAAGACTGCCTACAATTGGCAGTCTTTTAACCTTATTCACTCACCGCTTCAAGCGATTCTTTTAATTCTTCTACAAATTTTTGTGCGTTTTGTCCAGCTAGGCCGCCGTCACCAGTTGCCGTTACAATTTGGCGTAAGCTTTTTGCGCGAACATCTCCAGCAGCGAAAATGCCCGGAATACTCGTTTCCATTTCTTCGTTCGTACGAATGTAACCTTCATCGTCGGTAATGCCGAGGTCGTTGAACGCGCTTGTTAGCGGGACAAGGCCGACATAAATGAATACGCCATCAGCTTCTAAATCATGTTTAGAGCCATCTTTTGTGGACACTAAACGTACGCCAGTTACTTTTTTGTCGTCGCCAACAATTTCTTCCACTGTGGAATCCCACACAAAATCCACTTTTTCATTTTTAAACGCGCGATCTTGCAGAATTTGTTGTGCGCGCAATTTGTCACGGCGATGCACGATGGTCACTTTATCTGCATAACGCGTCAAGTAAGTGCCTTCTTCAACTGCCGAATCACCGCCGCCAACAACGACTAAATCACGATTTTTGAAAAACGCTCCGTCACAAACCGCACAATACGATACGCCGCGGCCACTTAACTCGTCTTCGCCCGTTACACCAAGTTTACGATGTTCGGCACCAGTCGCAATAATGACCGCACGCGCTTTATAGCTTTTCGAACCAGCCGTCACCAGTTTATATGCTTTAAAATCTTCAATCCCTTTAATGTCACCATACGCATATTCCGCGCCAAATTGCTTCGCGCCTGCAAACATTTTATCCGATAAATCTGGACCTAAAATGCTATCAAAACCCGGGTAGTTTTCCACATCCGCCGTGTTCACCATTTGCCCACCAGGCACGCCACGTTCTATCATTAATGTATCTAAATCAGCACGGGAAGTATAAAGCGCTGCCGTCATGCCAGCAGGCCCAGCTCCGATGATAATTACATCATAAATTTTTTCTTCACTTACCATTTTACATCCTCCTAAGGTCGCTCTTTAAAGTCTACACCTAGCTTAATACGAAACAGTAAGTTCGTCTATATATATGCTCACACTACTTGAATAAATCAATATCTTGTATTTTTTGGTCTAAAGCCGCTTGTTTAATTTGCGCTGGACTGCCAAAACGGGTGACGAAGCTCGATAAAACAGCTTTCTTCTCGTACTCAGGTAAGAGGATTTGTTTTTCAGTAATCTGCCAAACCGTTTTTACAACTTGCATATAAAGCGCTAAGTTTTCATCCGAAAGAGGTAGGCTTTTGCGTCTTAGTTCTTCGAAAAGTTCTACCATATAGCGACTATTTTGCTCGGGAATGCCTTCTGCGAGAAAGACAAATTGCGTGAAAACGAGGTGCTCCTCGTACGTCCAATTCGTCATTTCAAACAGCGGGTGAAAAAGCACAAGTTCCGCGCGCGCAGGTGAAATTGAGAGCGCATAAACGCCTAGATAGTGCAGCGTACGCTCTTTCGATGCCAGAAGTTGCAAAACGTTTGGTACATGCGCCGCAAAATCATTTGCCGATTCATCAAACGGAAAATCTTCTTTTTCATATACGTCGCAGTTTAAAAATTGCGCCCACATTTCATGCGCAAATTCAATATTACCTAAATAAAAAGCGGTTTTTGCCCGGTAATAATAAAACTTCGGTCGTTCGGTTACCTCTAAATCAACAATATCGCCCAGAAAATCGTCCGCCGTCTTATACGCCCCCATCATAGCATGTACGTAGCCTAACCGTTCCCGGTGATGCGTCAAAATCGGCACAATTTTCGTAAGCTCCGCGTAAAGTTGCTGAACTTCTTCTTCATTCGCCTTGAAGTAATGATACATAAACAAATCAATGCGCCCTAACAAATTGCCGCTTGACCGTTCTAGTAAATCGTACAAAACTTTAAGTCCTTCCTCCTCGCGAAGCTGCTCAAAATAAAGTGCCGCCAGTTGGTTGTAAGCCGGCCAAAAGTTCGGTTTCTCATCAATAACTCGCTCTAAAACGCGACAAGCCGAAACACTATCTTCCTCCGCCAAATAGCGGTTGATTTCCTTTTTATATTCATAAAATTCCTGTTCCACTTTAATAAATTTATTTTCAAGATTTTGCCCGATTGGCGTTTCTTCAAGTAAAACGTCCATTAAATCGTTCGCCTCTTCCACATATTCGCCTTCTGGGTCCTCCGCCACATACCGCTTAGCATACTGAAGCGCCCGTTTAAAGTCCTTCAAATAAGCAAAATTGTTCGCAATAAAGTAATAACAATAATACATATTTCCATCCAAATTTTCTAAAACGTAACGCAAAAGTTGATTCGACTTATGAAATTGCCCAATTTCCGTATAACAAATCGCCAGCTGACAAATGATGACCGGCTCAAAAGGCTCTAAATCACGTGCGCGCTCCAAATAGCCTATCGCTTCCGTCATCTTCTCCTCGCGAAAAGCCACAATGCCTCGTTCAAAATAAAATTGTCCGTTTGGGAGAAAGTGAATCACTTTCGGTTCCCGAAACCGTTTTTCTGCCATTATTTCTCCCCTCCATTTCGTTTATTTAGTATATCATAGTTCGCGTTTCCGTCAATACAGCAAAAAATCCCATTCTCGCTTAAGAATCGGATTTTTCTCTAATCACAATCGGATTACCAAATGCCACGCTACCCGCTGGAATATCTTTCGAAACGACTGCTCCGGCGCCAATCACAGCGCGGTCGCCGATTTGGACGCCCGGTAAAATAATGACGCCCGCACCAATCATGACATTATCGCCAATCGAAACAGCGCCCACGCGGTATTCATGCACTAAATATTCGTGGGTCAAAATCGTCGTTTGATAGCCAATAACTGAATTTTTACCAATCGTAATCTTTTCTGGGAAAAATAAATCAAAGGTCACTTTAAACGCAATTGCCGTTTTGTCGCCAACCTTCATGCCTAACAGTTTGCGATACAAATTGCGTTTGCCACCCATCCACGGGAAGTAGCGCGCAAATTCGATAACCACAGTGTTTTTAAAGGTGCGCCAAAACGGAACCGTCTTGTAAACGTGGTTGAGCGGGTTTTCGTTCGCAACTTTCGGCTCGTAACGCTTGTAGTTTCGCATATCAGGCCTCGGTACGGACAATCTCAAGTAGATCGCCCATCGTTTTTAACATGTAGTCTGGCTCAAATTGCGTCAAGTAATCCGGACCTTTAATGCACCATGAAACGGCCGCCGTCTTCGTACCCGCGTTTTTCCCCGCGTGAATATCGTGGAAATTATCGCCAACCATAATCGCCTCGTCTGCCTCTGAACTTAGCAGCGCAAGCGCCATTTCAATTCCTTCCGGGTCAGGTTTCGCCACTTTCACTTGGTCGAGCCCGATGACGACCTGAAAATATTTATCGAGGCCAGTGAGTTTCAGACCTTTCATGATGACATCATACATTTTCGTGGAAACGACCGCAAGCTTGTAATCTTCCTCATAAAGCGCGCGAATTGCCTCGTAAACACCGTCATACTCTAAGATGAGATCGTCATGGTGCGCAATATTAAACTCGCGATAATACGCAATCATTTCGTCCACTCGTTCTGGCGCTAAGCTTGCAAAAGTTTCCGTAAGCGGCGGACCGATAAATTGCAAAATTTCCTCTCTTGAAAAGCTTCTTTCTGGTAAAAATTCCGCCAAGGTTTTCTTAAACGTTTCGATGATGAGTTCATTCGTATTGATCAAGGTTCCATCCAAGTCAAAAAGCAAAGTCGTAATCTTTTTCGTCATACTTTCAACCTTTCCTTGCCGAAGCAAAGCTTATTTTTTTGGCACTTCCCCGTATTTGTCCGCTAAATAATAAGGTGGATTTAGTTTGATTCGTCTATAAATAATCATGCCAATTGACACTACAATTAAAATTACAGCCAGTACTTGTGATACTCTCATGTCGCCCCACATCAGGCTATCCGTACGCATTCCTTCAATAAAGAAACGACCAAATGAATACCAAATTACGTAACCCAAAAACAGCTCTCCGCGGCGAATCTTCGTCCGGCGTAAAACAAGGAGTACAACAAACCCAAGCACATTCCATAAACTTTCATAAAGAAAAGTGGGTTGATAATAAGCGCCGTCTATGTACATCTGATTGATGATAAAGTCTGGCAGATGCAAGCTTTCCAAGAAACTACGCGTCGTTTCCGCCCCGTGTGCCTCCTGGTTCATAAAATTTCCCCAACGTCCAATCGCTTGCGCAATCAGTAAACTTGGAGCTGCAATATCCGCTAGTTGGAAAAAGGAGATTTTCTTGATACGCGAGAATATGATAGCCGTACCTACCGCCCCAATAAGCGCCCCGTAAATTGCAATCCCACCGTGCCAAATTTTAATGATTTCGCTTGGATTATCTTTATAGAAATCCCATTGGAAAATAACATAATAAATGCGAGCACAAATAATTGAAATCGGAATTGCCCAAATTAATAAGTCCACAAACAACTCTTTATCAAAACGGCGTTTAGTCGCCTCTCTTAGTGCCAAAAGTAGCGCTACAACCACACCTAGCGCAATAATAATGCCGTACCATTTAATGGAGAAGTTACCAAGTTGAATTGCCACCGGATCAAGCGGTGTAATTTGATTTTCCATTCCGAACCTACTTTCTTTTCTTCATTTTCACTATTCAATTTTACCTTTTCTCGCACAAAAAAGAAAGAAGCTTGACCAAATTGCCAAGCCTCCTTCGTTAATCGTTCATGCTATTTTGGCTAATCAAATTGTTTAAGTCACTTGTGAAACGTTCCGCCGCATTATATCCCATATTTTTCAAGCGGAAATTCATTGCCGCCACCTCAATGATGACAGATAAATTTCGGCCTGGGCGAACTGGAACGGTGATTTTAGGAACGTCCATATCGAAAATGCGCGTTTTTTCCTCGTCAAGTCCCACTCGGTCGTAATGTTTCGTTGGATCCCAATTTTCAAGGTGCACAACAAGCGTAATTTTCTTGCTTGACCGAACTGCCCCTGCCCCGAAGAGCGTCATCACGTTAATAATTCCGAGACCGCGAATTTCAAGCAAATGCTCAATAATTGCTGGCGAAGAGCCAATTAAGGATAGTTCATCTTCTTGGCGGATTTCAACATTATCGTCGGCAACTAACCGGTGACCGCGTTTCACCAGTTCAAGCGCAGTTTCACTTTTCCCAACGCCACTACTACCGGTAATTAAAACCCCAAGGCCATAAATATCTACAAGCACCCCGTGCATCGAAATAACTGGCGCCAATTTACTTTCCAAAAAGTTCGTTATATAAACAGAAAGACGCGTCGTTTTGAGTCTCGAACGGAGCACCGGGATTCCAGCCTCGCTAGCCGCCTGAATTAGCTCTTTCGGTGTTTCTAAATTCCTCGAAACAACAAAAGCCGGCGTTCGCTTCGTGCACATTTGCTTATAACGCTTTAACCGCTCACTAGGCTCCATTCCTTCCGAAAACGAAATTTCCGTCATGCCGAAAAGTTGCACACGGTCCTCTGGATAATAAGAAAAGAAACCAGTTAATTCAAGACCTGGTCTTGATAAATCACTCGTTGAAATGGGCCGCTCTAAACCTTCTTCGCCGCAAATCAGCTGCAAGTTAAGCCGCTCCACTAACTCCTTTACCGTCACGCTTTTTGTCATGTAAGTCCCTCCACTACGGTTTTTCTTTTATTTTACCATGGATCACCAGATTCGAATAGCGCAAACAAAAAGTTATGAGCGACTGCTCATAACTTATCGCCGATTCTTATTGTCAAAAAGAACCGAATTAATAATCATATTGGCAAAAGCCATAATAGCCGCTAAAATAAGGGCTGTTCCAAAACCGTCAATATTGAAAGAACTTCCCATAAAGTACGTTGTCAGTTCCAACATGAGCGCATTGACTACAAAAGTAAATAAGCCAAGCGTTAAAATATTAATCGGCAACGTCAGCAGTAGCAAAATCGGTCGAATGAGCATATTCAAAATTGCTAGAATAAAGCTCGCCAGTATCGCCGTAGTAAAACCATCTACGTGAAAACTAGAAAAGAAGCCCGATAACGCTACAAACAGTACTGCATTAATTAAAACACCTATTATAAAACGCAAAATCTATCACTCCCACTCTGTACTTGGAGCTTTCGGCATAACAATCGCTGCAATAATATAGAGTAGAATCCCTGTACCAGCGAACAATGAGATAACCGCCCAAGCTAGGCGAATCCACGTTACTTCAACACCAAAGTATTCTGCAAAACCACCACATACACCAGCCAACATTTTTTGGTTGTTAGATTTCGTTAACTTTTTCATTTACTTTCCCTCCTGATTAAAACTATTTTTCTTATTTTGCTTCTTGCTGTTCAAGCTCTGTTACTTTAATAATACCCGTGTTTACATTCGCCTGAATTGTTCCCGTGCTAATCTCTTCCGCATTTTGCGTAAAGACAAACGTCTGATTCGAGTTGTCCCAAACTTTTGCATTCTTCAAATCGAAATAAATCTTCTCACGTCTAGTCCCAAGCGTTCCGTCCACATTCCACGATGCGGGAATTTGGATGCGAATATCTCCATTTGGTGCCTTTAAATCAGCCGCCGTGGCTGTATCATTGTAAACTGTATAATCCACGTCACCATTAGCCGTTTTAGCAACCGTTGTAAGCAAGTTTCCAGCAATCGAAACATCACCTTTTTGAGTTGCCAAATCTACATTTTCAACATCGGCGCGTTTAAAGAAAATTTCTCCGTCCGTTACTTCGGCACTTAAAAACTTCCCACTCGCCCCAGCAGATCTCACGTCGCCATGGCGCACTTTTAAAATACTATCTTCAACAGACACATCATCAAATTTCAAGTTTCCGTTAAGTAACTGAATTTTCATTTGTTCATAAAGCCGTTTTGGCACTGTTAGCACAACATCTGTTTTTAATACATCATTCTTAGATTCAAATGTAAATTGTTCTGGCGTAATTTCAAGCATGGTTTGACTGAAAAAATAGTCCCACAATTTGTCTTCGCTTAATTGGCGAATGGAGCGTGCTTTCTCATGCACAGCTAGTACAACGCGCACTTTTAAGTCGTCCTTTTCCCAAACACGAAGCGTCACATCGCCGGTTGCAACTTGAACTTTCAACCCTCTAAATGTTGTAGCATCAAAGCTGAATTCACGGGACGGTCTTGGTCGACTTCCTGAATGATTTCTTTCCGCATGTTGCCTGCTTACTCTTTCGTGATGCATTTTATGATTCATATGCGCTTCGTGGTGGTGTTTTCTTCTGTCATACTGCCTATTTCTACGCGCTTCCATACGACGTTTTCTCTCATCAATACGTTTACGATGATGATCAAGCACTTCTTCCGTCGTCATATTTTCAGAAGGAATCACAAACAGGGCAATGATATAGGCAATAATTGCGATACCCGTTTTCATCGTAAAAACAGCGACAACAATGAAAATCAAACGTAGAATCGTTGCATCAATACCAGTGTATTCAGAAATACCACCAAAAACACCGCCGATTTTACGATCAACACGAGATCTTCTTAGTTTTTTGTCCATACTATGCGCTTCCTTTCAAGAGTCTTCGCCAAGCGAAGACTCTGAGTTCCGTTTTATTTTACACGTTTCACTTAGATTCACGAATTTTGACACTACCTGTTGTAGCTTCCGCCTCAAGTTTAAGTGTATCACCTGCAGCAGGTTTCGTGAAGACCATCGTTTTACTTACAGATTCAGATTTTGAATCCAACACTTTCGCATCTTTCACATCTAATAATAATTTACCGAGGTTCGTATGAAGGCGCCCGTCTAATCCGAGTTCTCTCGGCACAGTAATTTCTAGGTTCCCTGCACCAGTTTTTGCTTTTAAGAATGCCGCTTCTTCATTTTGCAAGTGATAATTGACATTCCCATTTTTGGTCATTAAATTGGTTGAGTAGAAACTACCTTTTACTGAAACATTGCCATTAAAGGTTTTAAGTGAAACATCGCGCACGTTTCCGTTTTGCACGCGTACATTACCGTTAATCGACTCGATTTCTGTCAATGTCGCTTGGATTGTACCGACACTAATGTTCCCATTTGTTGTTTTCGCAAACAAGTCACGGCCAGTTAGTTCATCAATGTGGAAATTACCATTTAAAATTTTCACTGACACATAATCATATTCACGACGTGGCAAGTATACTGTTAAATTCGTTACGATTTGCTTGGATTTAGATTCAAAGCGAAGCGTTTCTTCATCGACACGAAGCGTTGTGCGGTCAAAGAAGATTTTCATTGCTTCTTCTTCTGGGTATTCTTTAAATAGTTTAATCATCGCATGGACGCGAATATCATCATTATCGGACGGTTTAAATTCAATGTTTCCATTTGCCACTTCAAATTCTAAAATCGAAAGTGTTGTATCATGATAAACAAATTCGCGTTCAATTTTTGTTGATGTTAAAAATGGAAACGGCATATCTTTCACTTGATTGAAAGCACTGCTTAGGAATGAACCAATTTTTTCACCAGCTTGCGATAAATCGTTCATCACATTTTTCATTGATTCTTCGCGTTTTTCCTTTTCAATACGAGCACGTTCCTCATCTTTTGCTCTTTGCTCTGGACGTTCTCTACGCGGTTTCTTTGCTTCTCCTCCGCGATACGGATTACCGGCTGTATTCCAGCCTTGCGAGTAGTCATAACCTTGTTCTTCTTCCTCGTTCTCAAAAGCTTCCTCATAAGAAGTTCTGCGCTCAGCTTGACGAATATTTTCAGAGGCTGCTGATTTGCCTTCTTTTTTCGAAATATTTTCAAGTAGCGTTAGCGCTTCTTCCGTTGAGATAACACCTTGTTTCACGAGTTCTAAAATGCGTTTACGTTCGTTTTCCATTCCAGTTCCTCCTAAAAAATATATTGTAAGTAAAGTCATTAAATTCATAGGTCTTTTAACTATATGTTCATTATGAAGGATTCCACGTCATCTGTCATACAACTTAAGAACGATTCTTTCTTTAGACTTTTGGGGAAAAGGAAAAGCCTGATGAGAAGACTCCCTCCCAATCAGGCTTTTAAGTTTTATTTCTGGGCACTTTCAATCCGGTTTTTCGTTCGCTTTTTATCGCGTTCAAGAACCCGTTTCAAATATTTACCCGTATACGATTTTTTCGAACGTGCCACTTTTTCAGGTGTTCCCGTCGCAATAATTTGACCGCCACCATCGCCGCCTTCCGGACCAAGATCAATCAAATAGTCCGCTTGCTTAATGACGTCCAAATTGTGTTCGATAACTAAAACGGTATCGCCATTTTCATCAACTAAGCGCTGTAGCACTTTTAAAAGTCGACTAATATCATCGGCATGCAAACCAGTTGTTGGCTCATCTAAAATATAGAATGATTTACCGTTACTCCGCTTATGGAGCTCAGAGGCAAGTTTAACCCGCTGTGCTTCACCGCCTGATAAAGTCGTGGCTGGTTGCCCAAGACGGATATAGCCTAAGCCAACGTCGACAATCGTCTGCAATTTGCGCGCAATTTTAGGTTGATTTTTAAAGAATGCCAAGCCTTCTTCAACCGTCATCTCTAAAACTTCCGCGATATTTTTCCCTTTGTAGCGAATATCTAACGTTTCGCCGTTGTAGCGCTTCCCGCCGCAAACTTCACACGGCACATAGACATCTGGCAAAAAGTGCATCTCAATTTTGATGATGCCATCACCTTTACAAGCTTCACAACGACCACCTTTTACATTAAAGCTAAAACGACCTTTTTTGTATCCGCGTACTTTCGCCTCATTCGTAGAGGCAAATAAGTCGCGAATGTCATCGAATGCGCCCGTATAAGTCGCCGGATTCGAGCGGGGCGTCCGCCCAATTGGGGACTGGTCAATATCAATAATTTTCTCCAAGTGTTCCGTCCCTTTAATCTCCTTATGCGCGCCCGGTTTCGCATTCGCCCGGTTTAACTTGCGCGACAGCGCTTTTCGTAATACTTCATTTACAAGCGAGCTTTTTCCAGAACCTGAAACGCCCGTCACACATGTGAATGTTCCAAGTGGGATATCCGCACTGACATTTTTCAAATTGTTCGCCTTCGCACCAACAATTTCGATTTTATTGCCATTTCCATCTCGGCGTGAACTTGGTACTGGAATGAATTTTTCTCCCGAAAGATATTGTCCAGTTATTGAATTTTTATCTTTAGCCACCTCTTCTGGTGTACCCGCAGCCACAATTTGTCCACCATGTTCACCGGCGCCTGGACCGATATCAATCAAATAATCCGCAGCCATCATCGTATCTTCATCATGTTCCACGACAATAAGCGTATTTCCAATGTCACGCATGTTTTGCAACGTTTCAACTAGACGGTCATTATCTCGCTGGTGCAAGCCAATGGACGGCTCATCTAAAATGTACAGCACACCCGTCAAGCGGGAACCAATTTGTGTCGCTAGTCGAATTCGTTGTGCCTCCCCGCCCGAAAGCGTTCCAGCCGCCCGACTAAGCGTTAAATAATTTAAACCTACATTATTTAAAAAGCCTAGACGACTCCGTACTTCTTTTAAAATTGGAGCCGCAATTTGACTTTCCTTTTCTGAAAGAGCCAAATCTGAAAAGAATTCCAGGCCTTCCGTCACAGAAAAATGGCTGATTTCGCCTAGATGTTTGCCATCAATTTTCACTGCTCGTGCTTCTTCCTTCAAACGGTAACCATGGCAAGTTGGACACGGTAAGTCCGTCATATATTGCGCCATCTGTTCACGCGTAAAGTCCGAATTTGTTTCCCGGTAACGCCTTTCCACGTTCGGTAAAATCCCTTCAAATGGCATCCATGTTTCTCTTGTCATTCCAAAATCATTTTGGTATTTAAAGAAGAATTCTTGGTCACCCGAACCATTTAAAACGATATTTTGTTCTTCTTTCGATAGCTTTTCAAACGGCTTCTTCATATCAATCCCGAATTCCTTACATGCCGATTCCAGCATTTGCGGATAATACTGCGAACTAATTGGACGCCACGGAACAATTGCTCCGTCCTTTAAAGAAAGCGAAGTATCTGGAATGACCGTTTCAACGTCCACCTCTAGTTTCGTACCTAAACCATCACATGTCGGACACGCGCCAAATGGACTGTTAAAAGAAAACATGCGCGGCTCTAGTTCCCCAACTGTGAAGCCACAATACGGGCAGGCATAATGTTCGCTAAATAGTAATTCTTTTTCGCCCATAACATCAACAACCGCATAGCCGTCCGCTAATCGAAGTGCGGATTCCAGCGAATCGTACAAGCGCGACTGAATGCCTTCTTTAATAACAATTCGGTCAACGATGATTTCAATAGAATGCTTTTTGTTTTTTTCAATTGTAATCTCGTCGTTAATATCATAGATTTCTCCATCAACACGAATGCGCACGTAACCTTGTTTTTTGACTTCTTCAAGCGTTTTTTTATGTGTGCCCTTTTTGCCAGAAACAATGGGTGCCATCACTTGCAGGCGTGTCTTTTCAGGGTATTCTAAAACGCGCTCCACCATCTGCTCAATGGTTTGTGATGTAATTTCGATGCCGTGGTTCGGACAAATTGGGTGCCCAACACGTGCATAAAGCAATCTTAAATAGTCATGAATTTCCGTTACGGTTCCGACTGTGGAACGTGGATTTCGACTTGTCGTTTTTTGGTCGATGGAAATAGCTGGGCTGAGCCCTTCGATTAAATCTACATCTGGCTTATCCATTTGGCCTAAAAACTGGCGTGCATAAGCTGATAACGACTCCACGTAACGACGCTGACCTTCCGCATAGACTGTATCAAAAGCTAGGGAAGATTTCCCCGATCCAGACAGCCCCGTCATGACGACCAGTTTGTCACGCGGGATTTCAACGTCGATATTTTTTAAGTTATGGGCTCTTGCCCCTTGAATGATAATTTTATCTTTATTCAAATTCGTTTCATCCTTCCGCTTTTAATTCGAGTAATGCATCACGAAGTTCCGCTGCACGTTCAAAGTCAAGCGCTTTAGCCGCCGCCTTCATTTCGTGTTCCATATCTTCAATAAGCTGTCCGCGCTCTTGTTTTGTTAGTTTACTTAAATCTGGACGTGCCTCTTCTTCACCTTCTACAGCAGTAGTTGCCGCAATTACGCCGCGAATTTCTTTGCGAATCGTTTTCGGCGTAATGCCGTGTTCTTCATTGTACGCTTCTTGAATATGACGACGACGTTCGGTTTCTTCCATTGAAACGCGCATTGAATCGGTAATTTTATCGGCGTACATAATAACTTTTCCGTGTTCATTACGCGCCGCACGACCCATCGTTTGAATAAGTGAGCGTTCTGATCGCAAGAAGCCTTCTTTATCCGCGTCTAAAATTGCAACAAGGGAAACTTCTGGCAAATCTATTCCTTCACGAAGTAAGTTGATTCCGACTAGGACGTCAAACACGCCAAGGCGTAAATCGCGGATGATTTCAATCCGCTCGAGCGTCTTCACTTCCGAGTGGAGGTATTGCACTTTGATGCCAGCTTCTTTTAGATAGTCCGTTAAATCTTCCGCCATCTTCTTGGTCAGTGTTGTTACGAGTACGCGTTCATCTTTTTCTGTGCGCTCATTAATTTCATCCATTAAATCATCGATTTGCCCTTCAATCGGTCTAATTTCAACAACAGGGTCAAGCAGTCCTGTTGGCCGAATGATTTGCTCGATAACATCTGGATTTTTCTCGAGTTCGTACGGACCCGGAGTTGCAGAAATAAACATAATCTGATTGATGTGTTTCTCGAACTCTTCTAAGCGTAGCGGGCGGTTATCGAGGGCTGATGGCAAACGAAACCCGTGGTCAACAAGCATCTGCTTCCTTGCTTGGTCACCGTTGTACATTCCGCGGATTTGCGGCATGGTTACGTGCGACTCATCGATAACAATTTGGAAGTCATCAGGGAAATAATCAAGTAGCGTATACGGCGTCGAGCCTGCTGGGCGATGTGCCAAATGCCTTGAATAGTTCTCAATTCCTGAGCAATAGCCCATTTCTTCCATCATTTCAATATCATAGTTTGTTCTTTGTTCTAAGCGTTGCGCTTCTAAAAGTTTATTATCCGCACGTAATATTTTTAAACGTTCTTCGAGTTCGATTTTAATGTTTCCAATTGCTTTTTTGAGCGTATCTTGGCGGGTAACGAAGTGAGATGCTGGAAAAATTGAAATGTGTTCCCGCTCACCTGTAATTTCTCCCGTGAGTGCGTCTACTTCGCGGATTCGCTCGATTTCATCACCAAAAAATTCAACGCGAATACAATGCTCGTCACGCGACGCTGGAAAAATTTCAACCACATCGCCGCGAACACGAAAACGTCCGCGCTGAAAATCGATGTCATTGCGGTCATATTGAATGTCCACCAAGCGGCGTAATAAAACATCGCGACTGATTTCCATACCTGGACGTAGCGACACAACTAATTCCCGGTATTCTTCTGGTGCACCTAAACCATAAATACACGATACGCTGGCAATAATAATCACATCGCGTCTCTCGAGTAATGAAGCAGTCGCAGAATGGCGTAATTTATCGATTTCGTCATTAATGCTAGCATCTTTTTCAATATACGTATCACTTTGCGGGACGTAAGCTTCCGGTTGATAATAATCGTAGTAACTAACAAAATATTCCACCGCATTGTTTGGAAAAAATTCCTTAAACTCACTATAAAGTTGTCCAGCTAGCGTTTTATTATGCGCCATAATCAGCGTCGGTTTATTGACTTCTTGAATCACGTTGGACACCGTGAACGTTTTCCCTGTTCCGGTTGCCCCAAGCAAAGTTTGGTGTTTTAGGCCGCTATTTAAGCCAGCAACTAATTGCTCAATTGCGCGCGGTTGATCTCCAGATGGTTGATATTCTGAGACGAGTTCAAATTTATCGGTCAATGTGAGTCCCCCATTCCTGCTTCATTTTTTTCTCCACTTTCAGCTCTTCTATTTTACCATAAAGCACAATTATATCCTAGCAAAAACCGAAAATACGTTCGGTTGTTTTTGTAAAACAGAAAGAACGCAATCATTTTGATTACGTCCTTCTTTTTCTATTTTACCACTTTATCGCATATTTACCTATTTATGTGCTTCCTCTCGGCCGCGAATACGTTTCAACATATTTGTTGCTACCATAAACCCCACTGTCATGGAAAAAGCATCAATTATAATAAGCCACCACGTATCCGTGTAACCAAGTTTGGCGCTAGCAGCAATGAGTCCCACCATTAAAATCAACGCCACAAAACGATTTAACGTGACACGCGCAAAAATAATGACAAGTACGCCCGGGAAGAAAATTGCCGATAAAATTTGGTCCAGCATCGTTCATCTTCCTCTCACCATTTCGCTAGTTTTGTCCATCTTGAAGCGCTTTTGTTGTTATTTCAGCCGTAAGTTCTGGCAAGTCCGTTTTGCGAATGCCTTTTTCACCAAGCATGTCTGGTAAAATTTCACGCAAGAAATATTTCACACTTTCCATATCACGATACTCATAAATTGTTGCGAGTGCTTCACTATAAATTTCAACAAAAATATTTTCTGGGTTGCCTTTACGAATTTCGCCAAATGATTCGTACAACAAGTCAACTTTATCTGAAATGGCTAAAATTTTCCCTTCAAGCGTCATATCTTTACCTTCTTTTAAAAGATGGCGATAAGTCGGCTGAAATTCTTCTGGTATTTCCCGCTCAATAAAATTTTGCGTCATGCTTTCTTCCACTTCAGAGAGCATTTCACGGAGTTCAGCTGTGGCGTATTTGACGGGTGTTTTAATATCGCCAATAAAAAGCTCCGAGTAGTCGTGATTTAATGCGCGCTCATATAGTGAGCGCCAATCCACTTCATTTCCTGCTTGCTCTTCCACATTTCCAAAAAACTGAGCGATTTGTGTCACTTTAAATGAATGTTCTGCCACTGAGTGCTCTTGATATTTAAATTTCCCGGGACAACGATAAATGTTTTCTAAATCAGATAAACTTTGAAAATATTGATGAATGCCCATCAAAATCACTCCTTCCATTCATTATTCTTCGCGTTTTTGATTTTTGTTTGCTGGATTCGTATTTTCTACTTCGCGCATAATGAGCGCGGAACCGTATCCTAACAGCGCAATGATTGCACCGGAATAGGATCTGAAGTTTTCTGGAGCAAAAATGGCAATGATTGCTGAAAATAAAAACGTGGTTAAAATTCCCCAACTAAATAGCTTAGTGCCTCTTGAAGTGCCCACTTTCATTTGTGAATATATGCCAACATAGCAAACTGCTTGTATGAGTATAAATTGGATGACGCCGAGCACGATGACAACAGCCAATTGATTGTTCCAAATAAGTCCTAAAACCGTTACTGCAACCATCAAAATGATTCCAATAATCACTAACATTTTTTGTGTTGCCGTTAATTTTTTCAATGCTTTTCCCCCAAAGATTTGTTTGCTTTTACTTTACCATAAAAAAACAAATAATGCTGTAAGGCTACTCGTGGTGAACATGCCGGATAGCTTGCGCGAGTAGTTCTAGCACATGGTTATCATCTTGAGAATAAAAAATGGTCGTCCCTTGTCTACGTGATTTTACTAACCGCAAATTTTTTAAAAAACGCAATTGATGCGATACAGTCGTTTGGTTAAATTCAAGTGTCCGGGCGATTTCATTCACTGAATACTCTCGTTCCTGAAGTAAATTTAAAATTTGCACGCGCGTAGGATCCGCTAGTGCTTTAAATATTTGAGTCACATTAAAAAGGGTTTCTTCATCTAAGATTGAATGGTTCATTTCCTCACTCCATTATTATATGGTCATATATTCATATGATAGCGTTAACCAATCCATCACGCAACTAATGTGCCAACATATGCCTGAACAATTCGGTTAAATCTGCCCTTCATTTTGCTAGGCGTTGCATGCAAAAGAGTACATTTTTTCTATGAAGATGCGAGTGTGCTATACTTAACATTATAGATGTAAGCCCGTAGTTTAAACTTACCAAGGTGTCTACACGACAAGCAAATATTGCTCCCAAAAGTCTTTTTGAAAAGCAAGGATTCTAAAAAAACATGTGATTTTTATAGGTACGCCACTTCATTCGACTTGTTTTACAAGGAAAACTCCCTTTTTATCCAAAAAAATTTGCTCATACTTTAACAAAACGGGCCAACTTCTGATGCGAAATGAAAATTGATAACGTTTTCAAGACCTTGTAATTTATCCCTCTAAACCTTAAGGAGAATCATGCATGTACTTATTTACTGGACTATTTGTATTTGCCCTCTTCTCAAATTTCATCGCCCAATTTATTCCTATTGGTGGAATCTTGGAAAACGGTATTGTACTTGTATTCCTCATTGCCGCCTTCTTTAAAGCTGTGTATGAATCTGCACAGGGCAAAAAAAGCATTTCAGGCAGCGGAATTTTCTTAATTGGTGTCATCTTTTTATTGTTCATTGTTGCGATGTCGCCGAATGTGTTTTCTCTGCATCAAAATACGCTTATCAATCAGCTGCTTACTTTTTTTAGTATGGTTAAATTTGTTTTGCTTTATTTAAGCGGGCAATATCTTTTTCAAAACATTGAGCTCACCTCTACCAAATCGTTTTTTACAGGCTTAGCTTGGTTCATAACACTTAGTTGTTTAGCCGTCTACATAATCAACTTTTTTATCCCTCTCTTGCAGCCATTTGATATGCGATTTGACCGTTATACCTATTCATTTGGTTTCGGTCATCCTGCGCAGTTTGCCTTAGTTATTTTAATTTTATCAAGTTTAGCTACCTTTTTTAAACTCATTGATCAAAAAAAGCCGCCTTATCTTTATTTAGCGCTCAATTTCATTTTGATTTTTATTGCAGGGAGAAGTACTTCCATCGGCTTTTATCTTTGTCTATACCTTTTACTGCTTCTTTTTCCGTATCTTAAACGGATTCCAATTGCGATTATCGCGTTACTTGGTGGGGGATTCATTTGGCTAAATGCAGATCGGATTATGAATCAACTTATCGGAAACACACAAGAAGCTCGTGGCTTGTTGCTCAGAACTTCGTTTAAAATCGCCCAAGACTATTTTCCATTTGGCGGGGGACTGGGCATGTTTGGCTCCCATGCTGCGCGCGTCAATTATTCACCGTATTATGCGTATTACAATTTAGACAGTGTATGGGGACTCGCGCCAAGCAACCCCCAATTTGCCACGGATTCTTATTGGGCGATGCTGCTTGGCGAAGTAGGTTTTCTCGGTTGTTTGCTCATGATTATTCTTTTTGTCGCGCTACTGATTACCATCACAAAAAATCTTCCAACTACAGATATCAAATTAAAGTTTATCGTCATTTTACCCCTTGTTTATGCCCTCATCACAAGCCCAATTGACACCACTTTAGTATCGAAAAGCATTGTTGTTATCACATTTAGCGTACTTTATATGCGTATTTTCCTTCAAAACAAAAAACCTAGCATTAAATGCTAGGTTTGATAATCACGTAGGAAATAATTTTACAGATTCGTGCTTCTTTTTTGTGATTCTCGAATTCAAATACATCGGCGAAATAGACGTGCTGACCATTTTTTTGAATCATCGTTCCGTTAAGTGAGCCCAATTTGCCGTGCGATACAATGGTTTCAAGCTCTAGTGATTTTATTGGTTCAGAATGGCTGAAAAGCTCGTTCATAAAGTTAGTTCGGCCACGGATTTCAAATTCACCTGGGACACTCCAAACAAAGTTTTCCACCAAAAGTGCTTCTAGGGTTTTACGGTCTGCTTTTGCTGTTGCGATGGTGTAATCCCGCATGATTCGACGTTTAGGTGCGTTGTCACAGTCGGCTGGTACGATGATGGTAAATGCTTGATTCTCGTATTTTGTTTGAAAAGCTAATCCGCTCTCGGCTAGCGCTTTCCGCAGTATTTCAATTGCTTTTGGACCAACTCCGTGCAAAGCGAGGAGTGTCTTTTCGTCGTACGCTACGACTTGTTCTAACGTCGTAATTCCCTCGGCTTCCAAAGCTGATGTTGCCGGTTTGCCAATTTTCGGTAAGTTCGTCATCCACTTCGCCCTCCCTTGTTTACGAATATTATAGCATAACTATGCAAAAAGCGTGTCCCTCCCACAAGGAACACGCTTTTGCTATTGATTCAGCTCTTCAATTTCGCCGCTCTCCAAGTACACAATCCACTCTGAAACGTTTGTAATATAGTCACCAATCCGCTCCAAATTTTGCGCAACTAGTAGTAAATGCGTAATATCCTCTAAATGCTCAGGATCTTCTTGCATTAAATCAATACATTTTTTCGAGACTAGACGGTGCAATTTGTCGACTTCGTTATCGCGGGCTGCAATTTCGCGGGCAGCGTTTGCGTCTCCTGCTAGGTAGGCGTTTAAAACGTCATGAAGCATATTTTTGACGATTTCGCCCATTTCAGGAATTTCCGGAATCGGTTTTAGCGCTTTGCTGTTGCCAAGATGAATTGTCGCTTTCGCAATGCTGACAGCGTGGTCGCCAATTCGCTCCAAATCGGAACTGGCCTTCATCACCGTTACAATTTTACGTAAATCTGTTCCAACTGGTTGTTGGAGGGCAATTAATTCGAAGGATCCTTGTTCAAGCGATAGCTCCATGTCATTAATTGCTTTGTCTTCCGCAATGACTTGTTCTGCCAGCAATTGATCTCTTTCCACTAGCGACTTGACTGCCTTAAAAATTGCTTCGTTTACAAGGACGCCCATTTTCAACAAGTGTTGGTGTAACTCATTTAACTGCTCTGTAAATAATTTTCTTACAACCATCTATGCACACTCCTTATCCAAATCGACCAGAAATATAGTCTTCTGTTTTTTGTTCTTTCGGGTTTGTAAAAATCGTCGTCGTATCGGCAAACTCAACAATCTCGCCGTTCAAAAAGAAAGCTGTTTCATCGGAAATACGCGATGCTTGTTGCATGTTATGCGTCACAATGACAATCGTATAATCTTTCTTTAGCTCTAAAATAAGGTCTTCTACTTTTGCGGTTGAAATTGGGTCAAGCGCCGAAGTTGGCTCGTCCATTAAAATGACTTCCGGTTTGACGGCCAGCACCCGTGCGATACAAAGACGTTGCTGTTGCCCGCCTGACATCCCTGTTGCTGGTTTATCTAAGCGGTCATGAACCTCTTCCCACAAAGCCGCCTGTCTTAAACTGCGCTCAACGATAGCATCGAGTTCCTTTTTATTTGTCACGCCGTGCATGCGCGGGCCATATGCGACATTGTCATAAATGGAAAACGGGAATGGATTTGGTTGTTGGAACACCATGCCCACACGCTTTCTAAGGTTTACCATATCTAATTTCGCTTGATTGACTTCTCCATCTGCAATTCGAATGCTTCCGGTCGTCTTCACATTCGGAATCAAATCATTCATGCGGTTTAGCGTTCTTAAAAACGTGGACTTCCCGCAACCTGATGGGCCGATAAGCGCCGTCACATAGTTTTCTTTAATCTGTAAGGAAACTTGTTTGAGGGCTTGTTTTGTTCCATAAAATAAATCGACTTTGTCCGTCTCAATCATAAATTTCGTTGCTTCAGCAGTTTCTACCAATTTATTCGCCTCCCCTTATCCAAAGTTTCCTGAAATATAATCTTCTGTACGTTTTTCTGCCGGATTTGTGAACAATTCTGTTGTGCTCGTAAATTCGACCACTTCGCCTAAATAGAAGAAAGCTGTATAGTCGGATACACGAGCCGCTTGTTGCATGTTATGCGTCACGATAACAATCGTATATTTTTCCTGTAGTTCATTAATTAAATCTTCTATTTTACTTGTGGAAATCGGGTCAAGCGCTGATGCTGGTTCATCGAGCAAGAGAACTTTCGGCTGCATTGCAATGGCACGAGCGATACAAAGACGCTGCTGCTGCCCGCCGGAAAGTGAAAGCGCACTTTTGTTGAGGTCGTCTTTTACTTCGTCCCAAAGCGCTGCACCGCGCAAGCTTTTTTCCACACGTTCCATCAATTCTTTTTTATTTTTCATGCCGTGGCGTTTTAAGCCAAACGCAATATTTTCATAAATCGATTTTGAAAATGGGTTCGGCTTTTGAAACACCATACCAATTTCCTTGCGCACTTTGTATAAATCGACTTCTTTACGGTTGATATCAATGCCGTTATATAAAATTTGTCCGTCCATGCGGCAGCCTTCAATTTCATCATTCATTCGGTTTAAAGCTCGTAAATACGTGGATTTCCCGCAGCCAGAAGGCCCGATAAGAGCCGTCACTTTATTTTCTGGGAAAGCAAGATTGACTCCTTTAATCGCATGGTTATCACCGTAATAAACGTGAAGATCCTTCGTTGCCATCGCGTGACTATCCATTTCAAAAGGAGGAACAATCGCTTGTGTTTCTTCGACTTCCACATTTATTGGCATCGTTTTTGTGATCATCATTTACAAAACTCCTTTTAAGACGAAGACGTCATTTTTTTGAATACAACTTTTCCAAGGATACGCGCTAAAATGTTGAAAAGCAGTACAGAGAGAATGAGCACCGCCGAAGCACCGTCCGAAACTGCACGTGCATCTGGCATGATTCCTTCTCCGTTAATTTTCCAAATATGAACCGCAAGCGTTTCCGCAGGACGGAAAATATTTAATGGCGACGTAATCTCAGCCGGATTCCAGTTTGTAAAATCAAGCACCGGCGTACTTTGCCCCGCCGTAAAAATGAGCGCCGCCGCTTCGCCGAACACCCGACCAGCTGCCAGAATAATTCCGGTAATAATCGCTGGTAAAGCTGCTGGGATTAAAACGCGCGTAATAGTCTCCCACCGGGTTAACCCGAGAGCCAGTCCTGCTTCGCGCTGAGTGTTTGGAATCGCATTTAAAGCATCTTCCACTACTCGAATTAAAAGCGGTAAGTTAAAAATCGTGAGCGTCAGTGCTCCGGAAATCACCGAGAAGCTCCAGCCCATTTGAATAACGAATACGAGGAAGCCGAAAAGGCCGACAACGATAGATGGAAGTGAACTTAAAACTTCGATTGTTGTCCGAATCAAGTCCGTCAACCAATTTTTCCGAGCGTATTCCGCCATGTAAATTCCCGCGCCTAGCGCAATCGGAACTGAAATGATCATCGTAATAATGAGCATGTAAAATGAATTCCAAATTTCAGGTCCAATCCCGCCGCCCGCTTGGAATGATTTCGGCGGTGTCGTTAGAAACTGCCAACTAAGTTGCGGGACACCTTTGACTAAAATATAACCGAGAAGGCTTGCTAAAATGATGACGATGATAGCTGCAATGGCATAAAATACGCCCGTTGCAATTTTATCTTTAGTTTTTACATTCATTTCGCTTTCCTCCTACGACCGATGAATCGGATAATGATGATGAAGAATAGGGACATCGCAAGTAATACCATGGCAAGCGACCATAAAACGTTATTTTCAAGTGTACCCATGACAGTATTTCCCATGCCCATCGTTAAAATACTGGTTAAAGTGGATGCCGGCTCAAATAATGAAGTTGGAATAACTGCCGAGTTCCCGATAACCATTTGAACGGCTAAAGCTTCGCCAAATGCGCGTGCCATACCGAATACGATGGCGGTCATAATACCTGCTCGCGAGGAGCGTAGCACCACACGCCAAATGGTTTGCCATCTAGTTGCCCCAAGCGCAAGAGAAGCCTCGCGGTAGTGACGTGGCACCGACTTAATCGCGTCCACAGAAAGCGATGTGACCGTCGGCAAAATCATAATTGTAAGAACGACAGTAGCCGCCGCAATTCCGAAGCCGCTACCTGAAATGTGTTCCCGAATAAACGGTACGACCACACTCAAACCAATGAAACCATAAACGACCGAAGGAATACCTACAAGGAGCTCCATGACTGGTTGTAAGATTTTTTTCCCAAAGCGAGGAGAGATTTCAACCATAAAAATGGCGGCACCAATTGCAAGCGGACCAGCGATACATGCGGCTAGAAGTGTGACCGCAAACGATCCGATAATCATCGGTAGTGCGCCAACTAAAGCATTGCCTGCCGCATCAACTTTTGACGGATTCCAATCTGTTCCCGTGATAAAGTCAACAAATGAAACATTATTTACAAAAAAGGTGGATAAACCTTTTGAAATGACAAGATAAAGGATAGAGATTGCCGCTAAGATCATAATACTAATGCAGAGGAATGTAATGAGCTTTCCTCTTGTTTCTAAACGCGCTTTTTTCGATGTTTTTGTCAGATTTTCTTCATTAATGATTTCCAAGGCTAAAAACTCCTTTCAGTCCCTAACATGCGGGTAAGTCTCCCTTGTTAAACAAGAAAGACTTCCCGTAAGTAGCAGGCTTCCGGTCATTTTTTCCTTTGCCTGCTTATTTTTTTATTTTACGTCTGTTAATTTTCCGTCCGCGTCACGTTCCACTTTCATGGAGTGAATCGATTGGTAACCTAATTGTGGCACTAGGTCATTTTGAATCGTTTCGCTCGTCATATATTCCAAGAACGCTTTCGTTGCGCCTTTAGGCTCACCATTCGTGTACATGTGCTCGTAAGACCAAATTTTCCAATCGTTTGTTGCAACGTTATCTTCATTTGGCTCGACGCCATCTACTTTTAGACTCATAATAGAATCATCAATATAAGAGAAAGCAAGGTAGCTAATTGCGCCTGGCGTTTCGCTAACAATCTTACGAACCGTTCCAGAAGAATCTTGCTCTTGTGCTTTCATTGGCGTAGCGCCTTTTAAGCCCCATTTTTCGAAAGTAGCACGCGTTCCGCTACCTTCAGCGCGGTTGATAACTGTAATTTTTTCATTTTTACCGCCAAGCTCTTTCCAGTTCGTTACTTTACCAGTGAAAATATCAATTAATTGTTGTTGTGTTAAATCTTTCACGCCAACGTCTTTATTTGCAACAGGCGCCATTCCGACAACCGCTACTTTATGATCAACAAGTTTCGAAGCATCTACTCCGTCCTTCTCTTCTGCAAAAACATCGGAGTTCCCAATTTCAACTGCCCCTTGCCCAACTTGTGTTAAGCCAGTACCAGAACCGCCGCCTTGCACGTTAATTTGTGTTTTCGGGTTTTCTGATTGGAACTGTTTACCGCCCGCCTCTACAAGCGGTTGAAGTGCCGTTGAACCAACTGCTGTCACTGAACCAGAAACTTCGTCGCCAGTTCCATTTGCTTTATCACTCGATGAACTGCTCCCACAAGCAGCTAAAACTAACATTAACGCTGAAAGAACTGTAAGTAATCCCAAAACTTTTTTATTCATAATTTCGTTACCCACCTTATTTTTTAAATTAGTGTTTCTTACATGTCTAACTATAACCGTTCGTAGTTAAGCTCATATGTAGCTAATGTTAAGAAATTGTAAACCCGCTTTTTTTATGTAAATTTCGTTAAAAAGAGATGTTAAAAACATGGTTTTTACGCCGTTTTCATTACAAAAATTTGTAGCTGCCGTAAATAAAAAAAGTGCCAAATTAAATTTGGCACTTTTAAGGACTTTACCATTTAGCATACGACCATAGAAGTGGATTTATTAATATCCGATGCGTTGCTGGGCCATATTGTCCATCCACTTTTAGACCATTACGTGCTTGAAAAGCTTTCACCGCCGCATAAGTCGCTGGACCATATTGTCCATCCACATCAAGCGTTGGATACCCTGAGTAATAATCTTTGCTGTTTACCACATGATGATAATTATTTAACCACGTTTGAATCAATGCAACATTATAGCCGTTGTAGTATGCTGCTTCTACTTTTTGTTCCGGAGCAACGGTTGAAACACCAACAAAGCCAACTGATAAAATCGCCACCATGCAAATACTTGTTAATACTTTTTTTAGAATCATGTTTTCCATCTCCTTCTCTTTAGTATGGAATTTATTATATCATTAGAATAGTATGAATTGTGTGAACTTTTTAAGTATTTTTTTCAACACTATATAAAAAATCCATACTTTTTTATCACAAAATTGTTAGTTTTTAAAAGTAGTTTCATTTACGCCCATTAAATTCCCCTTTACAAACCACAAAAATATCCTCCTTTTTTGAAAAAAGGAGGATATTTCTTTAGTTATGTGATTTTGGTAAACGCACATAAAATTTAGTACCAACATTTTCCTCGCTAGTCACTTGAATGGTTCCGTCCATCATTTCGACTAAGTGTTTCACAATTGACAAGCCTAAACCTGTTCCGCCAGAATGTCTAGTTCGCGCTTTGTCGACGCGGTAAAAACGTTCAAAAATGCGGTCTAAATCCTTCGCCGGGATTCCAATTCCGTTGTCTGCCACAACCAATTGGATTTCGTCGCCTAGGTCTTCTAGTTGGAGGACAATGCGGCCTTTTAAAGGCGTGTATTGAATCGCATTGGATAGCAAATTAATTAAAATTTGTTGCAAGCGGTCACGCTCATTTTCAATGAAAAGCGGCTTTTCATGGTCCCAAATTTGTTCAATCGTAATTTCTTTTAATGAAGCAAGCTCGCTCACCGTTTTAACCGACTGCTCCATTACTTCATTCATATTGATTTGCTCCACTTGAAGCGGCAGCGTTTTTTGTTCAATTCTCGACAAGGCTAGAATATCTAAAATTAAACGGTGCAGGCGGTCGCTTTCGTCTTTGATGATTGTTAAAAACTGCTTTAATAGCGCCTCATCGTACATCGCGCCGTCAAGAAGCGTTTCCGCAAAACCTTTTAGCGCCGTGACAGGCGTTTTTAGTTCATGCGAAACGTTTGCAACGAATTCTGAGCGGACGTTTTCCAAATGTCTAATTTGCGTAATGTCATGCAGCAGGAGGACTAGACCCGAAATCTCACCATCTTCCATCAAAATCGGCGATACGCTCGCATCTAAAATCATTTCTCTTGGGAAATAAATCGCAATTTCTTGTTGCTTCATGCGTTTGGTTTTCAGCGTTTCCTCAATCAATTCGCTTAAGCCGTAACTTTTAATGACCTCATAAAACGGCTTGCCCGTAATCTCCTGTTCTCCGAGAATATGGTACATCATTCGGTTCGTCATCACAATTTCCTTATCATGATTAATCAACATGACCCCGCTCACCAAATTTTCCACAATAGCCGTAAGTCTTTGCGAGTTCTCACGGATTTCAAACATTTGCGTTTCTAAACTTTCGGCCAGTTTATTCACACTGCTGGAAAGATCCTGTAGCTCCCCGCTTGATTTCCCGTAAATTCGACTGCTATATTCGCGATTTGCTAAATCCGTTGAAACATCAATAATTTCCTGAACGGGCTTCGTAATCCGACGCGCAATCACAAAACTAATGAGCGCAATCAAAATGAGTGCCAAACTGAAAATCAGGAAGAGATTGCCCCAAAGCGTGTTGATTGCGGATTCTACCGATTCAAGCGAAACCGAAATTCGAAGCGCCCCAGCCGTTTCACCGTCTTGTACGATTGGCACCGCCACATAAAGCATACTATAACCGAGCGTATCACTTTCACGCGTCGCAATCCCAACCGAATCCCCATTTTGCAAAACTTCTTTAAATTCCGGGCGATTCGCATGATTTTCAAGTTGTGTCGGATCCTCTTTCGAATCAGCAATGACACGCCCGTCTTTATCAACAATCGTAATACGCGCATCCACTTCTTCTGTCAGCGGACTAAGCTCTGCCTGAATTTCAGCACTATTTTTATCTAAATCCGTATTTTCAATGTTCGTCGTATGCAAAAGCACCCGCGCCTCATCTTCCAACTGGCTTTCTTTCATACTTAAATAAGTCGTCTTCATCAGTTCGCCTGAAAACAAACCAACGATACCCATTGTTACAAAAAATAAAATGAAAAAGGAAATCCCGATTTTAAACCATAACTTTTTCATAGCTCATCCTTTACATTCTCCATTTTATAGCCAAAACCGCGAATCGTCTTAATATAGCGCGGTTGTTTCGTGTCCGCCTCAATTTTATCGCGCAAATGACTTACATGCACGTCCACAATGCGCGTTTCTCCGATATAATCGTAATTCCAAACCGCGTCCAGCAATTGGTCACGCGAAAACACTTTCCCGCGGTGGTTCGCCAAATATAACAGTAGCTCAAATTCTTTCGGTGTTAAATCAAGTTGCTCACCGCGCATAAAAACCTCGTAGCTTTCCCGGTGTATTTCTAACTCCCCAATTTCCAAAATATTTTCAACAGAAGCAGGCTCTTTCTCGTCACGCACCTTATCCACACGGCGCAAAATGGCTTTAATTCTCGCAACTACTTCTCTTGGGCTAAACGGCTTCGTCAAGTAGTCGTCCGCGCCTAGTTCGAGGCCGATAATTTTATCAAGCTCCTCATCTTTAGCCGTCAACATCAAAATCGGAAAATCATATTTATCTTGGCGCAATTTTTTGGTCACTTCAATGCCGTCCATTTTCGGGAGCATTAAATCAAGCACAATTAAATCCGGTTTTTCCGAAATCGCAAGCTCATAGCCCATCTGACCATCTGTTGCCGTCACCACTTCATAGCCCGCTTTTTCAATATTAAATTGAAGTAACGTCACAATTGAAACCTCATCATCTACAACTAAAATTTTAGCCACAAAAATCTCCCTTTCCTGACAAATTCCGCACTTTATCTTAAATATAGCATGAATTTACAATTTCTGGATAGCAATACATCTATCTTTACAAAAACTTAAAACGAGCACCAAACAAAATCCAAATTTTGCTTAGCACTCGTTTTTATTTATCGTGGTTCAACTAAAAGAATCCCAAGCTCAAACGACTCATTATCGTATAGCGCCGTCTGTTCAATGCGCGGCTCCCCGTTTTGATCCATCACCTTCAAGCGACAGAAAGCTCGATTAATATTAAGCGCCTCATACATGTCCGCCCGCGTTTTAACCACCATTCCGTTCACTTCCGTAATTTTTTCACCCGGCGTTAAATTCATTCGCGCTGACGGCGAACCCGCTCTAGCACCCAAAATTACAATGCCATCAGGTTGCGGCGCGTATTTTTGCGGTGCCATCTTATCATTTCGATAATAGCGCCACATAATCCAAAACCTAGAAATAATTGCGAGCACAAAAGCAAACAATGTCAGCACCGGTATTACAATACTCAATAAACCAATTCCCGCAATAAAGACCGCGAGCGTCATTACTTGCCCCGAAATCTGTTTGCTTAAAACTTGCGGCAGTTCCGAACGCGTCTTTTGCTCAAAACCAATAATAAGCGGCAATATAATGAGCGTATAAGAATCCGTTCCAATATTAAAGACCGGCCACCACTCAAACAAATGGGTGATTTCCGTCCCCGGAATGAAAACAACAAGTGGGATAAACCATAGCTTGCGCAATTGAAATGCGCCAACTAATTTCCCGCGCCTGCTTTTCCGAAGTGACGGAGAAGGTGAGCTTGCACTCGTATGGCTGATTAAATAGGCTTCAACAAACAATGCAATCGCTAGTAAAAACGTCATTGCCACCATAAAATTATCTACATTTAAATTATCATAGAGTAAGTACTTATCTTGAAGCGGCCCAAATTGTATATCGAAATAATAACAATAATAAAAGACTAAACTCGAAATACCAATCGTAATCGCTGCTGAGCTTAAACGAAACATTGATGTAAGTAGTGCTAAAATTGTTATGGCATTAAAAATAACGAGCCATGAAATCATCACACTAAATCCAGAGAAGAACAATAGAATAGAGATTAAAAGCGCAACAAACACACCTAATGTGAAAAAGTTTTTAAGCTCTAGCCATGGTGAATAGATTCGCACGCTAAATGACTTACGTTCCCACTTGATGCGGTTAAATCCAGCAAGAATAACGAAGAGGATGGCCAAATAAAAGACCGGCTGAAGAAATAAACTCACCAAACCTTTTAAAATGATTTCGATTACTTCCATTTCCATCCCACCCTTCTACTTTCTTTCTATAATATTGGCGCCAGCAATCTGCTGACAGCTTCTTTCAATTTTATCCAAACCGAACGTTCTTTATAAAGTTCAGGCGTAAGCTGATAGGATTTCAAAATATCTTCCAAAAAGATATCTTCCAATTTTTGTGCAAAAGCCTTCTCATAAATAAACGCATTCACTTCAAAATTTAGTCTAAAACTACGAAAATCCATATTCGCCGTTCCAACCGAAGCAATTTCTCCATCAATGACAAGCATTTTGGCATGAATAAAGCCATTGTCATAAATGAAAATTTTCGCCCCCGTCTCCATCAATTCACCTGCATAACTTGTCGTAGCGCGGTAAACAAACGCGTGGTCCGGCTTATTTGGAATCATGATACGCACATCAATTCCCGAAAGTGAGGCAATTTTTAAAGCCTCAAACAAACTCGCATCAGGAATAAAATACGGTGACTGCAAATAAATTGATTTTTTAGCGGAATTAATCATTTTAATATAGCCATTTTTAATTTGCTGCCATTCCGAATCTGGGCCGCTTGAAACAATTTGCAAACTCGTATGCCCACCACCATAAAAAGCAGGGAAATAACGCGCTTTATAGTCCACCTTATGGCTCGGCGCAGCCGAATTCCAGTCCATAATAAACCGCGTCTGCATCGCATAAACCGCTTTCCCGTGCACACGAAGATGCGTATCACGCCAGTAACCAAACTTTTTCGATAGACCCAAATATTCGTCACCGATATTAAACCCGCCAATATAGCCAACTTCACCATCAATAATCGCTAGTTTTCGGTGGTTTCGATAATTCAATCGAAAGTTAATCAGCGGAAGCTTCGAAGGAAAGAACGGCCTCACTATACCTCCATTTTTCTCCAGTTGATGAAAGAACGACTTCTTCGTTGTCCTTGAGCCCATGGCGTCATAGATGACTTTCACGTTTAGTCCCTCCGCGGCTTTCCTTTCAAGCAGGCGGACCATTCGCTTTCCAAGCTCATCCGAATGAAAAATATAATAAATAATATGAATGTGATCCGTTGCATTTTCAATATCCTTCATCAAGGCTTCAAACTTCTCATGCCCATCCACATAAACATCCACTTCATTGTCTTGCGTCAAGATTGCACCATCATTTACAAGTAGCAAATAAATTAAATCCCGATATTTTCTTACATTCGAATCACTAAACGGAAATTCTTTCTGTCGAATTAATTCAATTTGATTGTCTGTTGATTCTCTTATCCCAATTTTTTCCTGCCCTTTCCAGTCAAAAATCTTCTTATTTGAAAGTTTTCTACCAAATATCAGGTAAATAACGAATCCAAGAATAGGAATAAACGTTAAAACTAGCAGCCACGCCCAAGTTGCTGACGTATCTCTACGTTCTAAAAATACTGTTACCGCTGCGAAGAAAACATTTAAAATTAACAGGACAATGAGAATTGCTGTCAAAATCCCCATTTTGCTCTCTCCCTTTTTGATTTATTCTATCCAATCATATCATAAAATCCCCGTTTCCGCCCATTTTACAACAAAAAAGCAGATAAAATTACATTTTAGCAATTCTTTTCCAATAGCAAAAAAAGTTTGGAACAAAATTTTGTCCCAAACTTTTTTTAAACTTATAAATATGGTGCTGGATTGACCGGAACGCCATTTTTATGAATCTCAAAATGCAAATGCTGTCCTGTCGACTGACCCGTAGAACCCATAATTCCAATATTTTGTCCTTGCATCACTTTTTGACCTGCGACAACACTCAAGCTTCCCGCACGCATATGTCCATAAAGCGTTTGATAACCATTACCATGATCAATTTCCACTACGTATCCGTAGCCTCCATAACCACTACCCGATGCTCCGAAACCGGAAAAAACAACCGTTCCACTTGCGGCCGCAAAAACAGGAACCGTTCCCCCTGCTGCAATATCTTGCCCTTTATGAGATTCATATTGCCCTGTTACCGGGTTTGTCCGCTCACTAAATCCTGAGGTTAAAATACCCGCGGCTGGTTTGATAAACATTCCGCCAGAAGATGCAGGCGCCGAGTATGAACTTCCTTGTGAAGGTTGCGACGGCGCGCTTGCGCTACTTGTAGTTTGTCTACTGCTCGCCTTACGCTTCGCTTCAGCAGCTTGTTTCGCCGCCATTTCTTTCTTATGTTGCTCTTCCGCATACGCGGCCGTTAAGTTCGCAGCCACTTGCTGTTCTTCCTTCGACAAATTGGCTTTTTGTGCTTCCAAGACAGCCTTTTCCTGATTTGTCTTATCTTTTTTCGTTGCTAGCGTAAGTAGCAAATCATCCTGCTCCGCTTTTTGACTCTCCAAATTATTTTTGATTACTGTAATTTGCGTAGCAAGCTGATTCAATTCTGCTAATTTCTTCTCAGAAGTATCTTGCATTTTTTTCAAAAGATCTTGATCTTCCTTCTGCTTCTTCATGATTTCCTGATCGGCATTCACAATCTCAGTAACAAGTGATGCCCTTCCAAAAAAGTCGGCAAAATCTTCTGCTTGTAGAAGTACGTTTAAATAACTCTGTCCGCTTCCATTCGTTTGAATCGCACGCGCCCGATTATCAAGCACACCTTTGCGCTGTTTAATTTCTTCTTTCAAGTCCGCAATATCAGCCTTTAATTGCTTAACTTTGCCTTCCTCCGTGACCACTTTCGCTTGTTGCTCTTTTAACTTCTTGTTCGTTGCTTCAATTTCTTTTGAAACTTTCTCTAGCGATGCCGCTACATCTTGTGACTCCGCTTCTAAGCTTTCCATCTCCGAGTTCTTTTGGCCAATATTGCCTTCCACTGAAGATTTTTGTTCTTGTAACTTTTTCTTTTGACTCTCCATACCATTTATATCATCTGCAAGTACATTCAGCGGTTGCGTAAGGAATGCAACAGTAGTCAGTACCATTACCCCAGATATTAATTTCTTTTTCATTTTTTGGAAAAACCCCTAACTTTTTTATTACTTTTGGCAAAAAAGGATAGAAAAATACCCTTGCCGCCAAGACAAAGGTACTTTTCTATTTTCAATACATCAAATTTATTTTTAGAAGTTAGCTACACGACCGTAACCAACTAAATACTTAGCCCAGTAGCCGCTAGAAATATTATCATACATAACGCCATTATTTTGTGCGTTAATCATTTGACCGCCACCAACATAGATACCTACGTGTGCGATTCCACTTCCATAGTTAAAGAATACTAGGTCGCCTGGTTTCGCTTGGCTAGCACTAATTTTTTGAGCAGCTGCATATTGTCCACCAGAAGTTCTTGGTAAGCTAATGCCTGCTGCACGGAAAGCGTAAGAAGTAAATCCAGAACAGTCAAATGCGCTTGGACCAGATGCACCTAATGAATAAGGTTTACCAAGTTGTGCACGTGCCGCTGAAATCATTGCAGAATATCCGCTTCCAGATGGTTGTTGTACATTACTGCTGGAAGAGCTATTATTGTTGCTATTTTTGTTCGCAGACGTTTTAGCCGTTGAAGATGATGATGTTCCTGAATTGTTATTTTCAACACCTGCAGTTGGCGCTGCCGCTGCTGTTAATGCGCGTGCACGTTCAGTTGCTGCCGCCGCTTGTTTATCACGTTCACTTACTAAGCCTGCTTTAGCATTTTCAGCACTTGCTTGGTCAGCCGCTAATTGTGCTACAACAGCTTCTTTTTCAGCTTTTTGTGCTTCAATTTTATTTTGTTCAGCTTCAAATTTATGAATCGCTTCTTTTTGAGATTCTTGTTTTTTCTTCACAGAAGCTTGCTTTGTTTTTAACGCTTCTTCATCATTTTTTTGATCATCCAAAATTGCTTTGTCAGAATCAACTAGTTGGTTAACTGCAGAAACACGGTTAACTAAATCAGAGAAATCTTCAGACCCTAAAATTACATCTAAGTATGCGTTGGAGTTAGAAGTTTTTTGCATTGCGCGTGCGCGCTCTTTAAGTACTTCTTCACGCTCTTTAATTCTCTCGTTGATTTCTTTAATATCACTGTTTAATTCTTTAAGCTCTTTAGTAGTATTGTCAAAATCCGCTTGAATTTTCTTAGCATTCTTTTGAGCAGCTTCCATATCAGCAACTAATTTAGATAGTTCAGATTCTAAATCACCTTTTTTTGCCTTTAAGTCGTTAATTTTTTTGTCTTGTGATTGAATGTCAGTATTAACGTCTGCAAATGCGTTTGTTGTAAATACCGGTGCGATTGTCATTACTGTTGCTAGTGATACTGCAATTAAAGCGTTCTTTTTCAAAGAATTTACCTCCTAAAAAGCTCCCTAAGCTTTTCTTTGTTTTTTTTGTTATTATTTTCGTTCTTAAACTTTTAAAAATCTTCTAATTGAGATAGCACTTCCCCAAACACCAATTAAAACGCCGATAACAATAATTAGCGCGCTAATTTCATACGCAAAAGGTGTCGGTGGTAAGAGCGAAAGTGATGATGTTGCAAGTTTCGGGTTTAATAGGTTATACGTGTTAATGTAACCTACAAAAGTTAATACAACTGGAATGATTGAACCGATAAGACCCAACCACGCCCCTTCTAAAACGAATGGCCAGCGTATAAACCAGTTTGTCGCCCCAACAAGTTTCATGATTTCAATTTCTTTTCTTCTTGAGAAGATTGCAATCTTGATTGTGTTTGAAATGAGGAACATCGCTGTTAATAGTAACCCAATGCTTAATACTATACCAGCATATCTTGCCCATTGCAATGTATCAAATAATTTATCTACGGTTTTTTCACCATATTCTGCATCATCTACGTATTTTAATTTTTCAATCTTAGTTGCTACAGTCTTCGTTTGTTCTGGCTGTTCTGCTTGAACGATAAATACATCATGAAGTGGATTATCTTGCTTGAATAACTCGAAATTCTTTCCATATGTTCCTACTAAATTCTCCAATTGTTCATCTTTAGAGGAGAAAGTTACAGTATCCACACCGTCAATCTTTTCGATGTTTTTCTTTAGCTCATCTTCTTGTTCTTGTGTAGCTCCGAGTGAAATATGCACGTTAATTTGCACATCATTTTCAACATCTGAGGCTAGCTTATTCATATTCATTAAAATGGAGAAGAACACGCTCACAAGAATAAGTGTTACTGTGACTGCACTCGCTGCTGCAAAAGTCATCCAACCATTTCTGTAAAGACTTTTGAAGCTTTCTTTCATATGTCTTCCAAAGGTTTTAAATTTCATATCCATATTCTCCTTGCTGCTCATCACGTGCGATACGACCATTTTCGATAGCAATAACACGATGTTTCAACGTGTTCACAATTTCTTTGTTGTGTGTTGCCATCACAATCGTAGTGCCTTGACGATTAATTTCCTCAAGGATATTCATGATTTCCCATGAAGTATCTGGATCGAGATTACCGGTTGGTTCATCGGCAATCAAAACTTTTGGCATATTCGCGATGGATCTAGCAATCGAAATACGTTGCTGTTCTCCACCTGAAAGCTCATCTGGTAGCATTCTAACTTTGTGCTTTAAATTAACTAAATCTAGAACTTCCATAACACGTTGTTTAATTTCAACCGGGTCTTTTTCTACTACTTCCATTGCGTAGGCAATATTTTCATATACCGTTTTGCTAGAAAGTAATTTAAAATCCTGGAAAACAACGCCAACATCACGTCTTAAATATGGAATTTCTCGATTTTTCAAGTTGATTAAATCAAAATTATCAACTTGAATGTTTCCTTTGGTCGCTCGTTCTTCACGATAAATCATTTTTATAAAAGTGGATTTACCTGCTCCACTTGGACCAACCACATAAACGAATTCCCCTTGGTCAATTTTGATATTTAGACCATTAGCAGCAGTAATGCCGTTTGGGTACTTCTTATACACGTCTTCCATCAATATCATTTTATCACCTAATTTGCCTTTCTTAATAAAGCGTCATTTGTAAGGTAATGCAATGATAACCTTTGACATAAAACTGTTATGCTGTGCCGGATACACTTCAACACAAAGTCTATTATAACATCCTAGTTTTTCATCAGTAGGTTAATTGCATTACAGTTATATTTCAGCCTGTGACAATCTCATTTGTTAACTTATAAAGAACTTTTTCGTATGTTTAAAAACTAAATTTTTGAGTTTCGTTTTGAGTTGGAATTACAACCTATTTTTAGGCACATTAAAAACCATCTACATGGTCCCTCTTTCCACTGCTCCTATTGTATCCTTTTTCCCCTCAAAATAACATTACAGCCAGATTAAAAATGATTACAGTTTCCAACGATTGGGATAGACCAGTCTTCCTTACTACCTCAACTTGTTTGCATATGCACAGATGCTTTCTGTCATATATCTGTTATATAAAAAAGGTGTAACTAATCACTTGTATTAGTTACACCTTTTTTAGCAAGCCGCTCACCGCACCATACTCAGCTACTGACAAACAGTAAAACTCTAGGCAAAAGGGAGCGGAATACAGGCTTTAACAGCGAAGATTGCCGTTTGTCATCCATATCGCGTTACACCGTAAAACCTTCACCCATCACTTCACTAGCGCTCATCACAACAACAAACGCGTTGGCATCAATTTCCTTCACCACTTCTTTCAGCTTCGGAAACTCTCGTTGTGAAATCACACAAAGCAAAATTTGCTTTTCATCTTCGGTATAACCGCCTTTAGCAGAAAGACGCGTAATCCCTCTATCAATTTTGAATAAAATCGCCTGCCTAATTTCCTCTTGATTTTCAGAAATAATAAGCACCGTTTTGGACTGGTTTAAACCGACTTGAACCAAATCGATTGTTTTGCTAGTCGCGAACAAGGCAATTAAGGCGTAGAGGCCCGACTCAATACTAAAGACAAACATCGCCGAAATCACGACAAGCCCATCAATGATTGCCACACAGATGCCTAGCGACAGATGGAAGTATTTATGCACAATTTGGGCAAGGACATCAGTCCCACCAGTGGAAGCCTTCCCGCGAAAGACAATTCCAAGCCCGAAGCCCACTAAAATGCCGCCAAACAAAGCAGCGATAAGCGGTTCGTGCGTCCACGGAGCAAAATCCTGTGACAGATAAACAAAGAGCGGAATGGTCATCGTTCCTATAAATGTTTTAATCCCAAATTGGTAGCCCAAAAAGAATACACCCGCAATGAAAAGCGGAATATTGAGCGCCCACTGGATAAAAGCTGGCGTCCATCCCGTCAAATAATTCACAATTGTACTAATACCACTTACGCCGCCAGAAGCAATGTGATTGGGGAGCAACAGCACATTAAAGGCTATCGCAATAAAGGCTGCCCCCAAAACAACATACAAATAATCTAGCGTTTTCATAAGCCACAATTTTCTCGGCGCGCGATTTCGTTTTTTAGTCATACGAACACCCGCCTTATTGAATGCGCGAACGCAAATATGCATTCACGAATTCATCCAACTCACCGTCCATGACAGCTTGTGTATTCCCCGTTTCCACATTCGTCCTGTGATCCTTCACCATCGAATATGGGTGGAAAACATACGAGCGAATTTGGCTACCCCAGCCGATTTCCTTTTGTTCTCCGCGAATTTCTGCTAGCTCTGCCTCTTTCTCCTCTTGCTCTTTTTGATAAAGCTTTGCCTTAAGCATTTTAAGCGCCTGTTCCCGGTTTTTCAATTGCGAACGTTCCGACTGGCAAGTAACCACAATTCCAGAAGGCATATGCGTCATCCGCACAGCAGAATCCGTCGTATTAATATGCTGACCACCAGCACCCGTCGCGCGGTACGTATCAATTTTCAAATCTTCCGTCCGCACTTCAATTTCAATATCATCATCCATTTCAGGCATCACATCAATCGACACAAAAGACGTATGGCGACGACCAGATGAATCAAATGGCGAAATCCGCACCAAACGATGCACGCCTTTCTCAGCTTTTAAATAACCATAAGCATTATGCCCTTTAATGAGTAGCGTAACGCTTTTGATCCCCGCTTCGTCGCCCGCCTGATAATCCAGCGTCTCCACCTTGAAGCCTTTTTTCTCCGCAAAACGTTGATACATACGTAAAAGCATCGAACCCCAGTCTTGTGATTCCGTACCACCAGCCCCAGGATGAAGCTCTAAAATTGCATTATTTTTATCATAAGGATCACTTAACATAAGCTTGAGTTCAAACTCATCAAGCTCTTTTACAAACGTCATGAGTTCCGCTTCCAGCTCATTTTGCAAATCAGCATCCGCTTCCTCACGAAGGAGCTCCAAGCTCACCTCTAAATTTTCCTGTTCTTCTTCTAATTTATGAAAAGCATTGTAAACCTCTTTCAAACCATTCGACTCATTGATAACTTTTTGCGCCGCCTGTTGATCATTCCAAAAATTTGGATCGAGCATTTGATCTTCCAACTCCGCAATGCGCACCTCCATCGTTTCTAAGTCAAAGAGACCCCCTAAAGTCTGTGATTTGGCTCGCCGTTTTCTCAAGCGAATTACGAATTTCTGCTAATTCCATAGTTATTTCCACCTTTTTTTATTATTCTAAACTTATTTTAGTATATAAAAATCAAGAGCATAAAGCCAGAACATTTTTTCCGAAGAAAAGGAGCGCCAAAATAGCGCCCCGAGATTTTTATGCTTCCTTACCATGACAATTTTTATATTTCTTACCGCTGCCACAAGGACAAAGATCGTTACGTCCGATTTCCTCACCCTTAACAACTGGCTTGCGTTTCGCTTCTGGCTTCCCTTCATCCGGATTAACAGCTTCCCCTTTCGCCACTTGCTCACGTTCAAGGTTCTGTCTAATTTCAGCTTTCATGATGTAGCGTGCAACATCTTCATCGATTGAAGAAATCATTGCCTCAAACATCGCGAAACCTTCCGATTGATACTCACGAAGCGGATCAATTTGACCATACGCACGCAAATGAATCCCGTCACGAAGGTGATCCATCGCATCAATGTGGTCAACCCATTTCGTATCCACAACACGAAGCAGAACAACTTTTTGGAACTCATTAAATTCTTCTTCAGGTAAAAGCTGCTCTTTTTCGTCATAAGCTTCTTTAATTTTTTCTAAAATAAAGGCTTCAATGTCTTCCGTGATACGACCTTGTAAATCATCTACCGTAATCGCGCCTTCATGAAGTAAATTCGCATCCACATAATCCACAATACCTTGTAAATTCCAATCTTCTTCAGCCTCATGCGACGAAGCATTTGAAATGACAACATAATGAACCGCACGTTCAATCATTTTTTCAATAATTTCACGCAAGCCATTTTCCGCTGTAATAACATCATAACGCTGTTTATAAATCACTTCACGTTGTTGACGTAAAACATCGTCATACTGAAGAACTTGTTTACGAGAATCGAAGTTGTTTCCTTCAACACGTTTTTGTGCAGACTCAACCGCCCGACTAACCATCTTGCTTTGAATCGCTTCCTCATTCATTCCGAAGCGTTCCATCATACTCTTCATGTTGTCAGAGCCAAAGCGACGCATTAACTCATCTTCCATCGAAAGATAAAATTGTGTCACCCCTGGGTCCCCTTGACGACCCGAACGACCACGCAACTGATTATCAATACGACGTGACTCATGACGTTCCGTACCAATTACAGCTAAACCACCCGCCGCAACCGTTTCCTCATCAAGTTTAATATCTGTACCACGACCGGCCATATTCGTTGCGATAGTAACCGCGCCGTGTTTCCCTGCATTCATAATAATATCCGCTTCGCGCTCATGTTGTTTCGCATTCAAGACGTCATGGCGAATCCCTTTGCGTTTCAACTTGCTCGCAATCAATTCAGATGTTTCAATTGCCACAGTACCAACAAGAACAGGTTGCCCTTTCGCATGGCGCTCAGCAATATCTTCCACAACCGCATTAAATTTCGCATCAATTGATGTATAAATCAAGTCTGGGCGATCATCACGAACAATTGGGCGGTTCGTTGGAATTTCAATAACACGCATATTATAAATATCGCGGAATTCTTCTTCTTCCGTTTTCGCCGTACCCGTCATCCCCGCCAATTTTTTATACATACGGAAATAGTTTTGGAACGTAATCGTCGCCATCGTTTTCGACTCATTTTGAATCGTCACATGTTCCTTCGCCTCTAAAGCTTGGTGTAAACCTTCACTGAAACGACGACCTTTCATAATACGACCCGTAAATTGGTCAACAATTAGAACTTCATCATCTTGAACCACGTAATCCACATCAAGCGCCATCGTGTAGTTTGCTTTCAGCGCTTGCGCAATATGATGCAGCAAAACAGTATTTTCTAAATCATACAAGTTCTCAACATCAAAATATTTTTCACCACGTGCCATACCTTCTTCGGTTAAATTGACAGATTTTGTTTTAATATCAACCGTATAGTCTTTCTCCTCCGTCAAAGTCGTCACAAAAGTGTCTGCGCGAACATATAAAACATTCGATTTTTCAGCTTCACCCGAAATGATTAGCGGTGTACGCGCCTCATCAACTAAAATCGAGTCAACTTCATCAATAATCGCGAACGAAAGCGGTCTTTGTACCATTTGGTCTTTATAAACCACCATGTTGTCACGTAAATAATCAAAACCTAATTCATTATTCGTACTATACGTGATGTCACACGCGTATTGTTCCCGTTTCTCCTCGCTAGAAAGTGCATTTAAATTTAACCCAACCGAGAGACCTAAAAAGTTGTACAACACGCCCATTTCTTCCGAGTCACGTTGTGATAAGTATTCATTGACCGTAACAACGTGGACACCTTCACCAGAAAGCGCATTTAAATAAACCGGTAACGTCGCCGTCAAAGTTTTACCTTCCCCGGTTTTCATCTCTGCAATGTTACCTTCATGAATAACAATACCACCCATAAGTTGAACACGGAATGGATACATGCCAAGCGCACGTTTTGCACCTTCACGCGCAACAGCAAAAGCTTCAACTAGAATATCATCTAAAGTTTCACCTGCTTGCACACGTTCCTTGAATTCTACTGTTTTTGCTCGAAGATCGTCGTCTGAAAGCGCCGCTGTTTCATCAGCCAGTGCTTCAATTTGATCGGCTTTCTTTTCAAGATATTTGATATCTCTTTTACCCGATTCAAAAATCTTTTTTAACATTCCTGCCATAATTGATTCTCCTCCACATAAATTGACTGCTACCTCTATTTTAAATTTCCAGATTATCTTATACAAGATACACTTATTAATTTTATCACTTATTCTCCAAAATTGAAAATAGGATTGATTATTTATACCCCGATTTATAAGCTACCAACCATTATAACACCTTATACCCAAAATAGATGTGGATATTGTGTGAAAAAGTTTAACTTCCTGAAAAAAATTTTGTTTTTTTGGTTCACATAAAAAAACTACTTATAACTTCTTTCACTGCAATTTGGTCTATACCATATTAATATATATCTTATTTTTCCATGTTTAGCCTCGATTTCCTCGGGTATTTTCAAGAGCACGACCAAATCGCGCTCACAAATGTAAGCGCGTACAAAAAGAAGGAGGGTTTTTATGTTAACTCAAAAAAGAAGATGGATAGCAGGAAGTGTTTTAGCAGGTATTGTTGCAATTGGACTTAGCTTTACGGGAGGCGAAACAGCCAAAGCAATAACAGATGATGCCACAATCATGCCAGACCTTACAAGCAAACAAGTACTCGTAGGTTATTGGCATAGTTGGAAATCAACTGGAAATGATGGCTACAAACAAGGCACATCAGCAGACATCGCGTTAAAAGATGTAAACTCAGCTTACAATGTCATTCCTGTTGCCTTTATGAAAGGCGATGGCGTTAACCGCATTCCAACATTCAAACCAGTTGGCCAAACAGATAACGAATTTCGCGCCCAAGTCGCGGACCTAAATAAACAAGGACGAGCTGTACTTTTAGCTCTCGGCGGTGCTGATGGGCACGTCCAACTGCAAACTGGCGACGAGCAGGCCTTCGCAAATGAAATTATTCGTCAAGTTGAAACATACGGCTTTGACGGCCTAGATATCGACTTGGAACAAACTGCCATCACGGCAGGAAACAATCAAACCGTTATTCCCGCGGCACTAAAAATAGTAAAAAACCATTACGCGACAGAAGGAAAAAACTTCATGATTACAATGGCGCCTGAATTCCCTTACTTAAAACCAGGCGGTGCCTACGAAACGTATATTACTTCCCTAAATGGCTATTATGACTACATCGCACCACAACTATACAACCAAGGTGGCGATGGCGTCTGGGTGGACGAAACGAACCAATGGATTGCGCAAAACAATGATACCCTCAAAAAAGAATTTTTATACTACATGTCCGATTCGTTGATTCACGGAACACGCGGCTTCCTTAAAATTCCTGCCAACAAATTAGTCTTAGGTCTTCCAGCCAATAACGATGCTGCCGCAACCGGCTACGTCATAAATCCACAAAACGTTTACGATGCCTTCAACCAATTGAAAGCTGACGGCACCCCACTTAAAGGACTCATGACCTGGTCCGCAAATTGGGATGTCGGTAAAGATAAAAACGGCGTCCTTTATAACAATGGATTCGCAAACGCATACGGTCCATTTTTAGGAACTAAATAAATAAAAAACGTCCTGCTCGATGTGGCAGGACGTTTTAATTTCAAATTAATTTGTTTCAATCAAACCATATTTTCCGTCTTTACGACGGTAAACGATATTTGTACCATCAGATTCAGCATCTGTATAAACATAAAAGCTATGCCCTAACAGATTCATTTGAAGTACCGCTTCTTCACTATCCATTGGTTTCAAATCAAATTGTTTTGTACGTACAATTTCTAAATCAGATTCATGTTCATCTGGTGCGCTTTCACTAACTTCTCCAAAAGCAAAGAAGTCTTGTTGTGCACCTTTATCACGCATTTTACGATTCACTTTTGTTTTATGTTTACGGATTTGTCTTTCTAATTTATCTGCAATCAAATCAATACTTGCATATAAATCTCCGCTTGTTTCTTCAGCACGAAGAACAAGATTTGGGAGAGGAATTGTTACTTCAACCTTTGCATTTTTATCAGAGTAAACTTTTAAATTCACATGCACATTTGCATCTGGAACCTCTGTAAAATAACGTTCGAGTTTATCGATTTTCTTCTCAACGTAATTACGAATCGGTTCTGTTACTTCAATATTTTCACCACGAATGTTGTACTTAAGCATTGTAATTCCTCCTTTGGGATAAAACAAAAATTCTTTCGAAGAAGAAGCTTCTCTTCTTACTTCTAGTCTAAGGTATAATGCCACTTTTTGCAAATATTTACTTAGGCAAATACGGAATTTTCGTCTTCTCCTACTTTACTAATTCATTCCACTTTTTCTAAAAAACAAACCTCATTTTCAACTATTTTCCGAATAAAGCAGTAAAGTAAATCTCTTCAACACTTTTTATACAATATTTTCCAATGAATTCTTGCTCACGCTCCTTTTCCCATTCTACAATAGTGAATATATTTAAATAAGCAACCTCATCCATTTTAGTTACGTGAGCAACCTCAAGTCCCGCTTGCTTTAACACTTCTAGCTCAGGATTATAGCCTAAATCATCGTTTATTTTTTCCGTTTCAATATACAGTAACTTATCAAAACTATAGATTTCGGCTATCAACTCACTAAAGACCCCAACTAATGCATAATCACCTAGTTTTAAAAATCGTTCTAGCAATTCTTCAACAAAAATCGATTTCTTAAAAAGGACTATTTTATTTTCCGCACTCAACTCCTCACAAATAAACTCTTCACGGCAATTTGAGCACATCAGGCTTTTTTTGTACGGAGATAGTAATGTCTGCCAAGTAAATTCTCGTTCAATTCGTTGGTAGCAAATGCAGCATTTATTTGTCACCAAGCAGCCCTTCTTCCCACCCGATTTTATTCATAAGTTTAATATGTTGAATAGCTCGCATCATTTCGTTTGTTTTTCCAAAATGAAAAAAACAAACTTCACCTGCCGGAAAATCTCGCTTCCTTCCAACTCTTCCCGCTATTTGAACCAGTGCCGCTTCAGTGAAAATTGAACCCTCGCTACCAAAAACAGCTACTTGTACATCTGCAAATGTCACGCCGCGTTCTAAAATAGTCGTCGTAAGTAAAATTTGGATAGCTCCATCTCGTAGTTGTTGCACTTTTTCCTTGCGTAGCTTGTCCGCTGAATGGACTGTAGTCAACTGCTCAAATCCGTATCGTTTCATAACTTCACTAAATTCAAACATAACATCGATTTTTGGGAAGAAAATTAAGATGGGCTTCTTTAATTTTGCATAGCGCATTATCCAAGTTAAAACTTTTTTGGAAATCCGTTTTTTATTTAGCTGTTTTTGCCAATCTCCAATCCAGCAATTATGTGGCACAGGTAACGGAAAGCCGTGATACCTCGCTGGAATTTTTACGTAGTTGCGTTTTCCTATCAAGCACTCCTGTTGCCATTTTCTTTCTGGCGTTGCCGTCACAAAGATTTGGATAGCTCCTTCGCTACCCGCTTTTCGAACCGTGTATTCAAGGCAAGGATCTTTGGCGTATGGAAAGGCATCGACTTCATCAATAAATATCAAATCAAAGTAGCGATAAAAGCGCATCAATTGATGTGTTGTTGCAATGACAAACGTTTCATTGTTGAAAACTGCCTCTGAATCCCCGTAAAGGCATACTTGTGGAACATCAGGAAAAACATCTTGCAAACGTGGCGCCAGTTCAATGCATACGTCTACTCGCGGTGATGCTAAACAAATTCGCAAGCCCTTTTCGAGACCCGCTTCAATGCCCTGAAACATCATTTCCGTTTTACCTGATCCTGCGACAGACCATAACAAAAGTGATTTCTGCTCTTGAATAGCATTTAATATCGCGTCAGCTCCCCTTTGTTGCGCAAACGAAAGCACACCTTCCCACATTAACGGTGCCTCAAAATAAATTCGTTCTGTTTCTGCTGGCTTTTGATAATAAAATTTCTGTAAGCTGCTCACTCGTTTCATTAGCAGACAATTTCTGCAATACCGTTCATTGCTAGGCAAATTCGCAAAACGCTCAGCTTGATTATTCCCGCACCTAAAGCAAAATGGGCTCACATCTGTTTCAACGATACTTGGCAGCGCCTCATAATTTTCCAGATGCGTTACCTCGTTTTCGAAATATAAAATACCTTTTGCCATAAATCACCTCGTCCACTTAGTTATACCTTATTTTCGTTTTCTTTGCAGAAGCTAAAACCACTTTTTCGAGGGGTAAAAATACGGTTTTGTCTTAGTGAAAAACATGATTTCCTGTACCGCAAAATATGATTTCCGCTGCCAACCCAACTTTTTTATACAAAAAAACTCAGTGATCTAAATCACCAAGTTTTTAAGTTTATTTAATTGACCATGTGAGGCCTAGTGCTCCCTCGCCTAAGTGCGTGCCGATAACTGGGCCGAAATAGCTGAGGTGGAATTCAACTTCTGGAAACATGCTTTGTAACTCATCTAACCATTTTTGCCCTTTTTCAGGCGCATTTCCATGAATAACATAAGCTTGTTCCGCCTCTTTTTTTTGAACTGCTTCTTGCAGGACTTCTTCAATCCGCTTCAATGCTTTTTTTTGCGTGCGCACTTTCTCAAAAAGAACGATTTGTTTATCTTGGAAATGCAAAATCGGCTTGATTTGCAACAAGCTTCCGATGATAGCCTGAGCTCCCGTTAAGCGTCCGCCGCGCTGTAAAGTATTTAAATCATCAACCATGAAATACGCATCCATGGTATTTTGAATGGCTTCGATGTGCGCTAAAATTTCGGATACGTTTTTTCCTTCCGCAACCATTTGAGCGGCACTTAATACGATTGAGCCTTGAGCCATGCAAGCAATTCCCGAATCAATGCCGATAACTTCAATGCCGTCAACCGAGTTGCCTGCAGTCACTGCATTTTGGTAGGTCCCACTAATTCCACTTGTTAAGTGGATAGTAAGCACTTTGTTATAACCTTCTTGCTTGAGGGTTTCAAAAAGTGTAATGAAGTCCCCTGGCGCGGGCTGTGAAGACGTAGGGAAATTAGTTGATTCTTTTACCTTTTTATAAAAATCGGCTGTACTTAATTCTACTTCTTCTTTATAGGCAACGCCATCAATGATGACCGAAAGAGGCACCACATGAATTTGGTACTTTTCAATCAATTCGGCTGGTATATAGGCTGTGCTATCTGTGACAATTGCAATTTTTTCTTTTGACATGGCTTCCCCCTGAACCTTTTAACGGATGTAAACCCAGCCATTTTTTATGGCTGTTACAACAGCTTGCGTCCTATCGTTCACTTTCATTTTTTGCAAAATACTGCTAACGTGGTTTTTAACCGTTTTTTCACTTATAAATAGAGTTTCTCCAATACCACGGTTACTTTTTCCATCTGTAAGTAATTGGAGAACTTCGCATTCTCTATGCGTTAAAATATGGAGTGGCATTTTCACTTCGGGTTGTTGATAACCATAAATGCCTTGCGCTGTATTTGTGCTTGCTAAATGGCGATATTCACGAATAAGCTTAATTGCAGCTTTAGGGTGAATGTATGCGCCGCCCGCATCTACAATTTTAATGGCATCCACAAGTTCTTTTGCATCCATTTCTTTTAGTAAATACCCCACTGCACCGGAGCGAAGAGCTTCGGTAACATATTCATCTGAATCATGGATAGTTAATACGATTACTTTAATACTTGGAAATTGTCTTACTAACATTTCTGTTGCATCTAAGCCGTTAACTGTTGGCATGTTAATATCCATTAGGACGATATCTGGTTTGTATTCTCTAACTTTCGCAACGATATTTTTTCCATTTTCTGCTTCTGCAATGACATCAAACGAGTCTTCTAACTCTAAAATTCGTTTAATTCCTTCGCGAAACAATTGGTGATCGTCGACAATCATAATTTTGAGAGTCATATAAATACTTCCTCCTCTGATTTAACCAAAATTCATTTACCGTTTGTAATCATTGTTGGTTTTCTAGCCCTAAAGTATCCCCTTAAATACACCTATAGTAAGTTTCCTTCATCTGCTCTTAAAACAAATTCTATTACTGCTATTCATTATCCTTTTCCACTCTGAAGATATGTTTCATTTTGCCTATATGAAAAGATATTTTCAGCAATATCTCTATCTAAAGTAATAGTATAATTTATTATAACATGAATTTAATCCCGCTTCATCAAGAAGGATATCTTTGCTAAAAAAAATTATATACAAGCTACTTTATTTCGGCTAAAATGAAAGCAACTATGAACTTCTATTTTGTTAGGAGGAAACTATGTTAGAACAATATTTAACGATTAAAGAACAAGGCGAATGCGAAACGATTATACAAAAATCACGCTTTATTTGTTATATTGCACGAGCAGAAGATGAGACCACGGCTCAAAATTTCATTGCGCAAATAAAAAAAGAACATTGGAATGCTACTCATAATTGCTCTGCCTACCTTATTGGTGCGAGAGATGAATTCCAAAAAGCGAATGATGACGGGGAACCAAGCGGAACAGCTGGCGTTCCAATGCTTGAAGTGTTGAAAAAACGACAGCTAAAAAACGTTGTGGCTGTTGTCACTCGTTATTTTGGCGGTACAAAGTTAGGTGCTGGCGGTTTAGTTCGCGCTTATGGTGGCGCTGTTAGCAAAACTTGTGATGAAATTGGTATAGTGGAACGCAAATTAGCTACTATTGTTCATTTTACAATCGAGTATAGTCAACTAGGTAAATTTGAAAATCTTCTAGAGCAAAGAAATTACCAGCTTATGGATAAGCAGTTTACAGAAATGGTAACGTTATCTGTGTTTGTTGACCAAGATGATTTATCTTCTTTTAAAGCATGGCTAACAGAAATTTCTAGTGGACAAGTTTCTTGTACAGAAGGAGAACAAAAATATCGTGAGAAGGATGTTTAATTAAATGCGTACAGATTTTTTTCAGGCTCTTCCAGCTATCATTCAAACAGATAGATTGCAGATGAAGCGAACGTCAATCATTGATGCACCTGCTTTATTTACAATTTGGTCAGATATGGAAGTCGCTGAATACATGAATATCGAACAATTTACAACTGTCCGTCAAGCCGAGGAAATGATAAAAGCCATTGAAGCAGAACCACATGCTTGCCGTTATACAATCTTTTTTAACAATCGAATTATCGGCTCACTTGGCATTAATGAATTCAATTCATTAGATAATACTCTCGAAGTTGGTTATGAGCTTGCTAAAGAATTTTGGAACAACGGTTTTATGACAGAATTATTAAAGGCTTTTTTCAAACAAATTCAAAACTGTTTAACCTTTTCTGGTGTTTCTGCAAAAGTTCTCCCTGAAAACACAGCTTCTATTTTCCTACTAGAAAAGCTTGGTTTTAAGCTCACTACCAAAACTTCGGAGCTTGATCTTTACACACAAAATGTAAGCCCAATTTTTATTTACAAGTTTTATTTTAGCCAAAAGTAAGCTTTCATTTATATTACATTTTTGAAAGCTTGTATGTTTTCGATGTTTTTTTCATAAATAGTTAGGTATAATGTAAAGATGAGTACTATAATTTCAAAAGACAGCTAAAATTTAGGAAATCTTAAATTTTATGTAACAAACTGGTTGCTTATAAATGGTACAATTATGTTTATGTTTGTTGTTAGCAAATGAAAACGACATTTTAAGGAGAAAAAGATAATGGATAATGGCTTTAACGGTCGCCAGCGTGCAACCAAATACAAACGCCGTCGCAGGATACTTTACTGGATACTCATACCAATTATGCTTGTCATTTTAGTTGGTGTAGGATATGGTACTTTCTTATTTAGCAAAACAAAATTAGCTGCAGATAATTCATACGATAACGTCCGAAACGGGCAGGCTTCAACTTTAAGAACAAAAGATATTGATCCGATTAAAGATAGTTTTTCTGTTTTAATTATCGGTGTCGACACAAGCGAAAAACGCGCCTCTGATGGTAATCCTCGAAGCGATTCACTTATTTTAGCCACAGTAAACGTTAAAGATGCTCGTGTAGAAATGACCAGCATCCCTAGAGACTCCTATGTTCATATTCAATCAGACAAAAAAGGCATTGACAAATATACAAAAATAAATGCTGCTCACGCTTATGGCGGTCCTGAGCTAACTATGCAAACCGTCGAAGAAAAATTCCAAATTCCAATTGATTACTATGTTCGTTTTGACTTCGATGCTTTCCTTAAGATTATCGATGCCCTTGGCGGCATCACTGTTGATGTTCCTGTTTCCTTTACAGAACAAAACTCAAAAGATGAAGCTGGCGCAATCACACTCGAAAAAGGTAAGCAACGTTTAAACGGGGAAGAAGCGCTGGCTCTTGCTAGAACACGCCATATTGATAATGATATTGAACGTGGAAAACGCCAGCAATTAATTATTGAAGCCATCGTTGAAGAAGCTACAAAATTCTCATCCATCAATAAATACTCAAGCATCATTGACGCTGTTGGCGAAAATATGAAAACGAACCTAACATTTAATCAAATGCTTTCTATTGCAAAATTCGGTATGACCAATTCAATTGAAATGAAATCTCTAAACTTAGAAGGGCAAGATTCTCCGCAAAACGGCGTATACTATTACGCTCTTGATGAGAATTCTGTGGAAAGTGTTGCAAATGAGTTTGCAAATGAACTAAGCATCACTTCCCCTTTCCCAAACGCTGCACCTTACAAAGATCCAAATGATAGTTCATCTTCTAGTAGCGAATAATGATAAAAATAACCCTGAGCCTCACACGGCTTAGGGTTATTTTCGTTTTCGATGAATTTTTTGAAGTACATTTAAAACAGGACGATAATCCTCACCGATAAGCCCGATAAATTCGACAACAATCTCAATACATACGAGAAGTAATGCAAGGAGGATAACAGAGCCCCATGTCGTTGAGAACGAAAATACAAATCCAGTAAGCGAAAATAGAAGCGCCATACAATAGATGAGCAGAACTGTTTGCCGTTCAGTGAAGCCCAGCGCCATGAGTCGGTGGTGAATATGCGAGCGGTCTGCTGCAGAAATCGGCGTTCTTTTTTTCAACCGACGAATGATGGCAAAAAACGTGTCGGAAAGCGGTACCCCTAGGATGATAAGTGGTACTAATAGCGAAATAAAGGTAACATTTTTAAACCCCATTAGCGAAAGCACCGCTATCATATAACCTAGAAAAAGCGCGCCAGTATCCCCCATAAAAATCGAGGCTGGAGGAAAATTGAAAAGTAGAAAGGCCAAAACCGCTGCAACGAGAAGCAACGCAACTGGAGCTACAAACGCATCGTTTAAAATAAGTGCCATACCAGCGATTGTCATTAATGCAATGATTGAAATCCCACTTGAAAGCCCGTCAAGACCATCAATTAAATTTAACGCATTTATAATAGCAATAATCCAAATCATAGAAATCGGAATCGCCAACCAACCAAAATCGAGTTGTCCATAAAACGGAACATTAATAAATTCAATAACAACATTTCCCCAAACCGTTACACAAAACGCTGCAAGTAGCTGCCCTAGAAGCTTCAGCTTAGGTGACAATTCAATAATATCGTCAATAATTCCCGTAGCAATAATGATTAAAGCCCCTATATATACTGGTAAAAAGCCCGTTTTATCAATTGGCGCTAGAAAAAAACCGATTGAAAAGCTTATAAAAATTGCAAGCCCACCAAGTGTCGGTGTCACCTTTTTATGGCTGTGTCGTTCCCGCGGCGCATCGACCGCACCTATCCAAATTGCAAATTTACGCACAATTGGAATTAAAATAACCCCCATCAAAAAAGTTACGATACCCCATATGAACAAATCTGTTTCAGCTCCATTCTCTAACCTAGCAAAATCTCCCATTCGGCTTGTGTAAATCGTTGCAAGTTTTTCTCGTCTATTTGAACTCCAAGCCCGGGACCACGCGGAACTTCAATTTCTCCATCTACAAGTTCAAAATTCTCTTTTATTATATCATGTTTAAAATAACGTTTGGTAGCTGAAATATCTCCTGGAAACTGAAATTCTTCCCGAGCTGCCAGTGCCAAATTATGCGCACGTCCGACTCCTGCCTCAAACATCCCTCCGCACCATACAATTAGTCCGTTTTGCTTACAAAACTTCGTGATTTCAAGCGCCTCAGTATGACCACCGACACGCGCCATCTTGAGATTAATTGCTTTCGCACTACCAAACTCATGCGCTTGAAATACATCTGCTGTAGAACGAATATTTTCATCCAAACAAATAGGTGTTCGAATTTGTTTTTGTAAAAAGGCATGATCCGCTAAATCACGCACGCCAAAAGGCTGCTCAATCATGGCAAGACGAAGTTCATCCATCTTTTGAAAAAGCGACGTTTCAGCACGTGTATAAGCCGAATTGGCATCGGCCATCAGAATTAAGTCCGGAAAATTCAATCGTACTGCTTGTAAAAATTCCAAGTCTGAACCCGGTTTAATTTTCACCTTCACACGTTTATATCCCTCGTCTACATATTTCTGAACAAGCGAAACCAGTTCTGACGCCGAGTTTTGAATACCAATACTCACGCCAACTGGAACTACCCTTCGCTTCGCACCTAAATAGGCAGCTAGCGAAACGCGACTACGCTTAGCAAACAAATCATAGCACGCCGAATCAATCGCAGCTTTAGCCATTTCATTCCCTTTTATCCAAGAAAAAAGTTCACGTACATCACTTGGCTTTGTTAGCGTTTTTCTTTTCAGCCCTGGGAGTAAAATCGTTCGAATAATGTATGCAGCTGTATCTAATGTTTCCTCGGTATAATCTGGCAAAAGAAACGCGTCTAGCTCTCCGTATCCAGCCATTCCATTTTCATCCACTAATTTTATAAGAAAAAATGTTTTCTCCTCCAAAATGCCATAACTTGTTCGAAATGGCTCGTTAAGTGGTAGACTTACTTTAAAAAGTTTCGCGCCTTGAATTCTCATTTTCGCACCCTCTTATTTTCACGATTTACAGCTCGCATAAATTGCGGAATTGCAAAAAAACGACGCCATCTTGATGGATTAGTTACAAAGCGATATATCCACTCAATTCGGAGTTTTATAATGATTTTTGGGGCCCTTTTAATTGTTCCAGACAAAATATCAAAAGAACCTCCTACACCCATAAATATCCCTTTTTCAAACATACTGAAGTGCGACATAATCCATTTCTCTTGTGCTGGCGATCCTAATGCCACAAAAATAAAATCAGCATTGGATGCTTTAATTTCTTGAGCAATTTCCGCACTTTCTTTCAAGTTAAAATAGCCATGTCTACAACCGGCCACTGTTAGTTTAGGAAAACTATTCTTCAATTTTTCTTTAAGTGCCTCATTCACTTCTGGCTTAGCGCCTAAAAAATACACTTTTAAGCCATGATGTGAAGCTTCCTTTAAAACACCTTGCATCGTATCAAATCCCGTCACCCGTTCAGGTAGCGGGCTTCCTTGACGCTTAGCGGCCATAATAATTCCAACACCATCCGGCGTAATATAATCCGCCTTTAACACAATTTGCTTAAAGTCAGCATCACTTCTCGTGTTCATCACGATTTCAGGATTCGCCGTCACGACAAAGCGCTTTTTATGTTCTAAAGAATCTTGTAAAAGTTGCCTTATGAAATCAGCTTGTGTTGTATGTATAAAGGGGATTCCTAAGATTTCAACATTTTTTGCGGTCATAATTTCTAACTCCTGTTTTATTGAAGATTATACTTTAGTTTACCATAAAAGCTGTTGAAGTCCTATACTGATAGCGGAAAAACCACACACATATTTGCATGTGGCTTTAAACCATTGCAACTGCTTAGATTATTGTGTTGTTTCTGTGGAGGATTTCTCTAGAAAATTCGGTCTATTGGAATTTAAGTACCTTATTTTTCTAGTTAACACTTCCATGACATAAATTCGATTTTCATCTTTATTGACATAACTTCTTGTTTGCAACTCCCCCACAAGTCCAATTAACATTCCCTTTTCGCAGTAATTACACATTTCTTCTGCTCTTCTTCCCCATGCGACACACGGCACAAAATCAGCGTCCTGATCAAAGCGCTTCGCTTTTCCAAATCGATTTAATGCCAAAGTGAAATTTAGTACCACTTTGTCATCAGAAGTTATGCGCAATTCGGGGTCCTTCGTAAGTCTGCCTACAATCGTTACTTGATTTATCATTCTCAAAATACCTCATTTCCTAATTTTGAACTATCATACAAGACCTCACTTTTTTTGTAAAAACATTAAAATTACATTTTGAGCAACTAAAATGTCAAAATCAATTGATTTTCTTACGTATTTTTTTATTTTCAAAACTTTTTACCCCTTTAAATTATCATTTTAGGTATTTTTCATTTTTTTTATTTCGTGCTACAATAACTACAGAAATTTATAGCATAAGAAAAGCCTAACTTTTTAAGGTTAGACTCTTCTCTATCATTATTCAGCGTCGCTTAGTGCAACCATAATCTCGGCTTCACAAACGACATCGCCTTCAACTGTGGCTTTTACATTTGCCTTAGCAAGTGCCCCGCGCAATCGCGTGATTTCAGCTTCTAATTTCAACTGATCTCCAGGAACAACTTGACGTTTAAAACGGCATTTATCGATTCCTGCAAACAAACCGATTTTCCCTTTGTTTTCAGGACCTTGCACAATCGCAATTCCACAAGTCTGCGCTAATGCTTCAACAATAAGAACTCCTGGCATTACAGGATATTCAGGAAAATGCCCATTGAAAAAGGGTTCATTCACAGAAACATTTTTTATTGCTACTACTCGTTTGCCGGCTTCCATTTCAACAACTCGATCAACAAGTAAAAATGGATAGCGATGTGGCAAAATTTCTTTTATTTGCTTTATATCTAACATAATTAGCACCTTTCTAACCGCGTTTCTTTTTACCTAGTGATTCTAGAAGCACTCCTGTTCCAATTGCTACAACATCAAGTGGACTTTCAGTAATTAAAACTGGCACCTTTAATTCTTCTGACATTAAATCAGCTAAGCCATGGAGCAATGAACCCCCACCTGTCATGATGATTCCTCGATCAATAATGTCCGCGGATAATTCAGGTGGTGTTTTTTCTAATACTTGTTTAGCAGAGTGGATGATATTTTGCAATGACTCGTGCAATGCTTCTTCCACTTCGTCACTTGATACTGTGACCGTTCGAGGCAGTCCACTAACTAAATCGCGACCACGAATATCCATAGTTTCTTTTTTCAAATCTTTTACTGCAGTTCCAATAGTCATCTTTAATGTTTCTGCAGTTCTCTCACCAATTAATAAATTGTATTTTCGTTTTATGTACTGAAGGATATCTTGATCCCACTGGTTACCTGCAACTTTGACTGACTGACTTGTTACGATATCACCCATGGATAGAACTGCTATATCCGCTGTCCCACCACCAATGTCAACAACCATATTTCCACTTGGCTCAAAGATTTCCATACCTGCGCCAATTGCCGCAACTTTCGGTTCTTCTTCTAAAAAGACTTGTTTCCCGCCACTTTTTTCAGCAACTTCTCTGATTGCTTTTTGCTCCACAGAAGTAATATTTGTTGGGCAACAAATTAAAATACGTGGTCTGGAAAAGAATGTTTTTAGATTTAATTTTTGTAAAAAGAAACGTAACATTTCTTGAACAATATCAAAGTCTGCAATAACGCCATCTTTCATTGGCTTAATGGCGGTAATATCACCTGGTGTACGACCAACCATATTATAGGCTTCTGTTCCTACTGCCAAGACTTCCCCAGTTTTATTATTTACGGCTACTACCGCGGGTTCATTAATTACGATACCTCTACCTTTTACATGAATTAATACATTAGCTGTTCCTAAATCGATTCCAACATCTTTAGCCAAAATTTATTACCCCTTTCTCTGTTGTCTAACAGTCACTACTCTCACATTTTGAATTATAGCATAATTTACTTCTAGTCGAAAACTTTTTTTAAAATAAAAAAAGAACTTTCCAGAAGAAAGTTCTCACTCAGCAATTATTTTGCAAAAATAGCTTCTAACCCTGTTTCATTAATAACTTCATTTGAAACACGTTCAATGTCTGCGCCTAAGCTTCTCAACTTACCATGGAAGTCATTATAACCACGATCCAAATATTTTAATTCCGTTACTTGTGTATAGCCCTCTGCAACAAGTCCAGCTAAAATGAGGGCAGCAGCAGCACGTAAATCTGTTGCCGCAACTTCAGCTCCTTGAAGCTTTGCAGGACCATTAATAATAACTGAATGCCCTTCAATTTTCATATCTGCATTCATACGACGCATCTCTTCCACATGCATAAAACGATTTTCAAAAACTGTTTCCGTCATCACGCTAGTTCCTTCGCTAAGCATTTGAATGACCATCATTTGCGACTGCATGTCTGTTGGAAACCCTGGATGCGGCATTGTTTTAACATCGACAGCTTTTAATTTTTCCGGACCAATAACTCGAACGCCGGTTTCTTCTTCAATAATTTGCACACCCATCTCTTCAAGCTTAGCAATAAGCGAGCTAATATGTTCTGGAACAGCATCTTCAATAAAAATATTGCCTTGTGTAATGGCTGCTGCAATCATGAAAGTGCCTGCTTCAATGCGGTCTGGAATAATAGAATGTTCTGTTGCAGTCAATTCTTGTACACCTTCAATACGAATAACTTCTGTACCGGCTCCGATAACACGTGCGCCCATTTGGTTTAAGAAATTGGCTAAATCAACAATTTCAGGTTCTCTCGCAACATTTTCAATAACTGTTGTTCCTTCAGCAAGCGTTGCCGCCATCATAATATTTTGAGTTGCACCAACACTTGGGAAATCTAAATAAACTTTTGCACCTTTTAAGCGGTCAGCAGTAGCCTCAATATATCCATTTTCGATTTTCACCGTGGCTCCCATAGCTTCAAAACCCTTCAAATGAAGATCTACAGGGCGTGAACCAATTGCACATCCGCCTGGAAGTGCAACTCGTGCACTACCTGTACGCGCTAATAAAGGACCCATAACAACAATGGATGCTCTCATTTTACGGACATATTCAAAAGGAGCATCAGATGAAATTTCACCTGTTGCATCAACAGTCACAACATCGCCTTCAAACGTTACATCTGCTTGTAAGTACTTCAACACTTCATTAATTGTATATACATCCGATAAACTAGGAACATTTGTTAACACACTTTTACCTTTACTCGCAAGGAGTGTAGCAGCAATAACTGGCAATACAGCGTTTTTCGCGCCTTCAACTTTTACGCTACCAGTTAGCTTTTTCCCTCCACGTACAATCATTTTTTCCAAAATATATCCCTCCGCGTTAGTCAAACTTCAAAAAATCTATTTTTAATTTAATTATATGGAATTTAATACACATCTAAATCATTTTAACATCATTGCCACTCAAATATCAACATAATTTAACTAAAAAACAATCTATACTCTATGTTTATTTACCGATTTCACAATTTCTAAACATTTCATTAAAGTAATTGCGTAAGTTGCTTAAATGCTGATAAAAACTCTAAGAAGAAACTGCTTAATAAATAACCAATAACAATAGAGAGAATTGCAAATAAGAGCCTTGCTTGAATCACTCGATTTTTACTGATAAATTTCTCATACCGAACAGCTTGCAATGCCCAAAATACGATAACAATGAACAAGAGATGAGAAATAATGATAGTTGCTGGTTGTTCCATGACAACGTTGTACAAATTAAACACACCTTTATTAAGAAAATAAACACTTGTTCATCTTACCAAAAAAAGCAGTAAAAAGACACGAAAAAGCCCCATTTAATAATGGGACTTTACAGATTTAATGTTTTTTCGCGTGAATTCGGTTAATGGCTTTTTGCAAAGCAACTTGAGCCATGATTTCATCCACTTTTTGATCTTTAGCTTGTTGTAATCGTTCTTCCGCACGCGTTTTCGCACGCTCTGCACGATCAATATCAATATCTTGTTCACGCTCGGCAGTATCAGCCAGAATATTGACTTCCTCGCCGTTCACTTCCATAAAGCCACCATTAACAGCAATCCATTCTTCACCTGACTCTTGCTTCAATCGAACAACATCGATTTTAAGTGGTGCTACAAGTGGTACGTGACCATGTAAGATACCGAGTTCACCGGCCTTGGTTCTGGCGATAACCATATTTGCTTTACCTTCATAAACAGGGCCATCTGGAGTAACGATACTAACGTTTAGTTCACTCACACGTATCTCCTCCTGTTTTTATTAAACTTCGATTCCTTGAGTTTTAGCTTTTTCCAAAACTTCTTCGATACGTCCTACTGAACGGAAAGTATCTTCAGGAATGTGGTCATACTTACCAGCTAAAATATCTTTAAAGCCTTTTACTGTTTCATTTACAGGAACGTAGGAACCGGATTGACCTGTAAATTGTTCAGCAACATGGAAGTTTTGTGACAAGAAGAATTGAACGCGACGCGCACGTGCAACAGCTTGCTTATCTTCATCAGATAATTCATCCATACCTAGAATCGCGATAATGTCTTGCAATTCTTTGTAGCGTTGCAATAATTGTTGTACTTGAGTTGCAACCTCATAATGCTCTTCTCCAACAATTTCTGGAGAAAGCGCACGTGAAGTAGAAGCAAGCGGATCTACCGCTGGATAAATACCTTGTTCAGTTAATTTTCGTTCAAGGTTTGTCGTTGCATCTAAGTGGGCAAAGGTCGTTGCCGGAGCCGGATCCGTATAGTCATCGGCTGGCACATAAATCGCTTGAATAGAAGTAACCGAGCCTACATTTGTAGACGTGATACGTTCTTGAAGCTGACCCATTTCAGTTGCCAAAGTTGGTTGATAACCTACGGCAGATGGCATCCGACCTAACAAGGCAGAAACCTCTGAACCAGCTTGGGTGAAACGGAAAATGTTATCAATGAATAATAGAACATCTTGGTGTTCTACATCACGGAAATATTCAGCAATTGTTAAACCTGTTAAAGCAACACGCATACGCGCACCAGGTGGCTCATTCATTTGGCCAAATACCATGGCTGTTTTTTCAATAACACCAGAATCTTTCATTTCAAAGTAAAGGTCGTTACCTTCACGCGTACGTTCTCCAACACCAGCGAATACCGAAATACCACCATGTTCTTGAGCGATATTATGGATAAGCTCTTGGATTAGTACTGTTTTACCTACGCCGGCTCCACCGAACAAGCCGATTTTACCACCTTTTACGTATGGTGCTAATAAATCTACAACTTTAATTCCTGTTTCAAGAATTTCTGTTGTTGTGGATAGTTGGTCAAAAGTTGGTGCTGAATGGTGAATTTTGTTGCGTACAACGTCATTCGAAATTGGGGCATCTAAATCAATTGTATCTCCTAAAACATTAAATACACGACCTAGCGTGATATTCCCAACAGGTACCGTAATCGGGCTGCCTGTATCCACTACTTCCATACCTCTTTGAATTCCATCAGTGGATGCCATTGCAATTGTACGAACGACATCATCTCCTAATTGGATAGCAACTTCTAAAGTAAGATGATTTGTAGCTTGTTCTTTTGACTGAGTTTGATATTCCACTGTAAGGGCATTGTAGATTTCAGGCAAATTTCCGCCATCAAATTTAACGTCTACAACTGGACCCATTACTTGGATTACTCGTCCTTTCGTCATGCGATTTTTCCTCCTTACTTACGGTTTCGCAGGTTAAGTCGTTTCAAATAGCTTACTATTCGAGCGCGGCTGCACCACCAACGATTTCGGTAATTTCTTGTGTGATCGCAGCTTGGCGAGCACGGTTATACTGAAGTGACAAGTCACCAATTAAATCTTGTGCATTATCAGTCGCGCTTCTCATTGCAGTCATTCTAGCAGCGTGTTCAGCTGCCTTGGCATCGAGTAGCGCCCCGAAAATTAAGCTTTCTACATATTGAGGTAGTAGAACTTCTAGAATTTCTTGTTCGGAAGGTTCAAATTCGTAGACGGTTAAATCTTTTTCGGTTTCTGCGCTTGCATCTTTGAACTGTGTGAGCGGAAGTAATTGCTCACGGCGAAGCTCGCTTGAAATCGAGTTAATGTGATGATTGTAGTAAACAAATACTTCATCATACACACCGTCTTCAAACATTTGAACGGCATTACTTGCAATATCTTTGATTTCAGCAAATGCTGGATGATCTGAGATTCCTTGAACTTCAAGGACAATATTCATCTGGCGTGTTTTGAAGAAATCACGGGCATTACGCCCTATCGCGATAATCGCATATTCTTCACTAGAACTATGCTTGGTCGAAATTTCTTGGAATACTTCTTTAATTACAGAACTATTGTACGAGCCAGCGAGCCCTGTATCAGAAGTAATCACGATGTAACCTGTTCGCTTGACAGGTCTTGAAACTAGCATGGGATGGTCGGAACTGTTTCCTGTCGCAGCAATATGCGTGACAACATCATGGATTTTGGAAACGTAAGGCGCATAAGCACGAGCATTTGATTCCGCTTTTCCAAGTTTCGAAGCCGATACCATCTGCATCGCTTTCGTAATTTGACTGGTTTTCTTCGTCGATGTAATTCGTTGTTTTATATCAATTAAAGATGCCAAAGATTTTCACCACCTTTTATATTCCAATTCGAAAAAATTTATTTTTCCTCACTTGGAACAAAAGTATTTTTAAATTCATTTAGTGCGCTATCTAGTTTTTCTTCATCAGGAAGAGATTTTGTCGTACGAATCTCTTCTAGTAATTCAGAACGATTATGGTCGAACCATGTATTCATTTCGGACTCAAAACGGAGAACGTCATGAACTGGAACATCGTCCAGATAGTTGTGCACCAATGCATATAAAATTAAAACTTGTTTTTCTACTTTTAAAGGTTTGTGTAAATCTTGTTTCAACACTTCAACTGTGCGTTTACCACGTTCTAGTTTGGCACGCGTTGCTGCATCTAAATCTGACCCGAATTGTGAGAAGGATTCTAGCTCACGATAAGCGGCTAAATCAAGGCGAAGTGTTCCGGCAACTTTTTTCATAGCTTTAATTTGCGCTGATCCACCAACACGGGATACTGAAAGTCCGGCATTAATCGCTGGTCTTACGCCCGAGAAGAATAGGTCAGATTGCAAGAAGATTTGTCCATCAGTAATAGAGATAACATTTGTTGGAATATAAGCGGAAATATCCCCAGCTTGTGTTTCAACAAACGGAAGAGCTGTAATGGAGCCACCACCAAGTGCATCACTTAGTTTTGCTGCACGCTCTAACAAACGGGAATGCAAGTAGAAAACATCCCCTGGATAAGCTTCACGACCTGGAGGACGACGAAGTAGCAAGGAAAGTTCACGGTAAGCTGCCGCTTGTTTGGATAAATCATCATATACGATTAAAACGTGCTTGCCGTTATACATGAATTCTTCACCCATTGCTACACCAGCATAAGGAGCTAGATATAGTAAAGGCGCTGGTTGTGATGCGGCCGCGGTTACTACAATTGTGTAGTCGAGCGCACCATGTTTACGTAAAGTTTCAACAGCTGTACGAACTGTTGATTCTTTTTGGCCGATTGCGACATAAATACAAATCATATCTTGGTCAGCTTGGTTTAAAATGGTGTCAATGGCAACGGATGTTTTACCCGTTTGACGGTCACCGATAATAAGTTCACGTTGTCCGCGACCAATTGGCACAAGGGCATCAATTGCTTTAATACCAGTTTGCAGTGGCTCTGAAACTGATTGACGTTGCATAACGCCTGGTGCAACTGCTTCAATTGGACGGGTACCTGTTGTTTCAATTGGGCCTAGGCCATCAACTGGCTGCCCTAGTGAGTCAACAACACGCCCGATGAGCGCATCACCAACTGGTACTTCCATAATTTTACCTGTACGACGAACTTCATCGCCTTCACGAATTTCAGTGTAAGGGCCTAAAATGATGATACCGACATCATTTGTTTCCAAGTTTTGGGCCATACCCATTACACCATTTGAGAATTCTAATAGTTCTCCGGCCATTGCATTATCAAGTCCATGAGCACGCGCGATACCATCACCGATATAAGTAACAGTTCCTACTTCACTTACTTTTAATTCGCTTTGATAGTTCTCGATTTGCTGCTTAATAATGGAGCTGATTTCTTCAGCCTTAATGCTCATCAATTTCACCCCTCGTTAAAACGGGAACTAGGCTTTTATTTGCCGTTCCATGTCCTTTAATTTCGTTTTTAGACTATCATCATAAATACGGGTTCCGATAACCACACGGATGCCACCTAATAAGGATTTATCTACATGATTTCGAATATGAAGTTTGTTCTTATTTAATTTTTTCGCAAAAGCTGCCGAAATAGCTGCTTGTTCTGCGTCAGAAAGTGGGACAACAGAGTAAACATCTGCTTCCGCTATACCTTCTAAATCATTTACACGCGCCGCGTAGACGTCGGCAATGACCATTAAATAATCTTCACGACCACGATCAATTAATAGAAAGATAAAATCTCGAAGCGTTTCGTTAACATCTTTAAAAACGGCGCTGGCAAGACTTTTCTTTTGCTCAGTCGTAAGTGTCGGATTTTCAAGTAGTTTTACAAAATCTGGATTCGTCGTTAAAGCTTCTTTCACGGTGGAAAGTTCTTCTTTAAACTGCGCAACAAGATTCTTTTCTTCAGCTACTTGAAAAATAGCCGTGGCATAGCGACTTGCAACTTCCAAATCCTTACTCATTTGTCATCGCCTAGCCTTTCGATGTAATCTTGAATCAAATCGCTTTGTGCTTTTTCATCCAGATTTTTCTCGATAACTTTCGATGCAATTAGAACGGATAGAGAGCCAACTTGTTCACGCAGTGCAGAAATAGCATCTTCTTTTTCGCGAACGATTTCGGTTTTGGCTTCTTCTTTTAATCGTTCTGATTCTTGACGTGCCGCTTTAATGATTTCTTCGCGCTCTTTTTCACCAAGTTGCTTGGCATTTTCAATCATAGTTTGCGACTCAACACGTGCTTGTTTTAGTACTTCGCGTTGTTCTGCAAGTAAGCTTTCCGCTTGTGTGCGACTTTCTTCTGCAGAATCTATTTCTGAAGCGATGTGTTCTTCCCGTTCTTTCATCACATTCATAAGTGGTTTCCATGCAAAAATACGAATGAGAACCAATAGAAGTGCAAATGTGAATAACGTAAAGAAACTATCGCCGACTGTAAAACTACCTAAGACTAAATGTGGTTGTAACACGTCTGTTTCACTCCTTTCCAAACATTCGCTAAAAACCTCGCATTTCGTTTACTCAAAGAAACGGGGTGAGATTCCCCGATTTTCTTTGATGACTGATTATTTATTCAGTACCATGAACGCAATTACGACTGCGATGATAGGAAGGGCTTCAACCAAACCGATACCGATAAACATGATTGTTTGTAGCATGGAACGAGCTTCTGGTTGACGAGCAACCCCCTCGACTGTTTTAGAAACAATAAGACCATTACCAATACCTGCACCCAGTGCACCTAAACCTACTGCGATTGCAGCTGCAATAACACCTAAAGACATAATTAATATCCTCCTCAAATTCTTGTTTTATTTTTAATTTATACGAATTGCTTAATGTTCATCACTAACTTTGTGTGACATATAAACCATTGTTAACATTGTGAAAATATAGGCTTGGATTGCTCCGATGAATACTGAGAACCCTTGCCATGCAAGTGCCGGAATAATAGCAAGAACTCCGGTAAACACATTAATATGCGCAAGTTGTGTTGCGATAATAGTAAGCAAAACTTCACCAGCAAATATATTACCGTAGAGCCGCAATCCAAGTGTTAATGTGTTGGCAAATTCTTCCACTAATTTTAATGGAAATAGAAATTTCATTGGGCTAAAGTATGTGCCCACAAAATAATGTTTGAATCCTCGCATTTTAACACCATAATAATGAGTTAGTGCCAATACCATAATGGCAAGTGTTAAAGTTACAATTGGATCAGCTGTGGGTGAACGCCACCATACTTCATCGTGAACAGAAACGGAAGTAATAACCCCCAGCATATTTGCCACGAAAATAAACATTATTAGAGTAATACCTAACACATGAAATCTTCCACCAGTTTTCCAGTCCATATTACTGTTGATAATACCGCGCACAAAATCCATCACCCATTCGATGAAATTTTGTTTTCCTGTAGGCCGGCGTTTTAAGTTCCGTGTACAGAGAATAGCAATTGCTAGAACGATAATGCAAGTAATAGAAATCATTAGGACATTAGATAAATTGAAATCTAATCCTAAGAAACGGACCACGGGAAAGTTTTCTTCCAATTTGGTTCACCCCTCTCTTTTTGTTAACTTTTTTTTCTCCGATATAAGGAATAGAGTATGAAATCTAAAAAGATGACTGCATAGGCAATCCCTAGACCAATTATCACGCTATAGATATGAAAGTATTCAGGAATTTGAGTTGCGATCATTGTCGCAAGTACCATACTCCCCATTCTTGCTGTTGTTCCCATACCATAAAATCTTTTGTTTTCAGCCAGTGCCCTTGTCATTGCCTGCGTCCGTCTCATGAGCAGCCAGTAATTAAACCAGCCAACGATTAGTCCCAGTTTTAGCCCTAAGAAAATATGTACATATGGCGTGAGAAGCCATCCAATGAGGCATAGAGCAATAAAAATAACAAGATACTTCTGATGACGATGGTACATTCCTATTAGCGATTCTAACATGTAGTTGCAGTCCTTTCTGTTTCAGTTGTATTTCCCAAATTGCTTCATCATTCGGAGCAAGTTGTAAAACTTTGTGAAAACAGACACATTTTACAACTATTTTTATTTCCTCGCGACACATGAAAGCCTTATCAGCGTGTCAGTTCTAAGAATACAACAGAAAAAAGGGAAAAGTCAATATACTTTCACAAAACCATCATATTCTTACTAGATAATAGTACCATAATCTAGCGAAGGCATAAAATATTTGACTGCGTTTTTGTTAAAAAAAGCTAAAAATCTCATTTACAAGGAATCTACCAAAAATAAACACCTCCGATTCGCTGAAAAGAACCGTGCTATAATTTGATTTCGTATCGTGTTTATTTTCACAAACAACGCTAAAATAAAAAAAGCTTTCACCTATATTGGCAAAAGACTTCATTATTTTGCAAACAACGCAAACCAAAAGTTCTTTCCCAATAAAAGAACGGAAAAAACCATGATTCATCATCCTAATTATATAACGCCCAAGCATCCTCTAAATTCTGTCAGCACAAGTGCCGGCGGGATTCGTATGAATGCTTTACAGCGTTCTATCCCTAGGTTAAATGAAAAGCTAGTTTTTTGGGCTCTCTAGTTTATAACATTGAACATCTTATCACATGTTCACCAAAACCTCTAGTCAAATCTGATCATGTAACACATCTGTAACAATAATGCGGTTTCATTTTGTTTCTACATCAAAGCGACCACAAAACGTAGTCGCTTAAATCTTATATTTTAAAATCAGTTGGGCGCTTCGTCCCATTAAAATGATGCGAAATTGCTTCTAAAATCCGTTTGGAGGCTTCTCCGTCACCATACGGATTGGCCGCTTGACTCATTTTATCATGTGCTTCTTTGGAATCGAGCAAAAGAAGAGCTTCCTTGATTAGCGATTCTTTTGCGGTACCAATTAGCTTTAGCGTGCCGGCTTCGACTCCTTCGGGGCGTTCAGTTGTATCGCGCAGGACTAGGACGGGAACGCCCATGCCAGGCGCTTCTTCTTGGACGCCGCCGGAATCTGTGAATACAAGGTAGGCTTTCTTTAAGAAGTTATGGAAATCAATTGCGTCAAGCGGTTCAATGAGGTGGATTCGGTCGTGGCCACCTAAAATCGCCATTGCTTTTTCGCGCACTGCAGGGTTTTTGTGCATCGGATAAACAAGCTCAACATCTTCTCTTTCCTCGACGATTTGGCGCACTCCTTCAAACATGCCTTGCATGGGGGCACCTAAATTTTCGCGACGGTGCGCGGTCATAAGAATAAGACGGTTGTCGCCTAATTTATCCAGAATCGGATGACTGTAGTTGTCTTGAACGGTAGTTTCCAGTGCATCGATTGCGGTATTCCCTGTTATGAAAATCGTTTCTTCTACTTTATTTTCGCGTAAAAGGTTTTCTTTCGATGTTTCTGTTGGTGAAAAATGCAAGTCAGCCATTACGCCCGTTAGCTGGCGGTTCATCTCTTCTGGAAAAGGTGAATATTTGTTCCATGTTCTTAGGCCTGCTTCAACGTGTCCGATAGCGGTTTGCTCATAAAAGGCTGCTAGTGCCGCCGCAAAACTTGTCGTTGTATCTCCGTGAACGAGCACGATATCGGGCTTTTGCTCGCGAATAACCTCAACCAGTCCAGATAGAACGCGCGACGTGATGTCGCTAAGTGTTTGGCCTGCTTGCATAATGTTTAAATCTATGTCTGGCTTTACTTTGAAGATTTCAAGTACCTGATCTAACATTTCTCGATGTTGCGCGGTAATAACGACCGTCGACTCGAATTTTTCGGGTGCGCTTTCTAATGCTAAAACGAGCGGCGCCATTTTAATCGCTTCTGGTCGTGTTCCAAAAACACTCATGACTTTAATCTTTTTCATCATACAGACTCCTTAGGTTATTTCGTTCCGAATAAACGATCTCCTGCATCGCCCAAACCAGGTACGATGTAGCCTTCTTCGTTTAGTTTTTCATCTAATCCAGCAATGTAGATTTCCACATCTGGATGCGCTTTTTGCAAGGCTTTTACGCCTTCTGGTGCAGCGACAAGACACATAAATTTCATGTTTTTAGCCCCGCGTTTTTTAAGTGCATCAATGGCCATAATTGCGGAGCCACCTGTTGCAAGCATTGGATCCACGACGATGAAAAGTCGTTCCTCCACGTCAGATGGTAGCTTAACAAAATATTCAACTGGCTCAAGTGTGTCGTGATCGCGGTATAGACCGACGTGTCCGACTTTCGCTGCTGGAATCAGTTTTAGAATGCCATCTTGAAGTCCTAGTCCTGCGCGTAAAATGGGGACTACGCCTAGCTTTTTCCCTACAAGTGATTTCGCTTTTGTCACTTGAATTGGCGTTTCCACTTCCACTTCTTCCAGTTCCATATCGCGCGTAATTTCATAAGCCATTAAAGTTGCCACTTCGTCAACAAGTTCACGGAACGCTTTTGTCCCCGTATCTTTATCTCGAATAATCGTTAATTTGTGTTGGATAAGTGGATGATTTAAAACATGTACTTCCGCCATTTTCTTCTCTCTCCTTTAAATTCAAAAATTACCTCTACATTATTGTATCAGAACATCGCACGAGTGCAATACAAAAAACTATTACTTTTTAACAAAAAAAAGAAGCAGACCGAAAAGATCCACTTCTTTATACTGTTTAAAGCTCCGGATAGAGCGGGTATTGGCTTGTTAATTCGCTTACCTGCGTTCCGACTTCCTCTAGGACACTTTCGTCCTCTAAGTTATGCAAGACCTTGGCAATAAGCTCACCGACGATTTGCGTTGCGGCCGTGTCAAAGCCACGTGTCGTGATTGCTGCTGTCCCAACACGAATGCCGCTCGTTACAAACGGACTTTCCGTTTCAAATGGAATGGCGTTCTTGTTGACCGTAATTCCAACGCTATCAAGCGCCTCTTCGGCTGCCTTGCCTGTAATTCCCAACTGATTTAAATCAATGAGTAATAAATGATTATCCGTGCCGCCAGTTAAAACTTGAACCCCATTTTCCTCAAGCGTCTTAGCAAGCTGTTTCGAATTTTCAATAATCCGTGCCGCATACGTTTTAAATTCTGGTTGAAGTGCCTCGCCAAAAGCAACCGCCTTACCAGCAATGACGTGCATTAGCGGACCACCTTGAATGCCTGGGAAGATGGCTTTATTAATTTTTGCTTCCCATTCAGCTTTCGCCAAAATAAGACCGCCGCGTGGGCCACGCAACGTTTTATGTGTGGTTGTCGTTACAAAATCGGCATATTCTACAGGATTTTGATGTAGGCCTGCCGCTACTAAACCAGCGATATGCGCCATGTCTACCATTAAGTATGCGCCCACTTCATCCGCAATTTCACGGAATTTCGCAAAATCAATGGCGCGCGGATAAGCACTTGCCCCTGCGACAATCATTTTTGGTTTGTGTTCTAACGCTGTTGCTCTTACAATATCATAATCAATTTGCTTCGTTTCTTTACTCACACCATATTCAACAAAATTGTACAATAAGCCACTAAAATTAACTGGGCTTCCGTGCGTTAAATGTCCACCGTGCGCTAAATTCATCCCTAGAACAGTGTCCCCAGGCGTTAATACAGCTTGATAAACGGCCATATTCGCTTGTGCTCCGGAATGCGGTTGCACGTTGGCATATTCAGCACCAAACAATTGTTTGGCACGATCTCTTGCTAAGTCCTCCACAATATCCACGTACTCACAACCACCATAGTAACGTTTACGCGGATATCCTTCTGCATACTTGTTTGTCAGTACCGATCCCATAGCTTCCATCACTTGTTCGCTAACAAAATTTTCAGATGCAATTAACTCAATGTTATTTCTTTGTCTTCCAAGTTCTAAACGAATCGCATCAAAAACTTCCTTGTCTTGCTTTTGCAGATAAACCAATACGAGGACCCCCATCCTTTTTTTATTATAGTGTGAATTTTTGTATTATCCATAATATTACTTGAATCTGGATGAAAATCAAGTATTTTTTGCGATTTTTTAGTAAATTTTGAAAGTGAAGCGTTTCACTCAGAAAAACCGCTCCACAACTCATTCAGTTAGTTAAGTATTTATTGCCAGCTGCTTTTTCTAAACGGTTCATAATCGCTTCACCAATTCCATCTCTGTCATATGGTTCTGCTAAAATGAGCGTTACGTCTGTATGATCAAAAAGACGTAAGCCGTCATATAAGCGTCTTGCGATATCTTCCATTTTTTGTTTGCTGCCGATTTTAATTATATTTACGGACGCATTAATTTCGCTGGCGAGTTCATCTGAAACTAGCAAGCCAACACTTTCGCCATTTTCCTCAGCCTGTTTAATTTGCTCTTCCCAAAAAGCAATATCGCCTTTTACGAGATAAACTGGTGCTTCAGGGGCGTAATGGGTATATTTCATGCCCGGTGCTCTTGGGGTTTCTTCTTTTGTTTCAATATTTTTAGCTGATTTCACTTGACCGATAACTTTTTCAATTTGTTCGATTGATACGCCACCAGGGCGCAAAATAGTTGGTATTTCTTCTGCAAAATCGATAACAGTTGATTCTAAGCCTACGCCTGTGCTTCCGCCGTCAATAATGGCGGCAATTTTTCCGGTTAAATCTTCTTCTACGTGCCGAGCGGTTGTTGGACTTGGACGTCCAGAACGATTAGCACTCGGGGCAGCTACTGGGCGCCCTGTTAGGCGAAGCAATTCTAAGCCTACTGGATGAACAGGCATCCGCACACCGACTGTATCTAATCCAGCGGTTGCATTTTTCGCAATACTACCTTTTTTCATTGGCAAAATAAGCGTAAGAGGCCCTGGCCAAAACACATCAATTAATTTTTGTGCTTTTTTAGGAATTCGCTCGATGAACTCGTCCATTTGGCTCGCACTCGCAATGTGGACAATAAGCGGATTATCAGACGGGCGTCCTTTTGCTTCAAAAATTTTCTGTACGGCTTTTTCATTTGTTGCATCTGCTCCTAAGCCATACACGGTTTCTGTCGGGAATGCGACTGTTTCGCCGTTTCTTAGAAGCTCTGCTGCTTCGTTATAAATCTGTTTGCCTTGATCAATATTCCAAAGTTTCGTTTCCATCTTTGAAAAACTCCTTTTTTGACTTCTATTCTCTATTTTAACCGTTTTAAAGCTTTTTTTCACCCGTCTAACTAAAAAAATCGGCATATTTCCGATGAAACTGGGAAATTACGCCAAATATAAAACTAAATCAGTTATCCACATTCTGTGGATAATAATTTTGTCAATGGGGATAAGTTTTTGTGAACTTGTGGATAATGTTAATAAATGTGTTGATAAGTGGATTTTTAATATTAAAATTTGGTTAAAAATATTTTTTTGCACAAATTGTTATCCACAGATAAAAATAAAATTTAAGACGCACCTTCGCAGGAACGTCTTTATACCAACATGTTTGAGCAAACCACAATGCGATCTTTATTGTTAATATCTTTGTGGATAACTACTTCTGCTTGTGGAAAACTTTTTTGCAATAATTTTTGGACGGCTTTGCCTTGTGCATAACCAATTTCAACTCCAATCCAAAACTTTTCATTGACTAGCTGGGGTAAATCATTAGCCAGGCGCTCATACATTGCTAAGCCTTCGTTTTCGGCAAATAGCGCAAGCTCTGGTTCATTTTTCAACACATAATCGGACATTTCTTTTCGCTCGACTTCCGCAATATACGGCGGGTTGGCAACAATCATATCAAAAGTTCGGGCTGCCGCCTTGAACGTCGCTACTAAATCGGTCTGGACGAACTCCACTTTCGCTTCTAAAACTCGACTATTTTTTTCTGCTACTAAAAGAGCTTCTTTGGATATGTCTGAAGCCGCTACAGTGAGGCGTGGCACGCTTTTTTTCAGCGCGACAGCAATTGCTCCACTTCCTGTACAAATGTCTAAAACCGTGCGTATCGCTTCTTTCTGGGCTACTCGTTCTGCAAGCAAAACGAGTTCTTCCGTTTCCGGACGTGGAATAAGCACGTTTTGATCCACATAAAAATCAAAACCATAAAATGGCGCTGTATTTAAAATGTACTGGACGGGCTCACCGTCTAAATAACGTTTAAAATCCGCCTGAAACTGCGCTTCGCTTTCAGCAGAAAGCCCATCCGAAAGGCGCGTCCACAATTCTGACCTTGTGTATTCTAGGCGTGTTTCAAGTAAAATTTCAGCGGCATTTAAATCTAAATGCCGCTCTTCTAAAATTTGTTTTGCTTCTTTTAGTACCGAAGAAATTGTTTTATTCTGCATCGTTTAAATGCTCCAGCTTGCTCGTTTGATCTTCCAAAATGAGCACATCGATAATTTCATCCAATTTCCCTTCCATAATTTGGTCGAGTTTTTGAATCGTTAAGCCGATGCGGTGATCCGTCACACGATTTTGCGGGTAGTTGTATGTCCGAATTCGCTCCGAGCGGTCGCCTGTCCCAACAGCCGATTTACGCGTTGCATCGTATTCTTCGCGCGCTTCGCTTTCAAACTTGTCAAAAACACGTGCGCGTAAAACTTTCATCGCTTTTTCTTTATTTTTAATTTGTGAACGTTCATCTTGCATGGACACCACAATCCCAGTCGGAATATGTGTTAATCGAACGGCTGACATCGTCGTATTGACACTTTGTCCGCCAGCCCCAGTTGAGGCGAATGTATCTGTGCGAATATCTTTATCTTGAATATCAATTTCAACATCTTCCGCTTCTGGTAAAATTGCAACGGTTGCCGTGGACGTATGAATGCGCCCGCCAGATTCGGTTTCTGGGACACGCTGAACACGGTGAGCGCCGTTTTCGTACTTTAGGCGAGAATATGCTCCGTCACCTGTAATCATGGCGATAACTTCTTTGTAGCCACCAATTCCGGTTGGGTTTGCGTCCATAATTTCTACTTTGTAGCCACGCGATTCTGCATAGCGACTGTACATTCGGAATAAGTCACCAGCAAATAAAGCCGCCTCATCGCCGCCCGCCGCCCCGCGGATTTCCATGATAACGTTTTTATCATCATTTGGATCTTTGGGTACAAGTAAAAGTTTCATTTTTTCTTCGAGCTCTATTTTTTCTTCCTGCAAGCCAGAAAGTTCTTCCTTCGCCATTTCGCGCATATCGTCGTCGAGCTTTTCCGAAAGAAGCTCTTTTGTTTCCTCAATTTGACTCGTCACTTCTTTATAATGACGATAAGTTTCAACCGTTTCAGCAATTCCCGACTGTTCCTTTGACAAATCACGCAAACGCTTTGGATCAGATACAACTTCTGGATCACTTAAAAGTTCATTTAGTTCCTCGTAGCGGTTTTCCACCGCTTGTAATCGGTCATACATATTCTTAGCACCTCACTTAATCTGCTATCGGCGGATGAGCGTGACATTTCCGACAAACTGGATAGTACTGGTCATTTCCACCAATTAAAATTTGTTCTCCTGTATAAACAGGCTTCCCTTGGTCGTCTACACGTAAAACCATCGTTGCTTTTTTGGCACAAAACCAACAAATCGTTTTCATTTCTTCGATTTTATCCGCATAGAGTAGTAAATATTTCGATCCTTCGAAAAGCTCATTTTGAAAATCATTCTTCAAACCATACGCAATAACTGGAATCCCTAATTCATCCACAATATTGGCCAGTTCAAACACATGATGTTTTTCTAAAAACTGCGATTCATCTAAAAGCACACAAAATGGTCGTGGATGCATCCTTTTCACTTCTTCAAAAATATTCGTATCCGAGAAAACCGGTGTCGCATCACGTTTTAAACCAATACGGCTAGAAATCACGCCCACCTTATCACGGTCATCAATTCCTGATGTAAAAATCACAACTGGTTTATTTTGCTCTTCATAATTATGAGCCACTTTTAAAATTTCAATTGTTTTACCGCTATTCATTGCCCCGTATCTAAAAAATAACTGCGCCATCACCTTTGCCCCTTTTCTTAAACTCTTTTCCTATTCTAACACAGCCGAAGAAAAATTGGGATAATGAACAAAAAAAATCGAGTGCAAAAAGCACTCAATTTTAGAATTTATTCAAATACAAGCGAGCCGCTCCCCTCAACTTCAAGCGCAAGCACATTCGCCTCCGCATCAAAGCCTTGAAGCACACTCATTAGGTTTGTTTTCTTGTCATGCGGGGCAAAAATTAAAATCGTCGGACCTGCACCACTTAAACAAGTCGCGTAAGCACCTTCTGCGCGCGCAATTTCGCGAATTTTAACAAGATGAGGCACTAGCTTTGCACGATATTTTTCGTGCCATAAATCGCGCTCCATCATCTCTCCCGCAAGCGTCATGTCATTTTGGAGCACAGCCGCAATCATCACGTTCGAAATCGCGCTCGCAGACACCGCCTCTTTATACGCAAGCATTTCGGGCAAAACATTACGACTCTCACTGGTTAAAAGCTCCGTTTTAGGAATAAACGCTAAAATCGCGCAATTTGGAAACAGGTGACGCACATAAAAATCAGCGTCCTTAAGTTTCGCGCCTACGACCAAGTTGCCGAGCACGGCTGGCGCCACGTTATCTGGATGCCCTTCAATTTCAGCCGCGATTTCAACTTTCCGTTCTTTCGACAAGCCAAGATTTCCTAGAAAATTCGCGAGTTCAATTCCCGAAACAACAGCAGCCGAGCTACTCCCCAAACCGCGTGCAGTTGGAATATCGCACGTCATTTTAAGCGCATGCGGCGTTAAATCTGGCACAAGCGATAACGCCGTCGAGATAATGACATTCGTTTCGTCATTCGGGATGCCGTCGCCTAAGTCATGCTCAATATGCCATTTTGAGCTAGCTTCCCCAATTTCAAGCGTCAAGTAAAGCGTTAGCGCGAGACCGCACGAATCAAATCCCGGCCCTAGATTGGCAGTCGTTGCAGGTACACGGATACGCATTAGGCGTTCACTCCGTTTTGCAGGTGCGCGCGCATTTCATCGACGTTTTCAGCATGAATGATGTTAAAATCATGCACACTCATCGCCGTGTCAGGGTCTTTAAGGCCATTTCCAGTAAACACACAAACAACGGTTTGACCCGGCTTGATTTTACCATTTTTCACATGTTGAATGACGCCTGCAAGCGATGCGGCTGAACCCGGTTCGATAAACACGCCGTCTTGCCTAGCCACTTTTTTGTACGCATTTACAATTTCATCATCTGTCACGGAGTCGATATAGCCATTTGATTCGTCGCGTGCAGCTTCTGCCAAACTCCAACTCGCAGGATTCCCAATTCGAATCGCCGTCGCAATCGTTTCCGGATTCGCAATTGGTTCGCCTTTTACGATTGCCGCTGCCCCTTCCGCTTCAAAGCCGTGCATCGCCGGACGTCCAGACGCGAATTTGTCGTCCCATTCTTTGAACCCTTTCCAGTAAGCCGAAATATTTCCCGCATTGCCAACTGGGATGGCCAAAACATCTGGTGCCTGTCCAAGCTGTTCGCAAATTTCAAACGCAGCCGTCTTTTGACCCTCTAGGCGGTAAGGGTTGACTGAATTTACGAGAGTCACCGCTTCCGTTTCTGCTAATTTTCTAACCGAATCAAGGGCTTCGTCAAAGTTCCCCTGAATCGCGATGATGTCGGCGCCGTACATAACAGCCTGTGCGAGTTTCCCGAGTGCCACTTTGCCGTCCGGGATAACGATGTATGCTTTCATACCCGCACGAGTTGCGTAGGCTGCCGCTGCCGCTGATGTGTTCCCCGTCGAGGCGCAAATAACCGCCTCAGCACCTTCCTCTTTCGCTTTCGCAACCGCCATGACCATGCCACGGTCCTTAAACGAGCCCGTCGGATTTAGTCCTTCGTATTTGCCGTACAAGTTCACACCCAACTCTTTGGATAAATGAGGCAAAGGAATAAGTGGCGTATTGCCTTCCGCAAGCGAGATGAGCGGTGTACGTTCTGAAATCGGTAAAAAATCTTTATATTTATCAAGAAGTCCTTTATACATATTACTTAACCCTCCACAACTGCATATTTAGTCAAAATGCGTATTTCTGGTTCTTCTTCTGCGCGGTTTAGTGCCACACTTAGTTGCGCCTTGCTAATTGAATGCGTCACGATCACAACCGTTGCCGTGAATTCATTGAGTGGCTCCTGAATAATTTTATCAAATCCGACGCCAGCTTCAGCAAAAATTTGCGTTAATTTTAAAAATGTCCCCGTCTTGTCGTCCATTTCTAAACGTAAATAATACTTGGAGTAAACTTTTTCTTTTGGCGTATGTTTCGTTTCGTGAATGAAGCTATTAAACGCGTTTCCGTTTGTGCCAAGCTTACTATTTTTCGCCACCGTAATTAAATCGCTGACAACGCTAGTCGCGGTTGGCAATTCGCCAGCGCCAGGACCGTAAAACATTGTTTCGCCTACTGCTGCACCGGTTACAAAAACCGCATTATTCTCATAGTTCACTCCCGACAACGGGTGTGCTCTTGGAAGCAGAACTGGTCCAACGTCAACACTTACCGAACCGTCTACTTCTTCCGCACGGCCAACAAGTTTCACCTTGTATCCTAATTGATAGGCTGTCGAAATGTCTAGCGGAGAAATTCCACGAATACCCGTTGTTTCGACATCATCTAAACGAACATTCATACCGAACGCTAGTCGTGTTAAAATAACCATTTTGCGCGCCGCATCAATTCCGTCCACATCACTTGTTGGATCAGCTTCTGCAAAACCTAGGTCTTGTGCTTCTTTTAAAACATCATCATAACTTTTATTTTCAGTAGTCATTTTTGTTAGCATGTAATTGGTCGTCCCGTTTACAATACCCATCACTTTTTGTATTTTATCTGCCGCTAAGCTGTTTACAATTGTTCGTAAAATTGGAATGCCGCCTGCCACACTTGCCTCATAAAATAAATCGCAACCATTTTCCTGTGCAACCGTAACAAGTTCATCTCCGTGGATAGCAATTAAATCTTTATTCGCTGTTACAACATGTTTCTTGGCTTTCAATGCGCGCAAAATATACTCACGTGCAATATCAATGCTACCCATAACCTCAACAACAACCGCAATTTCTGGATCTTCAAAAATATCATCCGGCGTGGTCGTAAGTGTAAAACCTTTCGTCTCGTATCTGCGATTTTTTTCAAGATCACGAACAAGCACTGTTTTAACGGTAATATTGTAGCCCGTCACTTGACTAATTTTTTCTTGGTGTTCTTCTAAAATATGAATGACGCCACTGCCGACTGTCCCAAAGCCTAGCACGCCTACTTGTAAATTTGCTTTCACATGAAAACCTCCTTATTAAATTGTTCACTTTTCAAAAAAGTAATTAGTGCTATTATACGCAAATCCTGACATAAAAGTAAAGCTCATTTGCGAACTTTCCCATTTTTTTAATTTAACTGACAACTTTTCGTCAAAAAGAAAAACACACCCCATTAAATGAGGTGTGCGCAGTATTTCGATTATTAAGCTTCCAACATACAGAATTATTTGATTCCGTATTTTTTGTTGAAGCGGTCCACACGTCCGTCGGCAGTCGCGTGTTTTTGTTTACCAGTATAGAATGGGTGTGAATCAGAAGAGATTTCGACACGTAGTAACGGATATTCGTTACCATCTTCCCATTGAATAGTTTCACTTGAATGTTTAGTAGAACCAGACAAGAATTTGAAATCAGTACTAGTATCAACGAAAACAACTGGACGGTATTCAGGATGAATTCCAGCTTTCATTTCTTTTCAACTCCTTCGCCCTGAATCATCTGAAACAGAGTAATTAACTGCAGAAAACACACAGTACAATAATTATAACAAGCACAGCGAAAACAAGCAACAGTTATTTTTTAAACATTTGTTCTTGTAACAGCTCAAAAAAGGCCTGATTCGTATCTGTCTTTTTCATCGAACGAATAAATCGCTCTGACATATCTAGCGAGTCCCCTTGAAGCGGCATTGTTTTTCTGATTTTCCAAAGCTGCTCTAATTTTTCTTTTGGAAGCAGCAGCTCTTCTTTACGCGTACCTGAACGGCGAATATCAATCGCAGGGAAAACACGGCGCTCAGCAAGTTGACGGTCCAAATGAAGCTCCATATTACCCGTGCCTTTAAACTCTTCGTAAATCACATCGTCCATTCGCGAACCCGTATCAACTAAAGCAGTTGCCAAAATCGTCAGACTCCCGCCTTCTTCAATGTTACGCGCCGCTCCGAAAAAGCGTTTCGGACGGTGGAAAGCCGCTGGATCAATCCCACCTGAAAGCGTTCGGCCACTTGGCGGAATAACCAAATTATACGCACGCGCCAGACGAGTAATGCTGTCCATCAAAATAATGACGTCACGCTTCTGTTCTACAAGACGCATCGCACGTTCTAAAACGAGTTCGGCGACTTTAATATGATTTTCCGGAACTTCATCAAATGTTGAACTAGCAACGTCCGCTGAGACCGACCGTTCAATATCCGTTACCTCTTCTGGACGCTCATCAATTAAAAGTACGATTAGTTCGGCTTCCGGGTGGTTCATCGTAATTGCATTCGCAATTTCCTTAAGCAAAATCGTCTTCCCTGCCTTAGGTGGCGCAACAATTAGCCCCCGCTGACCAAAACCGATGGGCGCAACCATATCAATCATTCGCATTGAAATTGGGAATTTCCCTGTTTCAAGCGCCATCTGTTTATCCGGATAGAGCGGCGTCAAGCCAGGAAAATGCACACGTTCTTTCGCCACTTCAGGATTCTCACCATTGACTGCTTCTACGTGTAGCAAACCAAAATAGCGTTCATTTTCTTTTGGCGGACGCACCTTTCCAGAAACTTTATCACCTGTTCGTAAATCAAATCGTCTAATTTGCGAGGCCGAAATATAAATATCCTCCGAACTTGGCGAATAATTAATTGGGCGCAAAAAACCGAACCCTTCAGAGGGAATGATGTCTAAAACGCCTTCCATGAAGAAAAATCCCTCTTTCTCCGCATTCGATTTCAATAGCGCAAAAATAAGTTCTTTTTTCGTTAATTTGCTATAATACGCAATTTTGTGTTCTTTCGCAAGCGCATAAATCTCTTTGATTGTCAGGCTCTCTAAATATGCTATGGACAGTTTAGCCATATGTGTACCACCTTTTTTTATTTTTGTTTAAACTAGGGATTTGAAATAAATGGAAGGAAAAGACGGGGCAGAGGAATTGCCCCGCTTTTGTTTTAGAAGGCTATGCCAAATTGCTTTCGGCGATTTCTTTATAAATATCCGCTCCTAAATCGGAGAGTTTTTGAATAATATTCCCGTAACCGCGCTCAATATGCTCAACGCCTAAAATTTCCGTTTGGCCTTCAGCAAGCAAACCAGCGATTACAAGGGCGGCGCCCGCGCGGAGATCGGTTGCCGTTACGCGTGCACCAGAAAGGGGTGTTTTCCCGTAAATAACAGCCGTTCGTTCATTTTGTTTAAACTGCCCGCCCATGCGCATGAGCTCGGCGATATGCTTAAACCTGCTCGGGTAGATTGTGTCCGTCACAATGCTGTCCCCGTCCGCTTGTGTTAAAAGCGTCGTAAATGGTTGCTGCAAATCCGTTGGGAATCCAGGGTAGACGTAGGTTTTCACGTCCACTTTTTTAAAGGCAATGGCTTTTTTGACTAAAATGGAGTCTTCTGAAATCTCTAACGGAACGCCCATTTCGGCTAATTTCGCCGTAATCCCCTCCAAATGATCTGGAATGACATTTTGAATCTCAACGCCGTCACCTATTGCGGCCGCTGCAATCATATATGTCCCCGCTTCGATTCTGTCCGGAATAATTGTGTGGTGACAACCGTGTAGTTTCGGCACGCCAGTAATGCGAATAGTGTCCGTTCCGGCCCCTTTAATGTTCGCGCCCATATTAGACAACAAGGTAGCAACATCAATGATTTCCGGCTCTTTTGCCGCATTTTCAATAATCGTCTTACCTTCTGCTAAAACAGCAGCAAGCATAATATTAATGGTGGCACCTACACTGACAACATCCATGTAAATTCGCGCGCCACGCAATTTGTCGGCACGCAAATAGATTGCGCCTTGCTCGTTAGTTACCGTTGCGCCTAGCGCCTCAAAACCTTTAATATGCTGATCAATTGGTCGCGGCCCCAAATAACATCCGCCTGGCAAACCAACAACCGCCTTTTTAAATTTACCAAGAAGCGCGCCCATCAAATAATAAGAAGCACGTAATTTTTTCACATTTCCATTCGGAAGTGGCATATCCACAATAGTACTAGGGTCAATAATCGCGGTTTGGCTATCCGACTTCACTGAACCACCTAGTTCAGAAACAATATCATACAATGTATGAACATCAGAAATGTCTGGAAGACCTTCAATCGTCACTTCAGAATCTGCCAAAATAGCTGCTGGAATTAAAGCTACCGCGCTATTTTTAGCCCCATCTACGACAACTTTTCCAGAAAGTCGTTTTCCCCCATTAATTACTAACCGATTTTCCATGCCAATCCCTCTTTCTTTTAATCTCACTTGCTATTATCTCTAAATCCTAACACGTTTGCAAGCTAATCGCCACTAAACCCGCTTACTGCTCGGATTTCTTCGTCATTTTATTTTTATCCGGAATAGCAATTGCAATTGCACCAAAAACAATACAACTATAATACGTAATGATGCGCCACAAAAGTAGCGCCGTTAAAAGTTTCACGGAAACGAGCAGCGGTCCAAACAATAGCGTAAAGGTATATTCCGCACCACCCGTTCCACCAGGCGTCGGCACAACTGTCGCAAACATCATAATAAACGCATGGAACGTTATCACCATAAAAAGATTTAAATTCGAAACCCCTATTCCTAGTAAAATAAAATAGGGAATGACGAAATACGCCCAAAGTTGCAAACTCGTATATATGCTCGCACTCCAAATGAGCTTCCTGTCATGACTAATACGCCCACTTTCTTCATGAAAAGACGCAATTTTATCATCGACAACCGCTTGAATTTTTTGGATCCGTTCTTTCTTCATGAACCAACTAAACGGCTTCAAAATAAGGTGAACCAATTTCGCAGTGAAGCGGTAACTTTTCCCTACTAAGATAAGTCCAACGACTACCGCCAAATGCACGGTGAAGCCAATTAAAACCAGATATTTAACTTGTGGGAGAGCGCCTGTTAATAAATAGTGAAAACCAAAAATGAGGACGACGATGAAATTGATGACAATCATCGCCTGATAAATGATGAATTTAAATAATAAGATGGAGCTTGCGACACCAATGTCTAGCCCTTTCTTTACGAGCGCGTATAATTGCGCGGGTTGTCCGCCTGCTTGCATCGGGGTGATTGTATTGAAGAACTGACCAATCATCGTAATGCGGAACGAGGAAAAAAAATTTTCTTTTTGGAAAGTAGGCAAAATGCTTTTATGTAACACAACCGCTTCAAAAAGCCAGTAAATCAGCATAAACAAAAATGCAACGAGCAGCCACCATACATTGACGTTTTTAATTTCTTGGATAAATTGCTCCATATCAACGCCGCGAAACTGCCAAATGATAAAAGCGCTACTAATGATGAGAATTAAAAAGATGTTCAGCCAATTCTTACGCGCATTTTTGCTTAACTTCACCTAGGTTCACTTCCTTACTAAATCATGATAAAATTCATCCCAAATCGCTGTCAAACGGTCCTCCGAATAAAATTCCGCGCCGCGCTCTGCTTTTTCTAGCAGCGCTGCATATTTATCGTCATTCGCTTTTAATTCTGCAATTTTAGTAATGAAATCCGTATTATTTTGCCCTTCTTCATAATAACCAGACAAAATTTCTTTGTATAAATCAAGGTCGCGAAGCAGTACTGGAACGCCTGTACTCATCGCCTCCAAAATCGCCATGGGGAAAAGTTCATTGTACGACGGCATAAAAAATAAATCTGCCATATTGAAGCAGCCATTCATTTCCGAGCGGTCAATGATCCCAATGAATGTCACATTCTCAGGCGGGTTGTCATAAATTTTTTTCAGCTCCTCATAGCCCGATGTAATCTTCCCAAATGAAAAGCCCCCCGCCCAAACAAATTGCACGTCAGGCAATGATTTTGCGACTTCAATAAAGTCAAGCACACCTTTTCGGTGCTGTACTTGTCCTACACCAAGCACAACAAATTTATCAGCGGGAATTTGATATTTTTTGCGAAACATTTCTTTTTGTTTTTCATCCGAAAAAAATGTTTTTTTAGAAACAAAATTAGGGATATAGTGGATTTTTTCTGAAGGAATGTCATACGCTTCTAGTTTTGGTATGAAAGAAGGGTTTACAACGACAATCTCATCCATTCTCTTATAAAAAGAAATTAAATATTTATAAAAAACAGCACGGGCAATTCCCGGTAATTTTAAGCTACCTTCCATCGTTTCTGGTAAGAAATGGACATAGCCAACCCGAACCCCGCGCTTTTTCTTGAAAAAAGTAGATAAATAAAAATGAAAATCTACCGTATGATAATGTGTAATCTCCGTTTTATGAAATTTATTAATCGACATCTCGATTTTATCTTTCAGCCGTTCATCAAGCAGATTAACAAGTTCTCTGTAAGCAGAGGCTACACCTTGCCCTTTCACTTTTTCTGCCGATGAAAGCATAGTTAGCTTAATCACGACGCGATGACCTACCTTTCCGTATATGCGTATTCGATGTTAACGAAAAAACTTGCGATGCCATTTTACTCTTAATGAGCGTTCGTTGCCTGTTCAGCCGCTTTTTGTTTTCCACCGAATAATAAATATCATATATTTCTGCATAGGTTGCTTCAATTCGCTCACCAAAATGGTCTGCGGAATAATTATCTACTTGTTTAAGTGCATTTTTCGCTAACTCTCTTGCCAGCTCTTCATTTTGAAGCGCCATAATTAATGTTTCGGAAAGCTCATCGTCTGTTTCAAATAAAAATCCAGTTTTTTTATCCACTAAAATGTCTTCGATGCTTTCATCCTTTTTCGCGACAACCGGCAACATTGAAGCCATCGCCTCTAAGTAGGTTAATCCTTGTGTTTCAGAAGTTGAAGCACTCACAAAGAAGTCACCAAGCTGGTAGTAGTCGCCAACTTCACTCCACTCCACTGCGCCCGTAAATATGACCGCATGCGAAAGCGAAAGCTCTTCCACCAACTCTTCTAATTCTTTACGAACTGGACCATCACCAACCACTACTAATTTGGTAAAAGGGAGTTCAGCTAAAACGCCTGGCATGGCTTGAATAATCGCATCAATATTTTTTTCATGCGCCACACGTCCCAAAGAAAGGATAACCGCATCCTGCTCTCCAATACCCAACTGCTTTTTCATTGCCGCTATTTTGCCTGAAGAGGCTTGATCGCACATTTGAATGTTCGTGCCAGTTGGAATCGTATAAATATGTTTATAAATTCCGCATTCCTCTAGATGATGGCGCACTTTTTGCGTCGGTGCAATAAGTGCCTCATAACTATCACAAAAAGATTTTGTCATCTTGCGCACCATTTTTGGTGTTAAAATTTTACCATTAGCAATATAATGCAAATAATCCTCATACATTGTATGGTATGTATGAATGGATGGAATGGAGTATTTTTTAGCAATTTTTTTACCGAGTAAACCTAAAGAAAACTCCGTATGCGTATGAATAATATCTAACTTTAATTCGCCAACAAGGCGGATAAACTTGTTCATGCCCGCAATCGCAATTCTTCTCTCCGGGAAAAACACAAATGGAATACTTGGCAACCTAAACACGCGTCCCTCTTCGCTTTCTCGATCAGCATTAGGGTCGGTTGTTGTAAATATATATACGTTATGTCCTCTTTTTCTTAACTCCGTCTCCATTGTTAAAATGGACGTAGCGACCCCGCTGATTTGCGGACTGTAGGTATCGGTAAAGATTCCTATATTCATTACTATCCCTACTCTCTTTCCGTGTTGGTTCATTCATCAAAACGTTCTTTAATCTATCATCATATATTATACATGTTTATTAATAGCTTTTTCATGCGCCCTTAGAACGATTTTTTTCTAAGCATTTCTAGAAGCTAATGATAAATTTTGCAATTTCCACCCCTATAACTGTTTTAATGATAACATAATCTACTTACTTTCACACAAAATATAATTTTTAACAGGTTTTAAGGAACAAAAAAGAAGCAGAACGATTTCTGCTCCTTCCATAACCATTCAATTTTTGATTTACGCTTTACCGTTAGAACCAAATTCTTGAATTTTTTCAGTAACTGTTTTAATGATTGCATCAACACCAGGTCCGATAACTTTACGTGGATCGTAAACTTTATCGTCAGTAGCTAATTTTTCGCGAACAGCTGCAGTCCAAACAATTTGGCACTCAGTGTTTACGTTGATTTTGCTGTGACCTAATTCAATTGCTTTTTTAATTTGGTGTTCAGGAATTCCAGAACCGCCGTGAAGTACAAGTGGAGCACCTGTAAGTTCGGAGATTTCTTTCATTTCATCAAAGCCAAGTTTTGGTTCGCCACTATATGGACCATGAACAGATCCAAGTGCAGCTGCTAATGCATCAATACCAGCTTCTTTAACAACGCGCAGACATTCTTCAGGATTAGCGTAACTAATTCCGCCTGTAACGCCGTCTTCAGTACCACCAACAGTACCAACTTCAGCTTCTACAGAAACACCTTTAGCGTGAGCATAGTCAACAACTTTCTTAGTCATTGCTACATTCTCGTCAATTGGGTGATGCGATCCGTCGATCATTACGGATGAGAAACCTGCGTCGATTGCTGCTTTACAAGAATCAAAGCTTGAACCATGGTCTAAATGGATAGCAACAGGTACAGTGATTTTAAGATCTTCAACAAGACCTTGTGTCATCTTAACAACCGTATTGAATCCTCCCATATACTTAGCAGCACCTTCAGATACTCCTAGGATGACTGGTGATTTTTCAGCTTCCGCAGCTTTCAAAATAGCTTGAGTCCATTCAAGGTTGTTGATGTTGAATTGACCTACAGCATATTTCCCAGCTAATGCTTTTTTCAGCATGTCTGTCATGTTAACGATAGGCATAATACAATTTCCTCCCTCAGGAATTTAAAATTTGAATTTCCGCCGCGAAAAATAGTGGCAGCTATTTTTCCCTAACACGTCTATAATAACAGATTTGTGATTCATTTACCATAAAAGTTGCGAATTATTTTCTGAAAACGCTTTAGCCCCTAGGGTTTAAAACGCCCTCTAATCTTCCTTCCTATAAAGCCTAGCGCTCGCCACCTCTTGATTCGCAAAAACGCGCAAGGCTTCCGGTAAAACTTCCAATTCATACGGCGCATTTCCGCCATAAACGCCGTCATAACTAATATTTAAAACTTCCTTAGATTCCAATTTGACACGTTTCACTTGGCGATGGATTACGTGCGGGCTTTCAAGATGCGTTCCGCGTTTTAATAGCAGAAATAGCGAAAACAATTTGGCTGGTGATACCTTTTTTAGAATCAGCAAGTCAAAATAGCCATCATTAATTTTGGCAGGCGGACAAAGCGATTCAAGCCCACCGACCGTGTGGGAATTGCTCACAAAACAAATTAGCATCTGACCCTTGAAGCGCTCGTCGTCAAATGTAATTTCGACAGGCGTCGCTTTGAGATTTGGCAGCATCTTTAAGCCATCAAAAAGGTACGCCAGACGCCCATAACGATTCTTTTTCGCCTCCGGCACCGCGTATGTAATTTCCGTAATTTTTCCAGCAGCTACATTATTAATAAAAAATTCGTCCTGATTCGCCTTGCCAATATCGATGCCAACAGTCTCGCGATTAATAATGCTGTTTAGCGCTTCAAGCGGATCTTTATTCACGCCCAAAGCCCGCGCATAGTCATTCGTCGTTCCCATCGGTAAAATTCCTAAAACGGGGCGTTTAGACGACTGCATGATTCCGTTCACAACCTCATTCACCGTCCCGTCACCGCCAGCCGCAATGATGGCCGAAACACCAGACTCCGCTGCTTTTTTAGCAAGCTTCAAAATACTTTTAGGCTCACTTGTAGACGACACAAGCGTCACGTCAAAATCCGCCTCATTCAACTTCTCTTCAACGAGCGGCATCCACTTCCGGAACTTATTTTTTCCAGCCGCTGGATTGTATATTAACACTATTTCTTTAATCAAACCTTCCCCTACTCTCCCTTTTATGCTAAATTCAGTTTGCAATACACGTAGGGATATTGTCAAATTTAAAAGCCTCCTAGACATAGAAGGCTTCAGACTAATAAAAAACGGACATTTTCGGAGTTCTTGCCTGCGCTTCGCCTCACTTCTCACATGGTCGGACAAACTACGTCCTCCCTGTTTTCAGTTATCATGTACTCGAATACACGCCATCTCAACGTTTGTCATCAGCCTGATTGTGCGTAATACGTTTTGTTTGGCTTACGTGTTTGGCATTTTTCTACAAGGCTGGATTTAACGTATTAGCGAAACTTTGGTTTCAAGACATTATTGTAACTTGAAAAATCTTCCTTCGCCTGATATTTTTCGAAAAAAGCTGGCTCAATCGTAAACAATCGCTCTAAAAACAGTGTTTCAACTTTGAACATCGTTTCGAGTTCAGCCAAACTAATCACTTGATTAGATAAAATGAGCTCCAAAATATTTCGGATTTTCCCAGGCCGTTTAAGTGGGATTTCTGAATCAAGCGGCTCCACAAATTTATATTTTTTTTTCGCAAGCTGTCTGTAAAAATAACTATTTTGCTGCGGCGTAAGAAAACCTAATCGGTATGCTCGCATTTCTAAAGCTTGAATTGATACATTGTATTTCGCCTTAAGTTCCATATAGGAATCTGGATTAGAAATATGCCGAAGTTCTTGCAAATCTTTAACAATATTTTTTTTCGGTAATAAGAAACAAGCGGCAAATAAGTTGGCTTCATTTTCAATTTTATTATAGTCTTCTTTGTCTAAAGCTAGCATATCAATATTGTTATGCATCAACAAGTGACCTAGTTCATGCGCCAAATCAAAATTTCTTCGCACTGCCGATTTCTTTATACCGAGAACAATAATGGGTATTTGACTAGCTGACCAAGCACTATAGGCGTCGGTTTTGTCGCCTACATCCTTCTCTACAATATGAATGCCAGACTTCTCAAGTTGAAGCAGCAAATTTGCATTATCATCTGTTACACCAATAAATTCTTTTGCTAGTGCAGCGATTTCCTCAATACAATTTTTTGATTCGCTTCTCTGATAATACATCTTCAAGCATTTTTCTCTTAGACTTAAAATAGTACTCTTAGGCGAACTCAGGAAGCTTTCTAGCGATGTAATAACCTCGTGAACAAAATTCAAATATTCCGTCTCTGAAAACGCCCGCTTTCGGCTAGTCATATCGGCTGCACGATAAATAATTTGTTCTTCTTTAAACACACTCGGAACTTTTAATTCTTGTAAGAAAAACTGTGTTTTTACTCCAAAAAGTCTTTTAAGTTCAACAACGATTTCAAATTTAGGGTTCGTTACTTGATTTTCAAACTGCCAAACAGCTTGTTCAGAAACCCCAAGCTTCTCCCCTAGTTCTTTTCGTGACAAGCCGTACAAGGCTCTGACCCTTTGAAGATTATCACCTCTAAACACAACGATTTCCTCCTCATTTAGTTTCCAATTTCTTCGCCTTCTTCTGGTAGCGTCGTATATCCATAATCCTCAACACTACCAAACTCAACTTCACCAGAAATCGATTCATATTCATTTTCCTGGATAATGACATCACTGCTTTGTAAATATGATGATAGTTTCTGTACACTATGTAACTCCCCAGTTTCGGCATCTGGTGCTACAATTTCTACACTTATAATCTCTTTTGTATGGCTATCCGTTTCATATGTCACAATATAAAATTCCGAAAAATTTCTTTCTCGGATTTCTTCTGTTTGCTCCCATTTTTCAAAATCCAAAAACTGTAATTGGATAGAAACGCCTTCCTTTTTCACCCGTCCTTGACGGAGTTCCTGAATCCATGGATTATTTACTTTCGCTAAGTCTACTAGATATTGGCTTTTTTTATGCGAAGTTTGGAACGTTCGTTTCAGCCGCAAAATATTTTTAACAATAAATAGACACTTGTTATCTTTTCTACCAAAAGCAAATTGAAGATATTCCCAAGATTCACCCGCTTTAGCGAGTTGGTCTTTTTCAATTAAGCCCGTGAGTTTTCTTGAAACAGCATCATCAATATGGTTCCCTTTAACAAAAGCATAACTTGCCGAAACTTTCAATTCTTCCTTTTTTTGTCTACGTATTTCTAAATAGTCTTTATATCCTTGTAAGATGCCATCTACAATGGCTTGAGCTTGTTGTTCATTCACGATTTCTCTATTCATTCTCATACCTCCTACAATGTTGTTATCTAACATTATAGCACCAAGCAATTACAAAAATAAATCAAAAGCTACATTTTTTTCTTTTTTATAAAGTAATTACACAAAGAATGCAACTCAGCCTGAACCTGAGTTGCACTCACATAATTATTTAACTGCCGCGCCGATAAAGCCTTTGAACAAGCTTTGCGGACGATTTGGTCTGGAAATGAATTCTGGGTGATATTGACAAGCAACAAACCACGGGTGATCTTTTAACTCTACCACCTCAACAAGACGGCCGTCAGGGCTAGTTGCTGAAACAATCATGCCTGCCTGCTCCATTTGTTCACGGTAGTCATTATTGAACTCATAGCGATGACGATGACGTTCCTCGACAATCGTTTCCCCATAAGCTTCTGCCGCTTTCGTGCCTTCCTTAATTCGTGCAGGATAAAGCCCCAAGCGAAGCGTTCCACCCATGTTTTCGATATTTTTTTGCTCTGGGAGTAAATCAATGATATTATGTTTTGCTTCGGGGTCGATTTCAGCGGAATGCGCCCCGTCAAGCTTAAGAACATTTCGCGCAAACTCAACTGTTGCCAGTTGCATACCAAGGCAAATTCCAAAGTACGGTACTTTGTTAACGCGCGCATATTCAACAGCAAGAAGCTTTCCTTCAATTGCCCGGTCGCCGAACCCTCCGGGAACTAAAATCCCATCTGCATCTTTCAAAAGTTCCGTAACATTTTCTTTTGTGACTTTTTCCGAATCAATCCAGTCAATTTGAATCTCCGCATCATGTGCATACCCAGCATGCCGTAACGCTTCCGCTATAGAAAGATACGCGTCTTGTAAGGAAACGTATTTCCCAACGAGCGCAATCCGAACTTTCTTCGATAAATTTTGCACGCGGTGTACAAGCTCCGTCCACTCAGTCATTTCAGCTGGTGGCGCGTCTAATTTCAAATGGTCGAGCACGATTTGATCCATTTTTTGTGCTTGTAACGAAAGAGGCACGTTATAAAGCGTATCTTCATCGCGGCTTTCGATAACTTCGGATGCTTTAATATCACAGAAAAGGGCAATTTTTTCCTTCATTTCTGTGGAAACGGGTTGTTCTGTGCGTACCACAATAATATTTGGTTGAATGCCTAAACTACGCAGCTCTTTAACACTGTGCTGAGTGGGTTTAGTTTTCATTTCGCCTGCTGCTTTAATGTAAGGAATGAGTGTTGTGTGGATATATAGGACATTTTCAGACCCAACATCGCTTTTGATTTGGCGAATCGCTTCAAGGAACGGAAGTGATTCGATGTCCCCCACGGTTCCGCCAATCTCGGTAATGATAATATCTGAATTTGTCATTCTTGCCGCTCTAAACACGCGGTCTTTCAGCTCGTTTGTGATATGCGGGATAACTTGAACGGTTCCGCCAAGATAGTCGCCGCGGCGTTCTTTTTTAATGACCTCTGAGTAAACTTTACCTGTTGTGACGTTGCTATATTTATTTAAATTAATATCGATAAAGCGCTCATAATGCCCCAAATCTAAATCCGTTTCGGCACCATCATCTGTTACAAAAACCTCACCATGTTGATACGGGCTCATTGTTCCCGGGTCCACGTTAATATATGGATCGAATTTTTGAATTGTCACACTTAATCCGCGGTTTTTCAGCAGTCGCCCAAGTGATGCTGCTGTAATCCCTTTACCAATAGATGAAACTACGCCACCTGTTACAAAAATATACTTCGTCATTAAAAAATCCGACTCCTTCCTTTTCCAAAAAATAGCGGTTAAATGGACTTAACCTTCGGGGTGAACTCTATTACTTCAAAACGTCCCTACAAATAAAATCACCAAATGCAATTAAATGTGCTTGCACTTGGTAATTAGGAAATATTTTATTCAGCTTCCGCCAAATAAAAAACGCTCCTACTTTCATAAAAAGTAAGGGAGCGCTAACTGAACATATCCGTCCCAATTAAGGGAGCCCAAATAAAATACTACATATGAAACAAGAATAAGTCAAGTGTTTATTTTTTGTAAGCGACATCATCGCTTTGTACGTCCTAAAAAAAATCACCCGAATAATTTTCGGGTGATTTTTCATTTTATTCTTCTGGATCTTCCGTGTAATCTCCGTCGCTATAGTCATCTTCTACTGTAGCAAGTTCACCTTCAATCCCGTCAGGCAAGTGGTCATCTGCGTCCTCGTCTTCATCAACTAGGCCGTCTGAGAGTGAAATTTCTTCTTCTCCGAGTTCTTCCACTTCGTCATCTTCTTCGTATTCGATATCGTCATCCATGATATCTTCAACCTCTTCATCTTCATCATCGTCGTCATCTTTTTTACGTTTTTTCTTCGGTTTCGTTTGTGTTTGAACTTCTTCATCAATGGCATCAATTGGATACCAAGCGCGAAGCCCCCAAGTGTTGTTTCCTAGTGAAATAAAATTACCGTCGATGTTCATATCTGTATAAAATTGAACTAAACGCTCTTTCATTTCGTCATCTGTCAACTCTAAAAAGTTTTTAATTTCTTCAACTAATTCTTTAAAATTAATAACTTCTCGACGATTTTCTAAAACATAATGCGCGACTTCAATTAAAGATACTTCTTTCCGCTCTTCTTGAGATAAATTACTTAAATCCAAAGCTGGCACGCCCTTTCGTTAAACTACATTTATTGTTTCTTTCATCATTTACTTTTTATTCAACTTAACCATTTTACATGTTATCACTGGCAAGCACAACCATAAATTTTACATCTGTCAACTTTTCTTTACGATTTGATACCCTATGTAGAAAAATAAAATGGCCATTAATAAAATCGGAATCGAACCAAGTTGAAAATTATACAAAATATAAATTGCGATGCACAGAAATACAAAAAGCAGCGCTAAAGTTACTATTCGCTTCATTTTAGAATCTCCCGTCATCAAAATGCCTCCGTGATTTAACTTTAAAACATTTTGTTATTCTCGTCAATGACTAGGCTGGAAGAAAAAGTTCGGCAAGCGATACACCGCCTGAATGCCGAACTTCCATTTCATTACATCTTTTCAGGAGCTGAAACACCAAGTAGTTTAAGGCCATTACGAAGCGCAATTTTAACTGCTTGAATTAAAGCTAGTCTTGCTTTTGTCAGCTCAACAGCTTCTTTATCAAGAACCTTATTGACATTATAGAAACGATGGAATGCACTAGCTAAGTCATTTAAATAGCGTACAATTCGGTGCGGCGCGCGTTTTACTGCCGCTTCAGAAACGACATCTGGAAAATCACCAAGCACTTTTAACAAATCAAATTCCGTTTCGGTTTTTAACAAACTTACATCGGCGGATTCTACCGCACGAAGATCTTGCTCTTCACCTGATCTTAAAATGCTAGCAATTCTGGCATGCGCATATTGCACATAGTAAACTGGGTTTTCGTTGGACGTGGATTTCGCTAAGCCCATGTCAAAATTCATATGCGTATCTGAGCTTCTCATCGCGAAGAAGTAGCGCGTTGCGTCAAGGCCAACTTCTTCAATCAAATCGCGCATTGTTACTGATTTCCCTGTGCGCTTACTCATTTTAACTTGCTCCCCATTTTCATAAAGGTGAACGAGTTGGATGATTTCTACTTCAAGTTGTGTCGGCTTATAGCCTAACGCTTCAATTGCAGCTCTCATACGTGGAATATACCCGTGATGGTCGGCTCCCCAAACATCAATCAGCACATCAAATCCGCGGCTCAATTTATCTAAATGGTAGGCAATATCCGGGAAGAAATACGTATAACTGCCGTCCGACTTAATGAGCACCCTGTCTTTATCGTCATCAAAGTCCGTGGTACGTAGCCACGTTGCTCCTTCTTCTTCAAAGACATATCCATTAGCCTTTAACTTTTCAAGAGCAGGAAGGATTTTATTATTTTCATAAAGAGAAGTTTCAGAGAACCAGTTGTCGAAGTGCACCCTGAACTCGTCCAGATCCGTTTTTAATTTCGCTGTTTCAAATGCAAGTGCATCTTTCTTAAACACCGCATGGCGCTCTTCCTCGCTTGTTTCCACATATTTATTGCCGTATTTATCCGCAAGCTCTTTCCCGAGCGCAATAATATCTTTTCCGTGATAGCCATCTTCTGGAAACTCTTTTTCAAGCCCTAGCGCCTCAAAGTACCGCGCCTCAGCGGACAGCACAAGGTTATTAATTTGATTTCCCGCGTCGTTAATATAATATTCACGCGAAACAGTAAACCCTGCCATGTCTAAAATATTGGCCAAAGAATCGCCAATCGCCGCTCCGCGAGCATGACCAAGATGGAGATCTCCGGTTGGATTGGCGGAAACAAATTCAATTTGAATCTTTTCCCCTTTCCCAAAGTCCGATTGACCATACTTTTCATCCTCATTCAAAATGACCGGCACTAAATTGGTTAGGTAAGAATTATCCATAAAGAAATTAATGAATCCCGGCCCAGCAATTTCAACCTCTTTAATCAGCGCATTATTCGTGCCGATTTCAGCCACAATACTTTCGGCAATTTGACGCGGCGCTTTTTTAGCCACACGCGCTAATTGCATTGCGATATTGGTTGAGTAGTCTCCGTGTGATTTTTCTTTTGGTACTTCAAGTAAAATATTAGGTATGCTATCTTCATCAATCGCAAGGGCCGCGATTACAGCTTGCTTAATCCCCGCGATTAAATCATTTTCGTTTTTTTGAATGATGTTCATTCGTTCATTTCCTCCTCTATTCGCATGTTTACTTCGTATGAGCCGATAAAGGCTCCACCACTAAGTAAATCGTACTGAAAAGCAATTTTTCCGCTGAGCGGATTTTTTTCAAACGCTTCCGTGTAGCCAATCAATTCTGACTCAAAAACTAGCTTTCCAGCCCCGGAATCTACTGAAGCAACACTTCGCTTTTTATCTTTAAAAAAGTGCATGCGCATACTTACAGCGCCACTGCGGAGCAACAAAAGTTCTTCCTTAGAGATTTTAAGAACTGAACGTATTACACCAGCAACTTGTTTTTCTTCATAGTGAAGATAATGACTGTTTTCATCTTGATAAAAAACACCAGATACAGACATTTCCGTTTTTTCTTCTGCATTCATCTGTCTGACAATATTTGTAATATGAATTTTTACGGGCGTGCGTGTTTTCGTCATTTTTATGACACCTTTCCAAACAGACGTGTAGACGTACTATATTATAGTTAAAAAAGACTGGAAAATCAACCTAACTCAAAATAAAATGCCTGTCCAAAAGGTCATCATAAGTTCCAAGATTTTAGGAATGAAAATATTAAAAATCGGACCAATTGTAATCGCATAAAGTGGCGTTAAGGCGATAATTAGAAAAATTAAAAATGCATATTGCTCAAGTGGTTGGATTTTCGCACGCAATCGATTGGGCAAAAACTCCACTAACACTTGATAACCGTCTAGCGGTGGAAACGGGATTAAATTGAACACAAACAACACGAGGTTTAGTTGAATAAAAATCGTCAAAAAGATCGACCAAATGGCATCGATTTCGCCAATTCCTAATCCTCCCGTAAAATAAGAAAAAATGCCCACTGCTAAAAAAGCCAGTAACAAATTACTAATTGGTCCAGCAAGAGAAACGATAATACTTCCTAATCGGCGTTTCTTTAACTTAAATCGATTTACTGGTGTCGGCTTTGCCCAACCAAATCCAACAATAACCACCATCAAAAGACCAATTAAATCTACGTGGACTAGCGGATTAATAGAAAGTCGCCCTTCATTTTTCGCCGTGTCATCTCCAAACGCGAGTGCGGTAATAGCATGAGCCCATTCATGAACAGTAAAAGCAATCAAAATAGTGACCACAACGTATGGCAGCATTTCTAACGGATAGGCTAAAAAATTACTCATTTAAATTTCCTTTCGAAAGTGAATTTTTTGATATATAATAATGATAAATAAAGATGATATCGAGGTGATTAAACGTGCCCATCATAACTATCAAATTTTTAGAAGGTCGAAATGATGACCAAAAACGCGACCTAGTGAAAGACGTGACAGATGCTGTTTCTAAAAATCTAAATGCACCTAAAGAAAATATTCACGTCATTCTAGAAGAAATGAAAAAAACAGATTACGGCGTCGCCGGCGTGCGAAAATCAGACTCATAATCCACCTGCAAGCTTGTCTGATTATGTAAAAAATTAGGCAGAGCGCAGGAATCGCCGTTTGTCATCAGTCTGGAAAGCCCTTTTTAAAGGGCTTTTTAGCTGTTCTGCTTTTCATGAATTAACGTGACCATTTCTTCTGCGATTTCGGCTGGAATACGACCATTTTCAATAAAATCAAGCGGAAAATATAGTTTGATATCGGTACGGATTTTCCCGCCAATGGATTCAACAATTGGTGATTCCGTAGATAATTCTTTTAAATCTCCGTTGGGTAGAAGAAGTTGAATAGGCGATTTTCCTGAACTAGCGCCTGGCTTATAGAGATCATATGGTAAATCAGATGAGGAGTCGACAACTAAATAATAGGCTGGATCAACTTCAGCTTTTTCCAGACAGCCTTTTAAACGATTGTAGAAATCGGCATCCTTAGATGGATCGTAATCCACGTAACGAAGCAAACGTCGGTTTAAGAAGCGATTGCATAAGTCACTCAAAATCTCATCATTTTCATGCTGCCAAACAGAAAAATAAAACGTTAAAATCGAATCGTCGAGCGCAATATATTCCTCTAAACACACTTGTTCTTTTAAAAAAGGGATGATTTGTACGGGCGACATTTTGAATTCATAGCCCGCTAAATAAAGCGACTTGGCGCGATTTAAAATCTTCCACAGTAAAACCTCACCACTTCTACTTACAGGATGGAAATAAACTTGTTGGTACATTTGATAACGGCTCATTAAATAGTCTTCCACAGCATGCATGCCAGAATATTTAATGATGACACCATTTCCATCTGGGCTTGGACGTAAAACGCGTAGAATTCGTTCCATGTCAAACTTTCCGTAGCTAACGCCCGTATAATAAGCGTCACGCAATAAATAGTCCATTCTATCGGCATCGAGTTGACTTGAAATCAATTTTACAAGCGTTTGGTTTTCGTGAGTCTTATTTATGATAGAGGCTACTAGGCTCGGGAAGTCGTCTCCAGCCCGAAGCAGAACTTCTCTTACCTCGGTTTTTCCCATAATAATCTTTTGGGTGTAAGCTTCATGGTCGGTATGAAAAACTTTCTCAAAAGCGTGCGAAAACGGGCCGTGTCCTAAATCATGAAGTAGCGCTGCGCATAGAACCGTCATGCGCTCCTCGTCTGACAACTGATACTCACCTGCAAAAGTAACATCAATAATTTGGCGTACAATCTCATACACGCCTAAAGAATGGTTAAAACGACTATGCTCAGCCCCGTGAAACGTTAATGAGGTAGTGCCGAGTTGCCGAATTCGCCGCAAACGTTGAAATTCCTTTGTTGCAATTAAATCCCAAATCATTTGGTCAGATACGTGTACAAAACCATGAACGGGATCTTTAAAAACCTTGCCTTCATCTAGTTTCTGATTCACATAACCCATATTACGTCACACCCCTTACATAATCTTTCTATTTCTCTCTAAAATACGCTCATAATATGTCGGAAGCATATCCAGTTCTTCCGCAGAAAGCGTACTTGAAAACAAATCGTCCGCATAAAATCGCATGCTGTTCAGTAAACGCAATACGACATCATTTAAACTGAGTTCCGTATCTAACAGCTTTGAAAGTGTACTCATGACACGTTTATCCACATCTGGAAAATGATATTTATCTTGCAAATCTTTTCCACTCTTTTGGTAAAAAGAACGAATTAATTCGGCGCGCTCATCTTGATTTCCGTCTATGCCTAGATAAATTTGTACCGCAACCCCTCTTGCCATGCGGCGCTGAGAAATACCAGCAAATTTCTTTCCATCTATGCTTAAATCATAACTCCCCGGGCAATAGGAATTTTCAATTTCATAAGCTTTAATAACTTGATTAAAATCCGCAAACATATCTTGGATTAATGTGAGCATAGTATCGTAGCCACGATTAATTGCAATGCCTTTTCGAACATCTGGTAAAACAAGAGAGAGATTTAAAATATCTCGATCCAAGACGACGGCAAGACCGCCTGAATTCCGAAGCACTACTCGGTAGCCTTCTTTTTCCAAAAAACGAATCCCTTCTTGCAAGTTCGGAAGCTTTGTATCTTGTATCCCGATTGAGACTGTTTTCTCGTGCACCCAGCCGCGAACTGTCGGTGGACTTAGTTCAGCCCCGATAAAACGGCAAAGCGTGTCATCCGTTGCATATGATTGAAGTGCATCAAAAGCCGGATTTGGCGTAGTCTGATCTAAAAAACGCCATTTTTCTTGCTTAAGTAAAGTATTTTCTAAAATCATCACCCACTGAAAACCTCCACATTCTTTTTTGTCATTATAACATAACCAATTTAATGTGTGGGTAGAACGGCGGAAAATAGCTCTTTTACTTCACTTTTCTTGCTTTTATAAGCAAAACAAAAATCCCCACCGTTATTCCGACCAATAATTTCATTATAGGTTGCTTTTTCAAGGAAATCCCTCCAAAAACCCGATTTTTATTTTAGTTCCCATATTTTCTGTTCCAAAACAAAAAAAGAACGAGGCTTGTGCCTCGCTCAATATATGAAAAGCTTAGGGAGCTTTTTAGAAATTTTAGTAATCGTAGTGATTACGTTTTGGTTTGCCATTCCAAATCTTGTTAATCAAGAACACAATCCCTGCTAAAATAAGGATTGGGAGCAAGAAGTGTAAAGTAACTCCAATAATTTTAAAAACAATGTTTAAAGCAATAATCGCTAAAATAATTGTGAAGAAATATTTCCAAAATTGATTCATATCTGTTCCTCTTTTCTAATTTTATTTGGCCGATACAACGGTCGTATCGTTTAATTCTTTTGTTTGCGTAACCATGTTGTTGTCTTGAATCACAAGACGATATGCCTTGTCTTCTTTTAAAGGTTTATTTGAATAAAACCGAAGTTTCATTGTTTTCCCTGTTGCTGTTTTACATTCTTCATTAAAAGCATAGCCTTTAAAATTGGATTTTGTAACTTTTTCGCCTGGGTTTGTGATGGACACAGTATATGTATCTGCTGCTTGCGCAAAGGGCGAAGCAAGTTCAACAAACACCATTGTGATGACAAAAATTGCGGCTAAGACGCCAAACCAACCCTTTTTCATAATTTGTAACCCCTTTTGTTTAACTTGATAAATTGATTATAGTTAAAAATTCATTTCTTTACGAAAGGCTGCAGGCTGAAAATTTGTACATCGCCAGACTGATTTCAATTTCAGCCTAAAAAACCCCCGCATTTAATGCCGCGTCCTCCAAAAGTTAAATTTTTTTGGAGACTCGCTCATAATGCGGGGGTTTTACTTATTGTTTAGCTATCCATTTATAATTTTCCGCGCCGATTGGGTAGGTAATGTAGTCTTGTAAATCGGGATTTTGTAAATAGGCACGACCGCTTTGGTATAGCGGGATTAAGACGGCATTTTCTTTCAATAAGATTTGCTCGGCTTGTAGCAGGGCATCAAATCGTGCGTTTAAATCATTGGAAAGTTTTCCTTTTGCGCCTAGAACAAGCTCATCGTATTTGGCATTACTAAAACCTGTATGATTACCAGGGCTGTCTGTCAAAAATAGATTCAGGTAGGTGAGCGGGTCTTGATAGTCGCCGCCCCAGCCGCCTAATAGCAACTCAAAATCTTGCGTCACATCTGCTTTAAAGCTCACTTGCGTAGGCACATTTTTCAATTTGATCGTTAAGCCCGGCAAATGGGTTTCCAACTGGTTTTGAATGAACTCAGATTGTTTCTTTTGGAGCGATGTGTCGCCAGCTGTTAGCGTTAACGTAAGATTATTTTTGCCAATTTCTTTTAATCCTTTTTCAAAATACCGTTTCGCTTCTGCTTGGTTGTAAGGAATTAGGCTCCCATTAAGTTTACGGAAGTCTTCGCCATTTTTAGGACTGAACATGATTTCACCCGGAACAACTCCGTCAAGCGGTTTCGAACCGTTGGCAAGAAGTGTATCCACCATGCTAGCTTTATCAATCGCTTCCGCAAGTCCGCGGCGAATATTTACGTTAGCTAACTCCGTTTTCACACCGTCCTTGCCTTGGTTCATTTTCATGTAAACAGAGCGCCCCGTAAGTGATGTATGGAAATTTTTATCGCTTTCAAACTGCTTAACAAAATCGCCATCAAGCTCAATACGATCTAGTTTGCCAGTATTATATAAGTTTAAAGCTGCGTTAGTGTCTTTCACAACCGTTACATGAATTTTATCAGTACGCACATTTTTAGCATCCCAATATTTCGGATTCTTCACGTAATCCCAACTTAGCTTCGTACCGTCCCAATTTTCCAGAGTATAAGGTCCGTTTGAAAGCAATGTTTCGCTTGATGTGCCGTAACGGTTACCTTGTTTTTCAAGCCACGCTTGTTTTTGCGGGAAGAAAGTTCCCGTTGTTAAAAGCTCTTTGAAGATGGGCACAGGGTTTTCCAATTCGACTTGAAGCGTCTTATCATCAAGCGCTTTAACGCCTAATTTATCTGGATCCATTTCGCCCTTTAAAATTGGCGTGGCATTTTTGACGATTTCTTCCATTTGTGGCCCATAAGCTGCCGCCGTTTTAGGATCCACAACGGTTTTCCAAGCGTATTCAAAATCTGCCGCTGTAACTGGGGAACCGTCTGACCAATTGGCCTCTTTTTTTATTTTAAAAGTAAGGGTTTTGCCATCATTTGTTACGTCTGGTTCGCTTTCAGCCAGCGCGAGTTCTGGCTTCCCTTCTTTATTTAAACGATAAAGTCCTTCGAAAACTTGATTGATTGCCCGAAAACTTACACTGTTGTCTGCTAAAATTGGGCTTGCATTTGGAATCGCACTCGTTTCCATGATATTCACTGTTTTGCTTGTTTTTTTGTCAGCAGATTCCCCCATATTGTCCTTTTCTGCTCCACAAGCAACGAGTAGCGCTAAACTGAGTAACAACAAACTTATAACGACTTTTTTTCGCAAACTTTGTCCCTCCTTTTTATCGTATCTCTCCTTTTGGAAGCGCTTTTCTTTACATCAAAAAAAGACGGTGCGCTGTCATCTATGTACAGAACTTCCGCCTTTTATTATATATGGAACTGTATTACTTGTAAATAAAAACTGTATCACTTTTACTTCTTATTAAGATAAACTCCGGAACCTACTACGATGACGCACATGCCCGCAAACATACTTATCATCAGGAAGCTTGGGTCATTTGTCATGAAAATTGCTAAAATTAAACAGGAAACACCAGAAACAGTAAGTGTCACAATGGTAATTTTTTTCCATAAGTTTTTAGAATAGGCATCCACTTTCTTGAAACCTAACATTCTTAAAAACAAAAACACCTTTTTTGAGTAGGATAAATACGCGGCCACAAGAAGCATGAATGAGCCTGCGGCAATAAGTGCAAAGCGGCCGGTAGGGATTTGATAGCCGAGTCCATACGCGATAATGCTAAGCTGAATGATGGCCAACAAAACAAGGAGCAGCCTAAAACAATATTCGAATTCTAATTTACTTTCTTCTTTTACTTTTTCTTTCCCATAATATTCGGTACCGGTAAACATAATCATCAGAAACGGCATTAGGACGAGTCCCAGCCATTTTTGCATAAACATGTCTGGAGAGAAATCGCTTCCGAAATGTACGGCTATTTCAGTTGGGAGTAGCGGATAACACGCGATGGAAGCGACCACCGTGATAAAAATTATCATACTTGGAAAAGTTCCGACTTTCTTCATTTCTCTCACCTTCTTTTAAAAAATTAGGCTAGGTAGGCACTCAATTCTTCGCGATTTTCGAGTATTTTCACGTTGGGCGTGGCTTCTAATTCAGCTTTCGTTTGCTTGTAGCCTTCTTCTGTGAGCGCACGCGTTGCGGGTAAATAAATGGCCACGGAAAATCCAGCTTTAACCAATTGAAGAGCAGTTGTTTTGACACAAAAATCAAATGCGAGCCCGCCGATTAGGACGGCATCAAATTCGTTTTGGCGAAGGTATTCGATGACGCCGGTTGAGAGTTCTTCGCGGATATCGTGATAACATGCCCCGTAAGGATGGAGATTTCGCTCCATACCCTTCCAAACGAAATAATCATATTCGGTGGGCGCTGGTAGTCCTTCTAGGAGCTCAAATCCTTTCGTGCCGGGTTCGCAGTGTCTAACCCATGTTAAATCGGCATTCGGGTAATCAAGCGGTTTTAACATATCTGACGGGTTCTGGACAACCCAGACGGCGTTTCTTGGGTGGGCATCTTTGCTACCAATTCGGGCAGCGCCAAATTTGGCCATGTATTCGAGTTCTGGGACGATTTCCTCGGCGTTTGGGACGGGCAATTCATTTGGGCAAACCGGACTAAACCCATTTTGTGCATCCACATCAAAGGTTGCAAGTTTCATTTTTATTCCTCGTTTCTATAAACTAATTGTGCAAATTGACCAAAGCGTTTGACATCCTCTAAGACGAGATTATGGCGGTCATCGGCTTCAAAAAGCGGAATGCCTTCGCCAAGTATGATGGGCGCAATGGTTATCACAAATTTATCAATAGCTTTTTCTTTTAAGAATTGCTTGACGAGTTCGGCTCCGCCTACAAGCCAGACGTGCTCCCCATCAATTTCGTTTAGCCATGAATTAATATTTCCGGAAACAAAATCGGCGTATTCGTCTGCCGTACCCGCTTTTTTATTCGAAAAAACATATACGTCTTTCTTACTATAAGGGAATGAGTCCGTTAACGAAAAAATTTGTTTGTACGTGGTACGACCCATAACGACTGTGTCAACGTTATCAAAGAAAGCTTGGTAACCTGCATCGCCTTCGCTATCAATACTTTCAAGCCATTCTACACTCCCTAGTTTATCAGCAATATAACCATCTAGGCTAGTCGCAATATAAAGCGATACTCGTTTATCTGTCATCGTAATCAAATCCTTCCACAACTAATTTTCCAACCATATGTCCTTCTTCAATGATTTGGTGCGCTTTTCGAAGTGTTTTCGCATTTATTGGCGCAAGTACCTTATTCAACGTGGATTTCAATTGGCCTGTTTCTAAATAAATAGCGGCTTGCTCTAGAATTTCGTGTTGTCTAATCTGATCTTTTGTTTGATATTTCGACCGTGTAAACATGAACTCATAACTGAAAGTAGCGCTTTTATCTTTTAATACACTCATCTGAACTGGCTGCGTAAGTTCAACGATGGAACAAATTTTCCCTTGCGCCGCAATCGCCTGCTCCATGAAATTAAAATGTTGATAGGTGTCGTGTAAACATAAAATGTAATCCACCATTTGAAAACCCACTTTTTGGAGTTCTTCCAGCATATTTGCTCGGTGATTAATAACAAAGTCGGCGCCGTGAGCTTTCGTCCAAGCTATCGTTTCTTCTCGACTTGCGGTGGAAATCACAGTTAGCCCCGCTATTTTCGCTAGTTGCGTCGAAACAGAACCCACACCACCTGCACCATTTATGATTAAAATGGATTTTCCTGCTTCAACTTGTAAGCGGTCGAACAACGCTTCAAATGCGGTGATGGTCGTAAGCGGCATTGCGGCCGCTTCTTGGTTCGTCAAATTTTTAGGTTTGTGTCCCGCTAATCGCTCATCAATTAGTGCGTATTCGCCGTTACTCCCCTGCCTAGTCACATCACCAGCAAAATAAACTTCTTCGCCAATTTGGAAAAGCGACACCCCGCCGCCAATTGCTTCCACAGTTCCGACTGCATCAAATCCTAAAATTTTCGGTTCTTTTTCAACTTGACTTTTTGGGGCGCGAAGTTTTGTATCCACAGGATTGACTGAAACGGCTGCAATTTTAACAAGCAAATCATGCTTTCGGGGAGCCGGCAAAGGCATTTCTACATCTATTAAACTTGCTTCATCAGAAATTGGTAAGTAGCGATATAGACCAACTGCTTTCATTTTTATCCACCTCTTCTTGGTTACCTATTCCCCGATATTTCAAAAATAAAGCGTAATTCATTTAAAATTTTGATTACAAAAAAAGCGGTTAAATTTGGCAAATTGTTAATAATTACACGAACTCCTCTCACGCTTACGGCGAAAACACATAGATGTAAACGCTATCCATTTTTCAAAACAATAATGTCTAAATTGTTCTTTTATATGTTCCTTTTTCTCCATAAAAATTAGAGAATGATGAGGTGGTTGTCAAAAAGTTGTCACATTTAGACAGTAGTAATAGGGTCTATTAACACAAAAATTTCTGTTCTTTTTTTGTATACTAATTAAGAATACAAAGGAGGCCTCTAATTCATTTATGGAGTATATAAGTTCGGATATCTCGATACAAAGCATGCTAGAAGAACTAAATATTAATAAAGTTTGTGAAGCGCATGTCGTTAAATTTATGGCAAAAATGGGACAAACTATTTTTGACTCAAACAAGAGTCAAACTTCTGTTTTATTTGTCGTAAGCGGGTTGGCAAAAAAAATAAATACAGATTATCAAAGCGAATTTATTATTAATTTATTAAAAACTGGGAATGTAATTGGACTATATAACGGGTTAACCAATCAAGCTCACTCAGAAGAACGAGTTATTGCCATAACCGCATGCACTGTTATTAGCGTAGATAAAGAATACTTGCTTAACTACTTAGCCATCCGACCCGCTTTTATGGAACTACTAATTCGAGACATGTCAACTACTATTACAAAAACTCACAAACGTATGATGTATCTTTCCAATTTATCACGAGAAGATCGAGTTGCAGCTTCCGTGCTAGACTTATCCAGGGAAATCGGTATTAACGAAGGGGAACATACGATTTTACCAAAAGCAATTACAAAGAAAATATTGTCTGATTATTCGAGAGTTGAGTATCGGTATTTCCAAAAACTTTTTTCGAAAATGAAAACCGAAAATTTGATTGACAATAGAGGCCCTCGTATCAAAGTTAATCAACAACTTCTAGAATCGAACATTTCTTACTAAATGATTCAGAATTATACATATTTTATACAAGGAGGTGCATCGTATGTAACTGTTGAAGAATATTTTTAACCCACAAAAATTAAGAGAATTGATAAAGGAGCATATTATGAAAAAAGGAATTATTTTAAGCGTGGTAAGTATCTTATTTGTTAGCCAACTTGCCACAATCATTCTACCTGTTAGCGCATCTGCAAATGAAGGCGGAGCGCAAACAAATTTAAACGCGGCAAACGGCATTACAGTAAACACATTTACGGAGCTAAAATCAGCGCTTCTCGATAATGAGATAACAGATATCACATTAGGTGCCGATATTACATTAAGTTCCACCTTATATCCTCGTGGTACAAACAAAACCATTCATGGTAATGGTTTCACAATTAATGCCAACCTCAAACAAATTAAATTAGTTTCTTCTGGAGCAGTTGCCAAAATGGATAATATAAAAATTATCAATACAGACGTTTATGGCCTATTTTGGAGCGATGCTAACGATGTTAAAGTTACTTACAAAGATGTTGAACATACGGGGAGACAACTGGTTTACTTACCTTCTGGAGAATTAATTCTTGACGGGCAAGTATCTAGTATGTCAACTAGTGAAGAAGTTTACCAAGGTAATAAAATGACCGTTTTACCGGGTGCCACTGTTGATTTTGAATCAACTACCATAAACAGATCATTAGCACCCGTCACTCTAATGAAGACTGACAGTCAACTAATTGTTGGGGAAGGTGCCCATTTAAACATTAAATCAGCTGCGGCAAACATTTGGGGAACAACAAACACAAAACTTATAAATAATGGACATATGGATCTAACATCCGACCGATATCAAAATATTCACTTAAGTACTTATAGCACTATGCAGTTTAATAACGGTAGTACTTTAAAAGCAAATTCTGGTGATACAGTTGAAGAAGCTCTAGAAGCAACAAGCGGTTCTATTTTCGTACAGTCTGGCGCAACTTTTGAAGTCACCTCAAAGGGTACTCAAGGAACGATTATTACTGGTGACCAATTGGTTTTTGAAGATGGTTCAAATTTCTCTATTACGAACAACAATGATAGGGGTGCTGTTTTTGGCACTTACTCACGTTCTAGCGATGTTACGCTTGAATCGCAAGAAGGAATCCAAGTTTGGAATCGCGGCGCATTGACTTCTGAACCTATTAACTATGCTGGCCCATTAGTAGCCACCTTCAATTTGAACGGCTATTCATCAGGTGTATCACAATCTAAATTAGTTTCTAACAACATCAATTTCAAAGATGATTTCAAAACAAGCTCTACAGGAAAAATCACTGGTGGTAGTTTCGCGAAAGTTGAACTAATTGAAACGACGATTAATTCATTAACGGAGGAATCGACAACCGTTACTGGAACGGGCGAACCAAATTCGCTAATTGAAATCAAAGCAAATAACTCTGTACTTGGCTCTGGAACAATTGATAGTGAAGGCAACTATAGCGTCACAATTCCTGCCCAAGAAGCTGATACAGAAGTAACGGCTCAGGCGACTTTTAATGCATTAACATCTAACGTGGCTTCTACTACAGTTCAGGCGATTACTCGGTCTGGAACAATTACTCCTAACGCTTTTACAATTGGGGATGAAGCTATAACTGGTGAGTTTACGGGGGATGTTACATCCGCACGCCTTTATGTGAATGACACTTCAACGAATGGCGGTGACTTTAAGGCTGACGGGACATTTGAATTCCCTGTATCAACCGAATCGATTAAAGTTGGCGATACGGTCGAAATCGTAGCTTTAGACAAAAATGGTGAAGAATTGGATCGTAAAAACGTTGAGATTATTAGTAATTTGAGCGGTACGCTTAGCCCAGCTGCTTATTTAAATGGAAATTCAAACATTACTGGGGAATTCACTGGTGATATCAACTATGCACAGCTTCTAGTAAATGATGTACACGTGAGCTTTGGCGGAACTTTTAGCGCTGATGGTACGTTTAGCTACTATGTTGCACCTGGGACAATTAAGCTTGGCGATACCGTAACACTTCGAGGCATTCACAGAAATGATTCTGGAGAGAGAGAAGTCCTTGATACGAAACAAGTGGAAGTTATTCCGCAAGGTTCTCTTACAACTGAACCATACTCGCTTGGCACATCAAATATTGGCGGTTCATTCACTGGTGATATTAATTTTGCTCGACTTTTAGTAAATGGCATACCTGTTAGTTGGGGCGGAACTTTCAACACAGATGGAACTTTCAGCTTCTATGTTAACCCTACGCAAATTAAACTTGGTGACGTTATTACCATCGAAGGGTTCTACCGCACAGCTTCTGGGGAAACTGAAATTCTCGATACAAAACAAGTGGAAATTGCAGCGCTAGAAGGTACCCTTACTCCTGATGAATACTCACTTGGAACGTCAAATATTACAGGTGAATTTACTGGGGACATTAATTTTGCACAGCTTCTTGTAAACGGTGAATCTGTTGGTTGGGGTGGAACTTTTAATGCTGACGGAACTTTTAACTTCTATGTTAAATCTAACCGTATTACTTCTGAGGATACCGTAACACTTCGAGGATTTTACCGTGATTCTGCGGGAAATACGGAACTAATTGATACAAAACAGGTGGAGATTGCAGCGATAGCCGGTACTCTTTTGCCAGACGCATATGCAATTGGCGCTTCGAACATTACAGGGCAATTTACTGGCGATATTAATTTTGCACGCCTACTTATAAATGGCGAGTCTATTGCATGGGGCGGAACTTTTAACGAAAATGGAACTTTCAACTTCTATGTTAACCCTACGCAAATTAAACTTGGTGATATCGTCACAATGGAAGGATACAATCGTACGACTACTGGTGCGACTGAAATTCTTGATACAAAACAAGTGGAAATTGTGACTTTAGAAGGCACTCTTTCCCCTGATGTATATGAAATTGGTACTACAAATATTACGGGGCAGTTTACTGGGGATATTAATTTTGCACAGCTGCTCATAAACGGTGAATCTATCGCTTGGGGTGGAACTTTTAACGAAGATGGAACTTTCAGCTTCTATGTTAATCCTACGCAAATTAAGCTTGGCGACATCGTCATAATCGAAGGATTCAATCGTGCAACTTCTGGAGATACTGAGATTCTTGCAACAGAACAAATTGAGATTTCAGCTTTAGAAGGTACTCTTTTACCGGACATTTATGCACTTGGTACTTCGAATATCACGGGGCAGTTTACTGGGGATATTAATTTTGCACAGCTGCTCATAAACGGTGAGTCTGTAGCTTGGGGTGGCGTTTTTAACCCAGATGGAACTTTCGCCTTCTACGTTAATCCTACTCAAATTACACTTGGGGACGTTGTTACAATCAAAGGATTCAATCTGGCAGTTTCTGGGGAGACTGAACTCCTTGATACGAAACAAGTAGAAATCGCGACTTTAGAAGGTACCATTACTCCCTCTGACTATACACTAGGATCTTCAGAAATTACCGGGGAATATACGGGGGATATTAATTTCGCACGATTAGTTGTAAATGGAACGCCAACAAATCGCTGGGGCGGCGTTTTTAATCCAGATGGAACTTTTAGCTTCTTCATCTCACCAAACTATATTAAATCAGGCGATGAAGTTGAGATTCAAGCGATGTATCGCACAACTACACGTGAAACCAAAATTTTAGACACAAAAGTAGTGACGCTTGTTAATCCGTAAGTAAGTGATTGGTTCGCTAGTTGCGGCTAGCGAACCGTTTATTAAAACAAATGAGGTGCAACTTTTATGAAAAAAGCTTTAATTAGCATTGGCCTAAGTAGTGTATTACTACTAACGGCGTGTTCAAGTGACGGGAATCAAGAATATAAAGCAGAGAAAACTGAACAAAAGGCAAAAGCTGAAACAAAGGATACGGTTGTAGACGGGCTTAAAATTGTAATCAAGAATCAGGAAGTAAATGAAAAAGTGACGGAGAAAGAAACGCAGAAATTATATACTTTTACAATTTCTGGTGAGAATATGGCGTCTACCAATAAAGGACTGGGTGCGGTGGATTTTGTTTTAAAAACGAAAGATGGTAAGGAAATTGAGGTCGATCCTTCGATGGCGATGTTCGGCGATGAAATTAAGCCAGGCAAAACACTTGAAGGCAAAGCTTCTTTTGCAATTCCGGAAAATCAAACGGCGACGAAACTTATTTATAAACCACTAGATAAAGAATTGGCTGAGTGGGATGTGGAGGAATCATGAAAATTGTCATAATCGGACTGGGCTATATTGGACTTCCGACTGCGCTTATGTTCGCGAAACACGGGGCGGATGTCGTTGGGGTGGATGTTTCTAGGCGGGTGGTAGACTTTTTAAACGCTGGGCAGGTGCCCATTGAAGAGTATGGTTTAGCGGAATATTTGACGGACGCGCTGGCGAAGCAGAAATTTAAAGCGAGTTTAACAGCTGAAACCGGTGACGTGTTTATTATTGCCGTTCCGACGCCGAATGTGGAAGATGAATTCGGGAGTTGCGACCTAACGTACGTCAAACAGGCGATGGAGTCGATTCTGCCACATTTGAAATCGGGCAATACGATTATCGTTGAATCTACCATCTCACCGCGCGTAACGGAGGACATTATCCAACCTTTAATCCAAAAAGAAGGGTTTGTTACTGGCGAAGATATTTTTCTGGCGCATTGTCCGGAGCGTGTTCTTCCGGGGAAAATCTTGCACGAACTTGTTTACAATAACCGCATTATTGGCGGGGTCACAGAGAAGTGCACCGAAAAGGTTAAAGAAATATACGGCCTTTTTGTGCAAGGCAAATTGCTGAGCGCGACTGCGAGTGTCGCAGAATTGTCTAAGCTGATGGAAAACACATATCGCGACACCAATATTGCGCTCGCCAATGAACTTGTCCAAATCGGCGATGAACTCGGCATTGATGCGCTAAGCGTAATCGAGCTGGCCAATCAACACCCAAGGGTAGATATTCACCAACCGGGTCCTGGCGTAGGCGGCCACTGCCTAGCCGTTGATCCACATTTCATCATTGCAGAGGCCCCGAACGAAGCACGGCTTATCCGCCAAGCAAGGCAAATAAATCGTAATATGCCTAATTTTATTTTCCAAAAAACACTCACAATTATGGAGGAAAATAATGGAAAAACGATAACCGTATTAGGCTTAGCCTACAAAGGAAATATAGACGACACGCGTGAAAGCCCCGCCCTCCAAATTGTAAACCAGCTGCAAACCTTAACGGCGTATGACATTCGTACATTTGACCCTTATGTAGCAAGTTCAGATACATATAGCCTTGAATCGGCTCTTTTAGGGAGTGACTTAGCGCTCGTTTTAACTGACCATGATGCATTTAAGGCGATGCCTGATAACATCATTCATGGTATGAGAACCCCCATTTTATTCGATACAAAGAATTGTATTTCTAGAAAAAATGCTTTTGAACAGCACTTTACACTTGGCCATCTTCCGACTGACAAAAAAAGAAGCAAAAGCTTTATAAACTAGGAGAATATTATGAACGAACAAATTGATTTAAAACAAATTATGCTTGCTATTCGCAAAAATGGTTGGTGGATTGTTGGAATTGTCACAATGACAGTTCTTTGTATGTTCATCTATCTCCAGTACATCGCCACTCCTATTTATCAAAAGAGCACACAAATTTTAGTTAATCAGTCTGAAAGCTCGCCAAATGATAGTTTAGATTCACAAACTGTGCAGGCGGACTTGCAACTGGTAGACACGTACAGCTCAATTATTTTAAGTCCGCGGATTTTAAATGGCATTGAGCAAGACTTGGGAAATCTTTATGACACAGAGGAACTGGCAGAAATGATTCAGGTAACAAACGCGACTAATTCACAGGTCATTGATATAAGTGTTAAAAATCCAGATCCAAAACTAGCCGCTCAAATTGCTAATTCCACTGCTAAGGTATTCACTAAAGAAATGCCGAGTATCATGAAAGTCGATAATGTGACTACTTTATCAGAAGCCCAGTTTTTAGGCAACGAAACGCCGATTGCGCCTCAAAAAACTTTGTTGCTTATACTCGCCGTATTTATGGGACTTTTTTTCGCATTTTGTTTTATTTTCATCAGATTATTGTTTAAGCGTACTTTTACCTCGGCAGATGAAATTGAAGAGATTTTACAGCTAAATGTGCTGGGTGAAGTGAGTACATTTCATGCTTTTGAACGGGCCAAAAAAAGACTACAAAAAGGAGCCAGATAAATGCGTTTATTCAGAAAAAAATGTTCCAGTACTGAAGATAATAAAAATAAGCGAGTCACTTTCATTACTTCTCCGGAATTAGACACTGAACAATTCGATATGGAATCGAGTTCGCAGACTTTTGAGCATGCCTTGCCACAACAAAATTGGCTACTTAAAATTGCTGGTTTTACAGGAATTTACTTCGACTTTAGTTTTATTTTCATCAAATTATTATTCAGGCGTACGTTTACTTCAACAAATGAAATCGAGAAATTTTTACACGTACATGTGCTCGGTGTAGTGAAATTAATTCAAATAAGTGATGAAATCCCAATGAAACTACGAAAAGGAGCAAGGTGAATATGTATCCATCAAATAAAAATTCTAGAAGCAATTACTACTCTCCTACAAGTGAACAATTTAAATTAATTCGTACTGGGATTGATTTATCTGGAATTGATAAAGATAGGCAAGTCATTTTAATTACTTCTCCAGAATCAGGCACTGGAAAATCCACCGTAGCCTCCCACCTTGCAATCGCTTATGCCGAAAAAGGGGCACGCACACTTTTAATCGATGCCGATATGCGTAGACCCATGTTACATAAACGATTTTCAAAAAATTTACATCTTGGTTTGTCCAACGTGATTACAAATGAGATCGAGTTAGAAGATGGGCTCCAAGAGGTGTTGCTAGATTCAGCGTCATTCGCTCTTTTAACTAGCGGCACAATACCTCCGAATCCAAACGACTTACTTTCCTCTCAAAAAATGGCTAATCTTATCGGAAGATTACGGGAATGTTTCGATAAAATCATCATTGATACGCCACCTATCACAGTTGTTTCAGATGCACTTGTTTTAGCGGACGAAACAGATGGCACCATTTTGATTTGTAGGTATCAAAAGACTTTAAAAGAACAAGCAAAATATGCAGCCAAGCAACTTCAGCTTTCAAAAGCTAAATTAATTGGCGTCATTTTTAACGGTACAAAAAATACCGAAAACTATTATTACTAAGGAGCTAAGTACATGGAACAAAGTAAACTCAGCATGGCATTCCAAGCGACTGATAAAACAAATTATACGAAATGGAAGATTCGTTGCGACCGTTTTTTAAGCGTGTTTGCGTTACTTCTCCTGTCCCCGCTTTTTCTCTTCGTAGCGATTTGCATTAAAGTGACTGACTGGAAAGCTCCAGTTATTTTCAAGCAAGAGCGTGTAGGAAAAAATGGGAAAGTTTTTTATATGTACAAATTCCGAACGATGTGTACGGATGCTGAATCCCAATTAAGTACGATTTTAAAACTAAACGACGTTACAGGTGCGATGTTTAAAATGAAAAATGATCCTCGCATAACAAAAATCGGCCGCTTATTGCGCAAAACGAGCTTGGATGAGTTGCCACAAATTTGGAACGTAGTAAAAGGTGATATGAGCCTTGTTGGGCCTAGGCCGCCGCTACCGCGCGAAGTTGCCGTTTATTCTACGTACGATAAACAACGCCTTCTTGTCACTCCTGGTTGTACGGGATTATGGCAGGTAAGCGGACGAAACGAGCTTAGCTTTGAGGAAATGGTGGAACTAGATTTGCATTATATTCGCCACCTGTCTTGGAAAATGGACTTTAAAATTTTTTTCAAAACTTTTGTTGTCCTGCTCGTACCAAAAGGAGCGTATTAGCGTGAAGGAAGAAAAGAGAATTCATTTGCTGGGCAGTGACTTAGATGCGCTTACGATGAATGAAACGCTCCTGCGTATTGAGCACCTTATTTTAAACCAAAAGCCGAGTCAACATGTTGTGATTAATGCGAGCAAAATAAATTTGATGGCGGAGGATGCGGCGCTTCGGGCGATTGTAAATGAAAGTCCGCTTGTGAATGCAGATGGTCAGTCTATTGTTTGGGCGGCGCGTTTTCTAGGCTATGATGTGCCGGAACGCGTGACGGGAATTGATTTATTTGAAAATTTGGTGGCTCTGGCGGCACAAAAGAACTGGCGGCTCTACTATTTTGGGGCGACGGAGGAAGTGGTGAAGTGTATTGTAGACAAGCATTTGAAAGCTTATCCGGGTTTAGAGATTGCGGGGTTTCGCAATGGCTATTTTGATGATTTAGAATCGGTTCAAATTGCGCAGGAGATTCGAGCCAGTCGTGCGGATATATTATTTGTCGCTTTTTCCTCCCCCAAAAAAGAATTTTGGGTTCACAGCCACAAGGAAATGATGCAAGTGCCTTTTGCGATGGGTGTTGGCGGGAGTTTTGATGTGCTTGCTGGTAAGACAAAACGCGCGCCAAGATGGATGCAAAAAGCTGGGCTGGAATGGTTTTACCGCTTTATACAGGAACCTAGGCGCATGTTTAAACGCTATATCATCGGGAATTTCCGCTTCCTGACACACGTTCTTCGGGAAAAAAGCAGACGAGGCATAAGATGGCAAAAACACCGCTAAATATAGCTGTTTTTATTGTACTTGTTGCGATTTTCCCGCTCATTGATTTCTTAAATGGTTTTTTCCTGACATCTGGTTTTATGATTCCCATTGGCATTGTCTATCGTTTTTTCTTTTTTATCTTTCTCATTAGCATGATTTGTATTGAAAAGATTCCTAAGACGGCTTTAACGTTTGTCACCTTCCTGTTTATTGCTGGAAATCTTGGCATCTTGCTTTTCCAAAGTATAATTTTACAAAATCCATTCACTTGGATTGCTGCGGATATTTCTGTATTTGTTAAATATTTTTTATGGGCACTCATTCCGTACTATATTTATCAACGAAAAACGCTATTTCAAGCGCTGCATTATGAAAAAATTTTTATTGTCATCAGCCTACTATTTACGGTACTTCTACTTGTCCCTTATGCACTAGGCGTTGGGCACCAGACTTATGATAATTCAGACGCTGGTTATAAAGGCTTCTTTTTTGCGAATAATGACACAAGTTTTGCTTTTATTGTATCGCTAACCTTTACGGCTCAAGCACTCATTCAATCGTTACAAGGAAGATGGAATTTCCGCTTGCTGTTCTTTCTTCTGCTTTATTCCGGAAATATGCTTTGTTTATTACTCGTTGGGACGAAAACTGGCATTGTTTATGGTGTTGTGATAAGTGTCATCGTGCTCATTCGCCTTTTATTTTTCGTTAGATATCGTTCAGTGACACAGAAAATCTTCGTTTGGTTTGCTTGTCTCTTTTTAGTTGGGTGGTTGCTCGTTCGCGGCTTGGCCTATGCGGGACAACTGATTGCAGGGACGTACGACCGAATGGTGTATTTTTATCATTTATACGACGGAAATTTAGTTCGTTTGTTAACGAGCTCAAGAAGTGATTTTTTGGAAGGCGGATTAAGCTTTTTCCTAGATAGCTTACACCCTATTTTCACGGTAGCTTTTGGTCAAGGTTTTGAATATCGATTAGAACAGTATGGCCGGCTTGGATTAATCGAAATGGATTTTTTTGATACGTTATTTGGGCTCGGCCTGTTCGGGATCCTACTTCTTGTTACTTTGTTAGGCTACTACGGTGTGATTGCGTTAAAAAAACAAAATCGTTCGCTCCATAGTTTTCTCTTTTTCATCATTATTCTATATAGTTTTTTCGCCGGGCACGTCTTGTTTTCAGCGCTCTCTTCAACCCTTTTAGGACTTGTTTGCGGCGGGATTATTTTATCAAAGAAAGAGTGAGATTCATTTGAAGAAATTATTAATTCGGTTTGGGCAATTTTCAATCGGCTCACTCGGCGCGGCGCTCCTCAATTTAATATTGATACCTATCACAACTTACTTTTTAACGCCCGCAGAATACGGGAAAACAAGTATGTTTCTACTCGCGCAAACGCTTCTTATTTATGTGATTTACTTAGGATTTGATCAAGCTTTTACAAGGGAATTTCATAGTTACGCGCAAAAAACGCGTTTGCTTATTCAATCGATGATGACGCCGCTTTTTACTTCATGCATTTTAATTGCGGGCATGTGTCTATTTGCTTCTACAATTTCCGAATGGCTTTTTGCGGATTCAAATTATGAAGTTGCTGTTTATTTGCTTGCTTTCTCCATCATTTTACTCATTTTTGAACGTTTCATTTTATTGTTTGCTCGAATGGAAAATCGAGCGATTACTTTTTCTATTTATTGTATTGGTATTAAGTTGGCCATTTTAGTTGGCACAATCACGGCATTGCTTTTATTTGAGCCTACTTTTATTACCGTTGTTTACGGCATGTTAATTGGGCAGATGATTGGGGATTTCATTCTTATTTTGTTTAACTTGCCACTGTTTAAAACGTTCAGGCAAAAACCGGACAAAGCGCTCATTAAACATCTTGCTAAATTTGGCTTGCCTGTCGCAATTGGTACTTTTCTTTACAGTTTATTTCTCATCATCGACAAATTATTTTTACGCTACTTCTCGAGCTTTGACGAGCTTGGGATTTATACTGCAGCGTTTAAAATCGCCAGTGCTTTAATGGTTTTGCAGGTGAGTTTTGGGAATTTCTGGATTCCTACTGCCTACGAATGGTACGAGCAGAAAAAGCCCGTCATCTACTACAAAAGGGTGAGCGATACGGTCATGTTTGGAGTCGCGTTCTTTTTCCTCGTTATGCTTTTCTTTAAGGACTGGATTGTCGTGATTCTCTCGCCAGCGTACAGCGAGGCACAATATATTTTCCCGTTTCTCTGCTTCTATCCACTCATGATGACGGTTAGCGAAACGACAAATCTCGGCATCGTTTTTTTAAAGAAAAGCGTGCTAAACATTTACGTGTCGATTATCGCCCTCGTCATTTCTGTCGCGCTAAACATTGCGCTCGTCCCAGTTTATGGCGCAATTGGAGCCGCTATCGCAACGGGAACCGCCTTCATCAGCTACTTTCTCGCCCGCACTTTTTTCTCCATGCGCATTTGGGAAGGCTTTTCCGTCACACGCCACATCATCGTAACGGGGCTGTTATACGGTTTATCACTTTATAGCGTTATTTTTAAAGACACTTTGCTCGAAAAAGGACTCGTTTTAAGTGCGCTCATCTTCCTGATTGTCCTTTATCAAAAAGAGCTCAAACAAACGTTTCGTTTACTTCAAAAGAAAGGAATTAAAAATGAATGAACATTTTAATGGTCGGTCCAAATCCAAAGGAAAAAGGCGGAATGGCAACGGTCATCGCGAATTTCAAACAGTATTATACGAGTGATACGCATCATTTATTCTTTTTCAGTTCATGGTCTGCGGAAAACAAATGGCAGACTGAATGGCGGGCGCTTCGTTCGATTCGGCACATCATTTTTGAAAAGAAAATTGATATTGTGCATTTTCATGTCGCGCAAAAGGGCAGTTTCTTTCGAAAGGCCTTTTTAAAAAAATTAGTTCCAAACCATTGTAAAACGATATTTCATATGCACGCTTCACATTTTGATGTATTTTATAAAAAAAGTAACCGCATGTTGCGATTTTGGATTCGTCGAACGTTTAATCAAACGGATCATGTGGTGGTTTTAAGCGGGGAATGGGCGGAATTTTACCGGAGGCTAACTAAAACGCCGATTTCGGTCATTCAAAACGCGGTGCACCTTCCTGAAAAGCCCCTTTATAATAAAAAAGCGCGTACGATTGTGACGTTTGGGCGAATCGGCGAGCGAAAAGGAAGCTATGATTTGCTTAAAGTGGCAGCGCGCATTCAGCCGGCGTTCCCAGATGTACGTTTTGTGCTATACGGCGACGGGGAAATCGAAAAAGTCACGGCCCAAATTGACAAGCTCGGGCTTACAAATGTGGCACTAGGCGGCTGGATTTCAAAAGAGGATCAGCAGGTCATTTTAAAAGCGAGCATGTTGCACTTTTTGCCGTCCTATCACGAAGGCCTACCTATGGCAATTTTAGAAACCATGGCCGCTGGAATTCCAAACATTTCCACACATATCGGTGGCATCGCAGACGTCATTGAACACCAGCAAAACGGCATTCTGACCGCACCAGGCGATGTTGCCAATATGACGAATCAACTAACTAAACTTTTAGAACAACCTGCTCTTCGGGAAAAATATGCGGAAAGCGCGCGCCAAAAAATTGCATCTGGCTTTTCAATTGAAACCTACCACACAAATTGGTCTGCTTTTTACAATCAGTTGATAACATGTTAAAATTTACATTCCAGACAATTTATTGTTAATTTTTTTACTAGGAGTGTTGTATGCGAGTTATTAACTTTTTTAAAGGTATGGCTATGGGAACCGTCGAAACAGTTCCCGGAATTAGCAGCAGTACCGTCGCCATGTTGCTTGATATTTATGAAAATATTATCGATGCGCTTCACCATTTAACGACCAAAAAATGGAAAACGCACATGCTTTATTTGCTCCCCATTTTAATTGGAATGGCATGCGGAATGGGCGTCTCCGTTTTGGTCGTGCACTATTTACTAGAAAATTACAACGTCCAAGTTCGCGCTTTATTTATGGGGTGTATTCTCGGAATGCTCCCATTAATTTGGCAAAGCGGCAAAAAAATCGGTGAGCGCTATCAATTCAAGCATTTTTTCATCATGGTGCTGTTTTTTGCTTTTATTTTAATCTTAAATTTTTCGCTTGAAGAAACGCATTTCCAAATTACACAAGCTACCGCTTTTGATTATGCCTATCTCTTTTTTGCCGGCTTTCTAGCTAGCATCGCACTTGTTGCCCCCGGCATAAGCGGCGCGCTCATTTTGATGATTCTAGGCGTTTACGAAACCGCGCTTGATGCGCTAATAGACTTCGATTTTAAAATTATCATCGCCATGGCATTAGGCGTTCTTATTGGTATTCTCGTTACAAGCAAACTCATTCGTTTTCTCATTCAAAAATTCCGCACCGCTGCCCACGCCGGAATACTCGGACTGCTTGCTGGCTCATTTTTCATTCTTTTCCCAAAAGAAAATTTTACGGTTTTCGAATTCATCATAAGCTTTATCATTCTAGTTGTAACCACTTTCGCTGTATACAAATTCAGCTTTAGACAATAAAAAACTGCACCTATAAGATGCAGTTTGATACAAAACAAAATTACTATGCCACATTAGACTGGTGAGAAATGATGAGATTCTAGGCAAAGCCGCGTGCCGCATCATTTTTTATCAGTCTAACTTTTTTCGTCTAATAAGTCGCTCTCATTAAATTTAATTTTCGCCTCGCAATGCGGAGTTTTCCATTTTAATTTACGCGACATTTTTTCTTCATCATTTTTTTCAAAAAGAAGCTTGCTCCCTTTACTTAGAAGCGGAATTGCAATTAAAACGCCGACAAGGGTTAACAGAGCAATAAAACCAATAAAAATTAAACTTGCACCGATGGCAATAACAAAGGCTTTTTTCAAGAAATGTCCAATATCAAACTTTTCTTCCAAATTCATCAGCTCCCTATCTTTATCGATAGTTTTATCATATCATGAAACGATGCTAGCGGCGAATTTTAGCTTAAAATGTGCTCTTCCAAAAAGAGAGCTAAACCACCCTCATCATTTGTTTTTGTGATAAAATCGGCACGTTCCAAAGCGAGCGGTATGCCGTTTTGCATCGCGACACCCATTTTGGCTAACATGAGCATGCCAACATCATTTTCATTGTCCCCAAACGAAACGGTTTTCGCTAAATCAATGTAGCCATGTTCAGCTAAATAGTTCAGGCCATGCGCCTTATCAATCCCCGGGTTCATAATGTCGATCAAATTTTTCGCGGAGGCAAGCACAGATAAATCAAATGGGCGAAGCGCCTCTTTAATTGTTGCGCGCTTTTCGGCGTCTTCTTCAATCACCAAAATTTTCAGCGGGAATTCGCCATCTGCAAGCTCATCAAGCGGCGTTTTTGTAATCGTAATCGGCACTTGTTCATTTTCAGGCAGCACTTTATTTTGTTCGTTAAAAAACGCAATTTTACCAGAATTAGATGGTCCTAAGATTCGTTTCGTCGTATAAATGTGATAATTCGCATTTAGCGGGCGAAGCACTTCCAATACACTTTCAATTGTTTCTAGCGCTAAATCGCTTTTAAACAAAATCTCACCCGTTTGAAAATCGCGCACGAGGCCCCCGTTGCAAGAAATCACTGGTTTTGTAATTTTTAGCTCGTGAATAAATGGTAAAATCGCTAAATCTAAACGACCAGTTGCCAGAAATAAATTTTTTCCGTCTTTTTGCCATTCAAGCAAACGCTCTTTATTATGCGGGTGAATCGCGTCGCCCGCGCTCACAAGCAGTGTTCCGTCCATATCTGTCACAATCGTATCAATCGTCAAGTCTATCGCACCTTTCCCTTCATATACTCGTCATTATAACGGATAATCGCTAAAAGACGCAAGACGAGGAGCCCTTTTGTTTAAAATATTCGCTCTGGTTTAGTGTACACATTCATCGTGTCTTGACGAATAAAACCGACTGTCGTAATGCCAAGTTCAGCTGCCATATTAATCGCGAGTTCAGTTGGCGCCGAACGCGATAAAATGATACCGCAGCCAAGTTTCGCCGTTTTCACTAAAATTTCCGATGAGATTCGCCCACTGAAAATGACAATTTTATCCGAAACGGTAATGTCGTTTTTTAAACAATGCCCGTAAATCTTGTCGAGTGCATTATGCCGCCCAATATCCATTCGACTGCAGATTAGCCCGTCAGGCGTGGTGAGCCCCGCATTATGAACGCCGCCCGTCTGATGAAATGTGCCCGATGTCGCTTCAAATTCGCGCATTCTTTCAAAAATTTGCGCCACCCCAATTGAAATCCCCGTTTCATTGTAACTTTCAAGCAAAGAGGCATCCGATTGGAAATAAAAATTTTCTCTTGATTTCCCGCAACACGACGTAATATAACGCTTTGCGCGATACTTGGCGTTAAATTGGTTGACGAAATTCGCCGTCACATGCGCGTGCCCTGTCGCCTCAATGATTTCGATTTTATCGATGTCCGAAACGCCACGAATGACACCTTCTGACGTTAAAAAGCCCACAATTAAATCCTCTAAATATTCCGGTGTGCAGACGATGGTTACAAGTTCTTGTTTATTCACATAAATGGTCAGCGGATATTCCACAGCAATTTCTGCCGTTTTTTCATGTTTTATCCCATTTTCATACCGAATAATGCTTTTTTGTACGCTCACATCCATCGTGCCACCCCCTTCCAAAGAAAGCCTCCAGCAATTTGGAGGCTCGCATTTATTTTAAATTTTTACCCATTTCTTTTAAAAAAGTAACCCCGTAACGCAGCGTGCGGTTTACATCAGGATCTTTTAGCGCCTTCATTAAACCAAACAGCCCCAAAATCTCCTCGTTTTCCGCCGCAGCCTGAGCAGCCTGAGTCGCTTCTTTTATATTTTCAAGCATCTTTTCAGTTGTTTCCGGCTTTGTTTCTGTTAAAAGCTGGCTCGACAACATCAAATTGTTTATCGCATTCGTAACGGGTTCTTTGCGCCACTCATTTAAAACGGTTTTCGTAATATCTTCTTTCGCCTTCATCGCACTATTTACGGTTTCAAGCGCGCCTGAGTCGCGCAACAATTTGACGAGTTCGAGCATTTCAAGAAAACCAGATTCATCGGCGGCAATGCCTTTTTTAAGCTCAGCTAGGCGGATTTTTTCCTGTTCTTCTTTTGACGGAGTCGTGTCGCGAATTTTCGATATCGGTTCAGCCATTTTGTTTCTCTCCTTTACAGCCACAGCTTCCGCCGCATGCACAATTTACTTTGGAAATCGGTTCATAGTCCGCACGCTTCCATTTCCGCTCAACTTCTACGCCATTTTGCGGATAACGTTTGCGGTTTCGTGGATTGTGGTCAGGAAGCGGATTTTTACCTTCTTTTTCCAGAACCTTCATTGCCACTTTCGTTTGCTTATAAGCTGGCGTTTTCGTCCGCACATCGCCCGCACTAGACGTAAGCAAATTAACCGCTGTTTCGCTGCTCACCGAATGCATCGGCACATAGACTTCCTTACCTTTCATTCGGTCAGTCACAACGGCGCGGAGCTTAATCCGACCATACGGAGAACTAAGGCGCACAAGCGAACCACTTTCAATTTCACGTTCTTTCGCAAGTTCAGGCGAAACCTCGACAAACACTTCTGGAAGCTTGTAATCAAGTCCTTTTGATTTATCCGTCAAATTCCCCTCGTGGAACTGTTCCAGCAAGCGTCCGTTGTTTAGCTGCAAATCGTACTCTTCCGGAAACTCAATCGGTGGAACATACGGCAACGTTGAAAATTGTGCCTTACCATCAGGGAAATTAAAACGTTCTTTGTATAAAAGGGGCATATCTTGACCTGCTTCATCAACCGGCCAAACGAGACTACTGAAGCCTTCCAAGCGGTCGTAGCGGACCCCACGGAAAAACGGTGCGAGACTCGCGATTTCGTCCATAATGTCACTTGGATGTGCGTAATCCCAATTGGCTCCGCAGGCACGTGCCACTTCTTGCGTAATCCACCAGTCGGGTTTTGAGTCCCCAAGTGGCTTCATCACTTCATACAAGCGCTGTACGCGCCGCTCCGTATTCGTAAACGTCCCTTCTTTTTCGAGCGAAGGCGACGCCGGCAAAATGACATCCGCAAATTGCGCGGTTTTGGATAAGAATACATCTTGTACAACAAAGAAATCTAATTTCGCAAGCGTTTCCTGTACGTGATTCACGTTTGAATCCACCCACGCCATTTCTTCCCCTACAAGGTACATCGCGTGCAGTGTTCCCGCTTCAATCGCATCAAGCATCTCATTGTTTTTCAGTCCCGGTTTATCTGAAATTGATACGCCATAAGCCGCTTCAAAACGTGCGCGTACCTCATCATCGGCTAGGGGCTGAACACCAGGCAAGACATTCGGCAAAGAGCCCATATCGCAAGCGCCTTGCACGTTATTGTGCCCACGTAGCGGGTATGCACCAGCGCCTTTTCTGCCAAAGTTTCCTGTCACGAGGAGTAAGTTCGCGATTGCTGAAGATGTATGCGAACCCGCGATATTTTGTGTAACGCCCATGCCCCAACAAACTGAAGTGCCGTCTGCTTCGTGCACCATTTCGGCAATTTCCTTAAGCGTTTCCACGGACAGTCCCGTTTCTTGCTCGGCATACTCCAATGTGAACGGCTCAAGGAATTCGAGGTAGTCTGCCACATTTGAAATTCGGTGATTCATAAATTCGGCATCATGCCAGTTTTGGTCGATGATATATTTGGCAACAGCCGTCAGCCAGACAAAATCCGTCCCTTGTTTCGGGTGAATAAATTTGTCGGCGCGTTCTGCCATTTCGTGACGTCGCAAATCTGAAACGAGCATTTTAGCCCCGTTATATTTTTGGGCACGTTTAATTCGGCTCGCAATGACAGGGTGTCCATCAGCCGGGGAACAGCCAACTAACATGATTAGCCCAGCTGATTCAATATCGTCAACCGTACCTGAATCGGCGCCAATGCCGACAGTGCGTGTTAGCCCATCAGATGCAGGCGCCTGACAATACCGTGAGCAGTTATCGACGTTGTTTGTCTCAAAAACTTGGCGAGCGATTTTTTGCATCAAATAATTCTCTTCGTTTGTGGTTTTAGATGAGCTAATAAACCCGAGCGCATCGTTGCCAAATTTCGCTTGTGTTTCACGTAAGCGCGTCGCCACCGTTTTAAGCGCCTCTTCCCAGCTCACCGGCACAAATTCGTCCCCTTGCCGAACGAGCGGCGATGTGAGCCGTTTATCACTGTTCACGAAATCCCAGCCAAATTTCCCTTTGACACATGTCGCAAATTTATTAACTGGACCTTCGCCAGTCGGTTCCACTTTCAAAATTTTACGATCTTTTGTCCACACTTCAAACGTACAGCCGACCCCGCAAAATGTGCAGACGGTTTTCGTTTTTTTCGTCCGCGTATCGCGCATCGCCGCTTCCATTTCAGAAACAGCAAAAACAGTTTGATAGTTCGGCTCCACTTTTTTCACCATATCAATCATTGGTTCAAGCACATCTTCGTCTAAACCAGTCATAAAACCAGCTTGACCAAGCATCGATTTCTCCATCATCGCATTACATGGACACACGGTAGAACAAAGTCCACAAGACACGCAAGATGAAAGATTTGCTGGCCGGTCGTCATCCCAAATAACCCGCGGCTGCTCCCGCTCCCAGTCAATCGACAGCGTTTCATTCACCTGAACGCTCTGACAAGCTTCCACACATCGCCCGCATAAAATACATTGGTCGGGGTCATAACGATAAAACGGGTGCGAAAAGTCATTTAAGTAACCTTTTTCCCGGTAAGGTCGTGTTTGCCCTTCAATCCCTAACATTTCAGTCGTATTATGTACGCGGCAATTGCCATTATTATTATCGCAAACCGTGCAGTAAAGCAGATGGTTCTCCAAAATTCGGTCCATCGCTTCTAGCTGAGCATCAGTTGCTTTCTCTGAATCCGTTTGTACTTCCATTCCCGCTTTAAACTCGGTACTGCACGCCCGAACAAGCTCCCCGTCCACTTCACACATGCACGTATCGCAAGATTGAATTGGCCCCATTTGCTCGCTATAACATATATGCGGGTGTTTGATTTCTTTTTCATTCAAATAATCTAAAATTCTTTTTCCCGAGTCAACTTCATGTTCCGCCCCATTTATCTTGACGGTGATTTTTGTCCCCATGACTTTTCCTCCTCCATCATTCGCTCTCTATAGAAAACGGTTACATCCGTTATATTATACCAGTTATCATGTGAAAATTACAGTCAAAACCATAATTGAGAACGCTTATCAAGTAAGGCGGTTATGCGTTTTTAAGAGGACGTGAAGTAAGTGAAAAAATCGAGAAACACAGCCCTAAAAAGGCGATGTTTCTCGACTTTGTATATCACTTACCAAATATATTCTTAATCGAATCGAGCAATTCCCCGGCGCCACCTAGTTGTTCGGTCACTTGATCGACGACGTTGTTTACTGGTTCGGTTACATTCTGGGTTATTTCTTCGGGATTCAATTGGTCGGTTGCGTTTTGAATCGTTTCCGATGCCGTTTCAGTTGCATTTTGCGCGGTTTCTTCGGCATTTGAAGCAACATCAGAAATTTTTTCTGCGCTTCCTCCAAGGAGTTCATTTACTTTGTCACCAGCTAGATTTTTTAAACTATCAAAAAGTGGCAATAGACTTCTCTCCTTTACTTTTGATTACCCGTAGTATAGCACAGATTTTTCGGAATCTTTCGTTTTGACACAAAAAGTAATCAGGAAGTAAAATTCTTTACAATTCAAGCAAACCTTTTTGTTGCAAATCAAAAAAATGTTCGTAGAAAGCGCCTTCGCGCAGTCCATATTGCGAGAAAACGAGCCGGTCAGAGTCCAAGAAGCGCATCAGCGCAATAAGCGGCGCCATTCCGGCTGCAATAATATCAGCTCGGTCGCGGGAAAGTCCGCCAATGTCGCCGCGACCTTTTAAGTTTTGTGATACCACTTCTTTGAAAATATCGTATACTTCAAAGTCGCGCATTTTAAAACCGTGCAAATTCTCAAAATCTAAAATTTCGCGCCGACGTCGTTCGATTTTGGCTATCGTTCGGTTACTTCCACCAAGGGCAACAATTGGCAAGTTATGTCCCCGGCGAAGCCACCAAACGCCCGTGTATAGTTTATCCATGAATGTCATAAGCGCAAATAAATCGCCGGCCGAAATCACATCTTTTTGGGTAAATCGCTCGCTTAGATTGACAGCGCCATACGGCAAACTGATAAGATTCACGGCCCGACCATTTTGGACTAAAACGAGCTCCGTGCTGCCACCGCCAGTATCAATAATGACACAATTGGTTACCGGCAATGTATTAATGATGCCCAAATAGTCGTAATACGCTTCTTTAGACCCTTCAATCACTTCTAATTCAACGTTCGCCTCCTTCTTAACGCGCTCTAAAAACTTCTTTTGATTGGTTGCTTGACGCGTGGCTGCGGTTGCTAGTGCGCGGAGCGTTAGCGAATCAAATTCAAGGCTTTTTTCCCGAAAGCGTTTTAATGCCGCAATAGTTCGTTTCATCGCATTGTCCCGAAGAATTTTTTCCTCCCCCATTTTTTCCGACAAGCGCACCATTTCTTTTTCTTGGCAAACGACCTCGAAAGTGGCATCATCGTTTATTTTCGTAATCGTCATTCGCACCGAGTTTGACCCTAAGTCAATTACGCCAAAGTGTTCCATACCTATTCCTCCTCATTTTCACGCCCAACAATAGGCTCAAATATTCGTGCTTGTATGTTTTTATCAGCTCGTTTTGCTAGCTTTTTCTTCGTCGCTTGGTCCATGAGCAATTCTTGGACGTTAAACGGTGGTCGACCGCGCTTGTCTAAACTTTGGTAAGAGCCGTCTGCGAGCAATTTCCGTGTTTTCACGTTATCGTGAAACATTTCTGCAAACTCCAGCTTAATTTGCTCTCGAATGGCTTTTTCACGAATCGGAAACATCAACTCCACTCTTCTGTTTAAATTGCGGTGCATTAAATCGGCGCTGGATAAGTAAAGCAAGTCGTCCCCTGCTGCGCCAAAATGATAAATCCGACTATGTTCTAAAAAGCGCCCAACAATGGAGTGTACTTCAATATTTTCACTCAGGCCGGGCACTCCAGGCTTCAAGCAGCAAATTCCGCGCACAATTAGCTTGATTTTAACGCCCGCAGAAGACGCTCTGTAAAGCGCTTCAATCATTTCCGAATCGGATAAAGAGTTCATTTTCATCTGGATAAAGCCGGGTTTTCCTTGTTCCACCGCTTTTATTTCGCGCTGAATCAGGTCAAGAAGCATGTCGCGCAACCAAAGTGGCGCAATCACAAGTTCATAGAAAAACGGGGGTTCCGAATAGCCTGAAAGCATGTTAAAAATGTTCGTGGCATCAATACCCATTTCCGCGTTAGCCGTTAGAATTCCCATATCCGTGTAAAATTTCGCCGTCATATCATTATAGTTGCCCGTTCCCATGTGCATATAACGCCTGATGCCATCTTCTTCCCGCCGCACAACAAGCGTCAATTTACAATGTGTCTTCAATCCGACAAGCCCATAAATCACGTGGCAGCCTGCCTTTTCGAGTTCCTGCGCCCAGTGAATATTATTTTCCTCATCAAAGCGCGCCTTCACCTCTACAAGAACTGTCACCTGCTTCCCGTTTTCAGCCGCTTCGCCCAAATATTTAATAATTGGTGAATCACCCGACACTCGGTAAAGCGTCATCTTAATCGCCAAAACCGCCTCATCGGCTGACGCTTGCCGCACAAATTCAATCACCGGCTCAAATGAATCATATGGATGATGAAAAAAGTAATCCCGCTCCTTAATTTTTGCAAACAAATCAGCTTGCACCAAATCCGTTTCCACATATGGCTTAAATGGCTTATAGAGCAGCTTCTCGTCATCAACCGCACTCGCCAGCTTATTTAGAAACGTCAAATCAAGCGGTCCTTTAATCAAATAAATGTCCTCGTCACTCACTTTTAGAGCTTTTATTAGCCTTTTGTTTAAATGTTTACTAATATTCGCGTCGACCTCTAGGCGTATGACATTGCTACGTTCACGCTTTTTAAGTTGCTCTTCAATTTCTTTCAGCAAATCAGACGTATCTTTTTCCGCAACGTCCATATCCATGTTGCGCATCACCCGGTAACACGCGGTTTCTTTAATCTCGTAACCTACGAAAAAGCGTTGTAAATAATAGATGAGGATCTCCTCGAGTAAAATAAAATCGTGTTCGCCTTCCGTAGAGGGGAGTTTAACCAGCCGTGAGAAAATGTTTGGCACTTGAACTGTTGCGAATTCCTTCTTTTTTGGATTGCCTTCTTTGTGAATAAAGACTGCTATGTTGATGCTCGTGTTCACGATGAGTGGAAATGGTCTGGATGAATCGACGGCCATGGGGGTGACAACTGGGTAAACTTCTTGCTCGAAGAAATGATGCACAAATGTTCGTGCCCGCTCTGAAAGCTGGTCCATTTGCAGCAAGCGAATTTGCTTTTCCTGTAACCGTTTATTAAGCGTCCGATTCCAAGTTCGGTACTGCTTATCCACCATTTTATGTGTCACTTCGGTGATTTCTGTGAGCTGTTCTTTTGGCGTAAGCATTGCGGCATCGCGTTCTTCAAAGCCGACGGAAACCATTTTTTTCAAACTAGCTACGCGCACCATGAAAAATTCATCTAAATTGCTCGCCGTAATCGCCAAAAATTTAATCCGTTCAAGCAATGGATTATTTTTATCACGCGCTTCTTCTAAAACACGGTCGTTAAAAGCAAGCCAGCTTCGTTCCCGATTAATGAAATTCACTTTATCCTCACTCATTTTTGTTCACCCTTTTCTTTCAAATGCGCTTTGATGCCGTATACTTCTTCAAAAAAGCCAGCTTTTTCATTAAAGGTCCACTTTTCAAGCATTAAATCATCGTCCGCCCACACAGAAATTAAAACATGTTCTTTTTTCAAAGAAAGCGAGATTTTCGTCACTTTTTGTTGATGGCTATCGTCCAAAGAATCGGCTAACCGTAAAATTGCTGTCAGTTTCGCTGTCGTGAGCCGGTTTTCAATCGGCAGCTTCTCAAAATGATGCAAATTGAGCGATGGCGTTTCCGTACTATGGTAACGCGCAATCGCGCCAACCATTTGGAGTTCCTCTGCCGATAAACCGAGAATTTCCGTCGCTAAAATAATATATTCTGAATGCGCATAATGATTATTCATATCAATGTAGCTTCCAATATCTTGCAAAATCGCGGCAATCTGAAGCAATAAACGCTCACGTTTTGTCAGTCCGTGAATCGGCTTTAATTGGTCGAAAAGATGCAGTGCAAATTTCTCCACCGCTTCCGCATGTTTTCGGTCCGTCTTGTACCGAACCGCAATATTTCGCGCCGACATCACAATATCTTTCGAAAAATCATGGGATAGCGTTAACTTTTTCTGCCGAATCATCTCCTCCACCAAAATCCCGTCCACAAGCTCCGCATCAGAAAGCAAAATTTCAGACGCCTGCGTCACCTTCAGAAGCTCTTTTAAAAGCATCGCCGACGGGAGTAACTGCGAAATCGAATCAAACGAAAGTTCATACTTTTTGGCTAAAACTTTTTCCGGAGTTTCCAGTATATGCGCATAAAGCGCGGCAAAATAGGCTTCTGTGATTTTATCCTCTGCCTTCTCTACAAAGGCCCTTTTAAAAAAAAGCAAGTCGGTGCCAATCAAAATGAAATGCTTATACGCTACGTCTTTCGGTGCAAATTGCGCATAATCACGGATTTTACTAAAAATAAAGTCCTCAAGTAAATCGGCAAAATTACTCGTCCGCTCCTTTAGCTCCGATAAAAGTTCCCGTACACGCAAGGGGCCGAGTTTAATATTTCGTGAGAACATAAAATTGCCTTCATCATAAACCGTAAGTTGAATGCTCCCCGTGCCAATATCAATGAGCATCGTGCCTTCTTGAATCAGCTCACTAAAATTTTTCGTCGCATTTGCCGCCGCCTGACTATGCAAAAATCGCTCCTCCGAATTGGACAACCATTCCAGTTCGAGCCCCGTCCTAAGCCGAATTTGTTCCTTTACATATTCCGCATTTGACGCTTCTTGAATCGCCGAAACAGCCACCGCTAGACTGTCCTCTATCGCATACTCACGCATAATATTAACAAAACCAGAAAGCGCAACAGATGTGGCTTCAACCGTTTCGAGCTCAATCTTCCCACCATTAAAAATATCCGTCCCAATTGAAACCTCTGCTTTTATGTACTCTAAAACGGTTTGCTTGCGCATATCCATGATTTTTAAAATAACATTTTGTGAACCAACTGTAATGGCTGCGAACCAATTTGTTCCCATAAACTCTCACCTCCCGTGTTTCTTTCTATCTATATATCCTTTTGTAAGAAAGCCTAACCCTTTTTCCCATAAAAAAAGAAGCTCTTAGGCTCCTATTCTTTGCTCCATTTCGTATAATAAAATAATCCGATGATGAGTGCGAATACACTCGCAAACGGGCGAATGTGGAACGTGGTATATGTGCTTGCAAAAACAAAACCCATAATCGCTGAAAATGCGGCTAAAAACAGCGAAAGAAACATGACAAATGACTGATTATCTTTATTGAAAAAGAAAATACCGCCAATAACTAGCAGTAAAATCGAGTTAATCCAACCTGCGACTTCTGTCAAATAGCCCGAGAATGCAAACAAATTTTCGTTTGGAAAATATACACCGTGATTTTCCGCTTCATTGATGATTCCAGCAATCGCAACGATTGCTAGCAAAATACCTGTTACTTTCTTTATCATGCTATTCCCTCTTAAAAATGACATATATTCCATTACATACAAATTTAACATTTTTGAGCGCAAAAGAATAACCAATGCGGAAGAAAAAGGGAAACCGCATTGGTTATTCTTTGGGAGATATACATCTTATGAAAAAGAGTATGTTATTAGCTTGTAACTTTATAGTACAATTCGCTTTTTACAAGACTATGTAAAAAGTATGAAAAAATAATGAACGTTTACTTTTTACTTAATTCTGCTTCTCGGTTTATGGTCGCCGCTACGCTATGCATCACAGTCGCAACAAACGCATCGTCCATCAAACTACTCACTCCGGCGATTGTCGTGCCTCCTGGCGAGCAAACTTGATCCACCAATTCATACGGATGAGTCCCGCTTTCCAAAATCATTTTGGAGCTCCCGAGCACGGCCTGTGACGCCATACGAAGCGCCTCTTTTTTCGCTAAACCAGCTTTAACCCCAGCCCTCGCAAGCGAATCAATAAAGATGTAGATGAACGCCGGCGAGCTCCCCGCAATCGCTGTAAATGCGCTGAAATTCTTTTCTTCGATAAAAGCAACTTCCCCAACGGCAGAAAAAATAGTCTCCACCGCTGTTTTGTCTTCATCCGTTGTAAGCGAATTTCCGCAAACGCCCGTCATCGATTCCCCGATTGTCGCGTTCACATTCGGCATGACGCGCATGATTTTTAAGTCAGATCCTGCCAGTTCTGCGAGCGCCGCGAGATCAAGTCCCGCTGCAATTGAAACGACGAGTGGTTTTCTCTCCGCTAAAACCGCTTTTAAATCTGGCAAAATCAATTCGAAGACATACGGTTTAACCGCAAGCACTACAACGTCCACCGCGCGAATTAAGTCTTCCGCCGTCTGTTTCACTTGAACGCCCGTTTCCAAAGCAAATGCCTCCGCTTTCGCCGCCGTCCGGTTGTAAACAAAAATATCCTCCGCGCGCATTTCCCGCACAAGTCCGCGAATAATTGCCGAAGACATGTTGCCAACTCCAATAAATCCCACTTTCATCTTAAAATCTCCCTTCTAGCACAAAATAGCGACCATCTTCTGAAATACCTTCCGAAACCTTCTTAAAACCCAATTTTTCGTAAAAAAGAAGCGCCTTTTTATTTTCTGCGACACACTTCAACGTAAAGGCATCATGCGAAGTAGCAAGCGCTGCCTGAATTAATTGCCGTCCAACCCCGGCGCCCCGCGCATTTTGACTAACATACAAGTGGTGAATAAAATTCTCCGGCTCATAAATCCCGACAAATCCCAAAACCTCACCCGATTGTTCTAAAACGAGCACCCGCTCGCCGTCTGTATCCCGGTCAAAGTCTCTTTCGGAAATCTGCTCTTCTTTCTCCCAATCAAATTCCTTGGTGCGAACTTCATTATACAGCGCCCGAAGCGCCGTCAAGTCCGCATTTTCCATCTCACGTATTTTCAAAAACGCCACCTCACATTCCTTTAAACTATACCATCAGTTGCGCGATTGAACAATATAAATACGATTCGTTTCTTTGAAAAATCCCGTTCCAGAACTGGAACGGGATTTTTCAAGCAAGCCTTACTTACGAATTGGCTTCATTTTCATATTTTTTAACAACAGCTTCTTTTGGACGATCTTTAATAAAGAAACTTAAAATCATACCTAGCGCTGAGAAAATGACTGCCACTAAAAAGGCCGCCGTCATCCCATTTAAGCTCGCATCCAATGCTTTTTGCGCAAAGTCTTGCGGATTGGTCGCCATAAGTTCTTTTCCTGGCATATCGTTTTTGGTCACGTTCGTAAGCACCGTTATAAGCACCGCCGTCCCAATTGACCCCGCAATTTGGCGAATCGTATTATTCACAGCCGAACCGTGATTAATCAACTCATTCGGCAGTGCATTCATACCCGCCGTGCTGACCGGCATCATAACCATGGAAATCCCTAGGAAACGAATCGCATAAAATAGCATGATATACCAAAGTGGCGTATCCGCCGTCAAGAAAATAAATGGAATCGTTCCGGCTGTTAAAATTGTAAGCCCCGTAATCGCCAGCAATCTCGCGCCGATTTTATCAAAAATAATCCCTGTAATCGGACTCATAACCCCCATCACAAGTGCTCCCGGTAGCAGAAGCAGACCCGATTGAAGCGCCGATTCCCCACGAATATTTTGAATATAAAGCGGCAACACAATTTCCGCGCCAATCATCGCCATCGTAACAATCGAACCTAGCACAACCGATAACGAAAACATCGGATAACGGAATACCCGAAACTCAAGAATCGGATTTTCAATTTTTAATTGACGGAAAACAAAAAGGAAAATCACAACAACGCCCACAATAAGCGTTGTAATCACCGTCGCATCCGACCAACCATCGTTCCCTGCAGAACTAAACCCGTAAAGCAAAGAACCAAACCCGATTGTGGATAAAATGATGGATAAAACATCAATACGCGTATCTTTCAGCGTAACCACTTTTTTCATACCGAAAAAAGCTAGAATTACGTCGAACACGGCAATTGGAACTAACACCCAAAACAGGACGCGCCAATCGTACGAATCAACAATCCACCCAGATAACGTCGGCCCAATTGCAGGCGCAAAAGCAATAACTAGACCCATAACCCCCATTGCAACCCCTCTTTTTTCACGAGGGAAAATAAGTAAGAAAATGGTTTGTAGTAATGGCATCATAATACCTGCACCAGCCGCCTGAACAATCCGCCCAGTTAATAACACTGGAAATGAACCGGCTAATGCCGCAATAACAGTCCCGATTGTGAAAACAACCATCGCCGTAATAAATAAAACTTTAGAACTAATTTTTTCAATTAAAAGAGCTGTAATAGGAATCATAATCCCATTTGTAAGTAAAAAGGCTGTCGTAAGCCACTGTCCTGTAGCTGCCGTAATATCCAAATCTTTCATAATCATCGGTAACGCCGTAGCTAGTAGCGTTTGGTTAAGTACCGCAACAAACGCACCAATTACCATCGTCACTACGAGGAGATTTCGATTAAACGGCTTTCCATGTACATCTACAGGTTTTTCCGCTGCAATAGTATTCAATTATAGTTCCCCTTCCTTCACTCGTTTTCCAAATGAATAAGAGTAGTATAATCTAATAAAACTTATAAGTCAATAAAAAATGACCAACCCGTACATTTATTTATAAAAGTGAATTAATTTGCATCTCGAGGACCTGAATTTCTCGGTCTAATGCTTTTGGTGCCTGCTGTTTCAAATAAAGCAGTGCGCCTTGAATCATAAAATCTCGTGGTGTTTCGCGGTTATTAATTTCCGAAAGGAGCGCATTGAGTGACTCCTTATACTGCCACTTGTCCGACTCCGCCACATCTTGCTCTTCAATTTTCCCTAAAAGTTGATCAATCGTTTTCCGAAGTTCCACCATTCTGCGCTTCTTAAGATCCAAATGGCTAGGAATAAAACACGCTACATCTTGCTCCGTAATTAAAATATCCCCTGTTTCCTTCAAATCCCCCACAACTGCGTCCATCCGGTTCAGCACATACTTCACAACATCCTGTATCCGTCGTTTCCCCTCCTCCGTCTTAGAAGTCGCAAACACAAACATAAATGTCATTCCAGTGAGCAGCATCGTCAAATCATTCACATACGGCCTAGTATCCTCACCATACACAAGTAAAATCTGATTTTTAATCCATTCCAAACTCCTCAAACGAACGCTCGCCAAAAACTGATTAAAATCATCATCAATCATCGCCTGTGAAAAACTAATGTTCAAAATCTCTGCATTCTTCGTATGAAAAGTAATCAAAAGCTCCACACAAGACGCAAAATTCTCCTTCATCCCCCCCGCCTGGTCCCCCATCGCCCGGTCCAGCTTCTGATAAAGAACAGAATACTCTTGTTTAAAAATAACAATAGCCAATTCCTCTTTAGAAGTAAAATAATTATAGAAAGTGCCTTTTGAAATCCCACTTGCCTCAACAATATCCGCTACAGAAGTCAATAAATATCCTTTTTTTCGAAAAATATTTTTCGCTTCTGTTATAATCCGCCGCTTTTTATCTTTCAAAATCTCAACTCCCTTAAAAATTTATACTACTAGTATAATAAAAAAACACATCTGGTTCAATCTTTCTTTATCACAAACAAAAAAACCTCGCAATCCACTGCAAGGTTTCAACCATTTAAATGTAATTCTGATGCCGGCTGCAAGAGTCGAACTCGCGACCTACTGATTACAAATCAGTTGCTCTACCAACTGAGCTAAGCCGGCCTATGAAGTAATTAATATCCAAGAAGCCACTTGCCGGGTTTGAACCGGCGACCTCTTCCTTACCATGGAAGCGCTCTACCAACTGAGCTAAAGCGGCAACTAATGCACAAAAAAATGGCTCCACAGGTAGGACTCGAACCTACGACCGATCGGTTAACAGCCGATTGCTCTACCACTGAGCTACTGTGGAATAATACATTGCCCGGCAGCGACCTACTCTCACAGGGGGAAGCCCCCAACTACCATCGGCGCAGAGAAGCTTAACTACCGTGTTCGGGATGGGAACGGGTGTGACCTTCTCGCCATAACTACCAGACAATGAATGAAAGAACGTTGTTCTCTCAAAACTAGAGAAGAAAAGTGTTGAGTTACAAAGTAACGAAAACCAGATTAAAAGGTTAAGTCCTCGATCGATTAGTATTTGTCCGCTCCATATGTCGCCATACTTCCA
>NZ_FYBO01000010.1:0-110320 GCF_900186135.1 Listeria sp. ILCC792
ATTCATTGTCTGGTAGTTATGGCGAGAAGGTCACACCCGTTCCCATCCCGAACACGGTAGTTAAGCTTCTCTGCGCCGATGGTAGTTGGGGGCTTCCCCCTGTGAGAGTAGGTCGCTGCCGGGCAATTGGAAGGCTCAGAAATTTTCTGAGCCTTTTTTTTAATACTTTTTTTTAGAAAGTGTTTAAGGTGGTATTTAAAATGGAATAGGGATAGTGTAGAATGGATAAGTAGGTAAGTCTGTTTGGTTTTAAAGGAAGTGGGGATTAGGATGGTTCATGGGGCAATTGGTATTGTGCTTACAATTTTTATTGTGAACATTTTATATGTCGCGATTTCAACGGTGCGATTGTTGCTAACAATGAAGGGATATCGTTATTTGGCGGCTTTTGTGAGCGTTATTGAAATGGTTGTGTACGTGGTGGCGCTTAGTTTGGTGCTTGATAACTTAAATAATATCGCGAATGTGATTGCATATGCAGTCGGATTTGGCGTGGGATTGTTTATCGGTATGAAAATCGAGGAACGTTTGGCGTTAGGTTATATTACGGTGAACGTGATTACGCAGGAGTACAATTTGGATTTGCCGAACCAGATTCGGGATTTGGGTTACGGGGTGACAAGTTGGCTTGCGAATGGTCGAGATGGTGAGCGGATGATGCTCGAGATTTTGACACCACGGAAAAATGAACGGAAGCTTTATAAGGAAATTGTGGCGATTGATGAAAAGGCATTTATTGTTTCTTCAGAGCCGAAACAAATTCATGGTGGATTTTGGGTTAAGAGTGTGCGAAAACGAATGAAGTGAAGTCCTGCTGGTTGGCGGGACTTTTTTATAATTAAGCAAAAACCGAACGTTCGGTTTTAGAAGTATAAAAATGTTCGATTTTTAATTGACAATTAAGGTTTGTATTGTTAGAATTAAGGTGTTGAAACGGAAATTCACTTTTATAGAAGGAGTTGAGCCGTAAATGTCTGCGGATGTTGGTGTCATCATGGGGAGTATCTCGGATTTTGAAACGATGCGAAAGGCTTGTGAGATACTGGATGAGCTGGAGATTTCTTATGAGAAGAAGGTTGTTTCGGCGCATCGTACGCCTGATTTAATGTTTCGTTATGCGGAGGCGGCGCGAGAAAATGGAATAAAAGTGATTATTGCAGGTGCTGGCGGAGCGGCGCATTTACCAGGAATGGTTGCGGCGAAGACGACGTTACCTGTTATTGGTGTGCCGGTTAAATCGAAGGCGCTGAATGGAATGGATTCACTTCTTTCAATTGTACAAATGCCAGCTGGTGTGCCAGTTGCTACGGTTGCAATTGGTGAGAGTGGTGCTGTGAATGCTGGTTTACTGGCTGCACAAATCTTATCAATTTCTAATGATTTAATTGCTAGCCGATTAGCGAAAAGACGTGCTACACTAGAGGAAACTGTACTAGAAAGTAGTGATAAACTTGAATAACACATTTTTATTACCGAATAGCACAATTGGCATAATTGGCGGTGGACAACTAGGCAGAATGATGACACTTAGTGCGAAAGCGATGGGGTATCGGGTGATTGTTTTAGACCCAACTTTTGATTCGCCTTGTGGTCAGGTTTGTGATGAACAGATTGTGGCGGAATATGATGATATTAAGGCGTTACGCGAGCTCGCGGCGAAGTCAGATGTCGTGACGTATGAGTTTGAAAATGTAGATTACGGGGCGCTTGCAAAAGTGGAAGATATGGTGAAAGTTCCGCAAGGCTCCGAGCTTTTGTCGATTACGCAAGATAGGATTTTAGAGAAAGCATATTTGGAGTCTGTGAATGTGAACATTGCTCCTTATGCGGTTGTTGTTGATAAAGAGGATATTTTGGAACAGATTAAAAGTATTGGCTATCCAGCTGTTGTGAAAACGGCGCGGGGCGGATATGATGGAAAAGGTCAAGTTATTCTCCGTAGTGAGGCAGATGTGGATAAAACCCTTCCAGTGTTAAAATATGGTTCGTGTGTGCTCGAAGCTTTTATTCCGTTTGAAAAAGAAGTTTCTGTTGTTGTAGCTCGAAATGCTGCGGGGCAAATTGAAACCTTTCCAGTAAGTGAAAATGTGCATCGCAATAATATTTTGCATACATCCGTTGTGCCGGCAAAACTAGAAGCCGATGTCCACGAGGAGGCGCAAGCCATTGCTGTGAAATTGGCCGAGTTTTTAAGCTTAGAAGGCGTTTTGGCGGTTGAAATGTTTGTGACAGCGTCTGGCGCGCTATATGTGAATGAGCTCGCGCCTAGACCGCATAATTCGGGGCACTATACGATTGAAGCATGTAATATTTCGCAGTTTACGCAGCATATTCGGGCAATTGTTGGCTTGCCGCTTTTAAAGCCGGAATTGATTAAGCCAGCAGTCATGATTAACATTTTAGGGCAGCATGTGGAAGGCGTAAATGAACAGATGGGTGATTACTCGCGTTGGTATGTGCACTATTACGGGAAAAAAGAAGCGAAGCGCGACCGCAAAATGGGGCATATTACGATTTTAGCGAATGATCCAAGCGCTGTATTAATTGATTTAGAAGAAACGAAAATTTGGAAATAGATGGAGGACTAAAGGCGCATGATTGAACGTTATACGAGAGAGGAAATGGGCAAAATTTGGACGGAGGAAAATCGCTTTAAGGCTTGGCTTGAAGTTGAAATTTTAGCTTGTGAGGCATGGGCAGAGCTTGGCGATATTCCAAAAGCGGATGTAGCTAAAATTCGCGAGCATGCGACATTCGATGTTGAACGGATTAAAGAGATTGAGCTTGAAACGCGTCATGATGTGGTGGCTTTTACACGTGCGGTTTCTGAAACGCTTGGTGCTGAACGTAAATGGGTGCACTACGGCTTAACGTCAACGGATGTGGTGGATACAGCAAACTCTTACTTATTAAAACAAGCGAATGAAATTTTACGTAAAGATTTGGAAAACTTCATTCAAATTTTGGCTGACAAAGCTCGGGAACATAAAAACACGGTCATGATGGGTAGAACACACGGCGTTCATGCGGAGCCGACGACATTCGGGTTGAAACTTGCACTTTGGCATGAGGAAATGAAGCGTAATTTAGAGCGATTTGATCATGCGGCGAAGGGCGTTGAATTTGGTAAGATTTCTGGTGCAGTTGGCACGTACGCGAATATTGACCCTTTTGTCGAAGAATATGTTTGTAAGCACTTAGGCACTACGCCGGCACCAATTTCCACGCAGACACTGCAGCGCGACAGACATGCGGAATATGTCGCAACACTTGCTTTAATCGCAACGTCTGTTGAAAAATTTGCGGTTGAGGTGCGTGGCCTTCAGAAAAGTGAAGTTCGTGAAGTGGAGGAAGCTTTTGCGAAAGGCCAAAAAGGGAGTTCGGCGATGCCGCATAAGCGTAATCCGATTGGCTCGGAAAACGTGACGGGGCTTGCACGCGTAATTCGCGGACATATGATGACGGCGTATGAAAATGTGCCGCTATGGCATGAACGCGATATTTCACATAGCTCGGCGGAGCGAATTATTTTACCAGATGCGACCATTTTACTTGATTATATTTTAAGTCGCTTTGGAAACATTGTGAAAAATTTGTCGGTATTTCCTGACAATATGAAGCGAAATATGGATGCGACGCTAGGTCTAATTTATTCACAGCGCGTCTTACTTTCTTTAATTGATAAAGGAATGGCGCGGGAAGAGGCATATGATACGGTTCAACCAAAAGCGATGGAAGCGTGGGAAACGAAAACGTCTTTCAGAACGCTTGTGGAAAATGAGCCGAAAATTACCGCATTACTTTCGGAAAAAGAGATTGATGACTGCTTTGATTATCACTATCATCTTAAAAATGTAGATTTAATTTTTAACCGTTTAGGGCTTTAAAATACGACTTGCTCGTCTTTTATTAGGCGAGTGAGGCTACTTTTTTCAAAAGGAGAGATTTTAAGTGACAGACGAACTCATTTACGAAGGCAAAGCGAAGGAACTTTTTACGACAGAAAAAGCGGATGTGCTCCGTGCGAAATATAAAGATGATGCAACGGCATTAAACGGCGGAAGGAAAGAAGTTTTTGCGGGAAAAGGAATACGCAATAACAACATTACTTCGCTTATTTTTCGTTATTTGAAAAACGAGGGAATTCCGAGTCACTTTATTGAACAAATTTCTGAAACGGAACAATTGATTCGAAAGGTGGACATCATTCCACTGGAAGTGGTGGTGCGAAATGTGCTTGCGGGTAGTCTTGCGAAAAGGCTTGGCAGGGACGAGGGGGAACTTATTGATACGCCGATTGTGGAATTTTATTTTAAAAATGATGCACTAGACGATCCTTTCATCAATGATGACCACGTTGTTTTTCTCGGTGCTTGCGATAGGAAGGAAATTGAAACGCTTAAGGCTCTCGCGCTTCAAGTGAACGGTAAATTACAGGAACTTTTTGAAAAAATGGGGATTACGCTTGTTGATTTTAAACTTGAATTTGGACGCGATGCGGCAGGTCAGATTTTGCTTGCGGATGAGATTTCGCCGGATACGTGCCGACTTTGGGATAAAGAGACGCGGGAGAGGCTCGATAAGGATGTCTTTCGTCGGAATATTGGGAATTTAATTACAGTTTATGATGAAGTTTTATCGCGACTTGAGGAGGTCATGAAGTAATGTATAATGTGAAAATTTATGTGACGTTAAAGAAAAGTGTGCTTGATCCGCAAGGGGACGCGGTGAACGAGGCGGCTATTAGTATGGGGTATGCGAGTGTTCAGGACGTTCGGATTGGAAAATATATGGAGCTTCAAGTTGAAAAAACGGATCGTGATGTACGCGTTATGTTGGATGAACTTTGTGATAAATTGTTAACGAATCCAGTGATGGAAGATTATCGTTACGAAATTGAGGAGGCATAAGAATGAAATTTGCTGTGATTCAGTTTCCGGGGTCAAATTGCGATTTAGATATGCTTCATGCTATCCGAGATGTGCTAGGTGAGGAAGCCGAATACGTGTGGCACGCTGAAAAGTCGCTTGCTGGATTTGATGCGGTGCTTCTTCCGGGTGGCTTTTCATACGGGGACTATTTACGCACGGGCGCCATCGCTAAATTTGCGAATATTATGAAAGAAGTGATGCGTTTTGCGGAAGAGGGGCGTCCCGTTCTAGGCGTTTGTAACGGATTTCAAATTTTAACGGAATGCGGCTTGTTGCCAGGCGCGCTCATTCGGAATCGCAATTTGCATTTTGTTTGTAAAACGTTGCCGCTTCAAGTTGAGAATGCGGATACGCTTTTTACGTCTAGCTATCAAGCTGGTGAAGAAATCCAAATTCCCGTGGCGCACGGGGAAGGCAATTATTATTGCGATGCAGAAACGCTTGCGGAACTTCAGGCGAACAAGCAAATTGTCTTTACGTATGCGGCTGAAAATCCAAATGGTAGCGCGGCGAATATCGCTGGTATTGTGAATAAACGCGGCAACGTGCTTGGCATGATGCCACATCCAGAGCGAGCTGTCGAAGAAATTGTCGGCGGTATGGACGGCTTGAAATTATTTCAATCGATTGTCAGTTCTATGAAGGAGGCGAGCGAAAGTGCTAGCAAATGAACCAACGATGGACCAAATCGCACAGCAAAAAATATATCAGGAAATGGGTTTAACGGATAGCGAATTCGATTTAATCGTTTCCATTCTCGGGCGCAAGCCGAACTACACCGAAACAGGCCTCTTCTCGGTCATGTGGTCGGAGCACTGTAGTTATAAAACTTCCAAACCGGTTTTGAAAAAATTCCCAACAGAAGGGCAGCAAGTCTTACAAGGCCCGGGTGAGGGAGCTGGAATTGTTGACATTGGGGACGAACTAGGCGTGGCTTTTAAAGTGGAGAGTCATAACCACCCGTCATACGTGGAGCCATATCAAGGTGCGGCAACTGGAGTCGGCGGAATCATTCGCGATGTGTTTTCGATGGGCGCTCGTCCAATTGCGATGCTGAACTCACTTCGTTTCGGCGAACTAAATAATCCGCATACGAAATACTTGGTAAATGAAGTTGTGGCAGGCATTGCAGGTTACGGAAACTCAATTGGGATTCCGACGGTTGGGGGCGAGGTACAATTTGAAACGTGCTACTCGAAGAACCCGCTGGTCAACGCCATGTGTGTGGGTTTAATCAAAAAAGAAGATATTCAAAAAGGGCAAGCAGTTGGTGTTGGCAATCCGGTCATGTACGTTGGCGCCAAAACGGGGCGTGACGGAATTCACGGGGCGACGTTTGCTTCGGTGGAATTTAGTGAGGAAGGCGAACAGCAGCGTTCAGCGGTTCAAGTTGGCGATCCGTTTATGGAAAAACTGCTTTTAGAGGCTTGTTTGGAAGTCATTCAGAAGCATGCGGATATTTTAGTTGGGATTCAAGATATGGGGGCAGCGGGACTTGTGAGTTCGAGTTCGGAGATGGCATCGAAGGCGGGAACTGGTCTGCGTCTTGTGATGGACGATGTGCCGCAACGGGAAACGCATATGTCCGCGTATGAAATGCTGCTTTCGGAGTCGCAGGAGCGGATGCTTTTATGTGTGAAGCGCGGTCATGAGGCGGAAATTGTAGCATTGTTTGAGCGTTACGGCTTGCATGCGGTGACAATTGGCGAGGTGACGGATGATAAAATGTACACGATTGTTCATCACGGGGAAGTTGTGGCGAGTGTACCGGTTGATGCTCTTGCGGAAGATGCGCCGGTTTATCACAAACCGTCAAGTGAACCAAAACGTTACCAAGAGTTTCAAAATGAAACGCCATTTCGGCCTAATCTTTTAAACCTAAAAGAAACTTGGGAAAAGCTTTTGGCTCAACCGACAATTGCGAGTAAGCGGTATATTTATGAGCAATATGATTACCAAGTGCGCACGAGTACGGCGGTTGTGCCGGGTAGTGATGCGGCGGTTGTACGTGTGCGTGGAACGGAGAAGGCGATTGCGATGACGACGGATTGCAATTCAAGGTATTTGTATCTTGACCCAGAGCTTGGTGGTGCGATTGCGGTGAGCGAGGCGGCGCGTAATATTGTGGCGAGTGGTGCAAAACCGCTTGCGATTACGGACGGCCTTAATTTTGGAAATCCGGACAAACCGGAAATTTTCTGGGAGATTGAGAAAGCGGCAGACGGCATTAGTAAGGCGTGTCTTGCGCTTGATACACCAGTTATTTCGGGGAATGTGTCGATGTATAATGAAACGGACGGCACGGGGATTTACCCGACACCAGTAATTGGTATGGTTGGTTTGGTTGAAAATATAAAAGATATTACGACGCAGGATTTTAAGGCGGCAGGTGATGCGATTTATTTGGTCGGTGACACTTTCGCTGAATATAATGGCTCGGAACTGCAAAAGCTCTTGCAAGGTAAGATTTCTGGGCGTGCTCCGCGGCTTGATTTAGATGTGGAACAGGCGAACCAGGCGGGGGTACTTCAAGCGATTCAAGCTGGACTTGTTCAAAGTGCGCATGATATTTCAGAAGGCGGTTTTGCAGTGGCACTCGCGGAGGCGGCATTTAAAGGCAATTACGGGGCGAAAGTGGCTGTGCCATTTGAACTTGAAATGATTTTCAGTGAGTCACAATCTCGTTTTATTGTATCGGTGAAACAAGCGGACAAAGCGAAATTTGAGGAAATTTTCGCGAACAAAAATGTGCATGAAGTTGGAGTGGTGACGGAAGACGCTGTGCTAATGATTTCTTCCAAAAAAGAAGAAGTGCTTGTATCTACGGAAAGTTTGCGCGAAATTTGGGAAGGGGCTTTGCCATGCTTGCTGAAATAAAAGGTTTGAACGAGGAATGTGGAATTTTTGGCGTTTGGAATCACCCGGCTGCTACGGAAATTACGTATTACGGCTTGCACAGTTTGCAACATCGCGGGCAAGAAGGCGCTGGGATTGTGTCAACGGACGGTCTGACGCTTAAGGGGCACCGGAATTTAGGGTTGCTTGCGGACGTTTTTAAACACGGAGAGCTTGATGGGTTAAAAGGAACGGGGGCAATTGGGCATGTGCGATATGCGACGGCAGGAGGCAAAAGTTTAGGCAATGTGCAGCCGTTTTTGTTCCACTTTCAAAACTCTTCATTGGCGCTTGCGCATAACGGCAATTTAATTAACGCTTCATCGCTACGTGCGGAACTGGAAAAAGAAGGGGCGATTTTCCAAACGAGTTCGGATACGGAAGTGCTGGCGCATCTGATTAAGCGCAGTCAGACGGGGGACTTCATTCAAGATTTGAAAGTGGCGCTAAACCGTGTGAAAGGCGGCTTTGCCTATATGCTTCTTACGGAACATGCGATGATTGCCGCACTAGATCCGAACGGCTTCCGTCCGCTTTCGATTGGCCGGATTGGCGACAGTTACGTCGTTGCATCGGAAACATGCGCGTTTGAAACGGTAGGTGCAGAATTTGTCCGTGACGTTGAACCAGGCGAACTCATTGTGATTGATGATGACGGACTTCACATTGACGTTTTCACCAAAGAAGTCAAGCACTCGATTTGTAGCATGGAGTACATTTATTTTGCACGCCCCGACTCAAATATTGCGGGGATTAACGTGCACTCGGCGAGAAAGCGTAGTGGCAAACGGCTCGCACAGGAAGCTTTCGTGGACGCTGATGTCGTGACAGGTGTACCTGATTCGAGCATTTCAGCGGCAATCGGTTACGCGGAGGAATCTGGGTTACCTTACGAGCTCGGTTTGATTAAAAATAGGTACGTGGCCAGAACGTTCATTGAGCCTTCACAGGAGCTAAGAGAACAAGGGGTGCGCATGAAATTGTCGGCGGTTCGCGGTGTCGTTGAAGGTAAACGTGTCGTCATGATTGACGATTCCATTGTGCGCGGAACAACGAGTAAGCGTATTGTTCAACTACTGCGCGAAGCTGGCGCCAGAGAAGTGCACGTCCGAATTGCTTCCCCGCCCCTTGCGTTCCCGTGTTTTTACGGCATTGATATTCAAACACGCAACGAACTCATTGCGGCAAACCATAGTGTCGATGAAATTTGCCGAATTATCGGCGCTGATTCGCTCACGTATTTAAGTGAAGAGGGGCTTGTGGAAGCAGTCGGCAAACCTTATCCGAATGAGCCGTACGGCGGTTTATGTATGGCGTATTTTAACGGCGACTATCCAACTGATTTATATGATTATGAAGCGGAGTATTTGAAAAGCCTAGAAGATCAAAAAAACTAAAACGAGGAAGTGTTAAAAAGTGGAAAATGCATACAGTAAGGCAGGCGTTGATGTCCATGCAGGCTACGAAGTCGTGGAACGCATTCAAAAACATGTTGCGCGGACAGAGCGATTAGGCGTTATGGGCGCACTTGGCTCCTTTGGTGGCATGTTTGATTTAAGTGAGCTCGCATTAAAAGAACCTGTTTTAGTATCAGGCACAGATGGTGTTGGAACAAAACTCGCTGTGGCGATCTCTGCTGGAAAACACGATACAATTGGGATTGACTGCGTTGCTATGTGTGTAAACGATATACTCGCACAAGGCGCCGAGCCACTTTTCTTTTTAGATTATATTGCGACAGGGAAAAATACGCCGTCCAAAATGGAACAAATTGTGAAAGGTGTGGCGACTGGCTGCGAGCTTTCAGGGTGCGCGCTTATCGGCGGGGAAACCGCTGAAATGCCCGATATGTATGCGGCGGACGATTACGATTTAGCTGGCTTTACTGTTGGCGCTGTTGAAAAAAGCAAATTGATTCAGGCTGATGCCGTTCAGGCGGGTGACGTTTTAATTGGGCTTCCTTCAAGCGGCATTCATAGCAATGGCTACTCGCTCGTTCGAAAAATCTACTTCAAAGATGGTGCTCTAAAATTGAATGCCAAGCTTCCAGAACTCCCAGACGGGGAACTTGTGGACTACTTGTTAGAACCGACAAAAATATACGTAAAGCCTGTTTTAGAAGTCTTAAAACAAAGCAAGGTGAATGGCATTGCGCACATCACGGGCGGCGGCTTTATTGAAAACTTGCCGAGAATGCTGAACGAAAATTTGGCGGCGGAAATTAAATGTGGCTCTTGGCCTGAACTGCCGATTTTCAGTAGCCTTAAAATGCGCGGTCAGCTAGATGAAATGGAAATGTATAACATCTTCAACATGGGAATTGGCATGGTGCTAGCAGTTCCAGAAAATGAAGCGGCGAACGTTTTACATGTATTGCAGGAGCTAGGCGAGCCGGCTTATAAAATTGGGCGCGTCACGGAGAAACAAACGGTAGCCGTCACATTTATTGGGGGCGAAACGAAATGAATATCGCCGTCTTTGCAACAGGTTCGGGAACGAATTTCGAAGCGCTCATGAAAAGCGATGTCGGGGATAAAATCGTCCTGCTCGTCTGTGATAAAGCGGGCGCCGGGGTGCTCGAGAGGGCCAAGCAATTTGGCGTGCCGACATTTCTGTTTGAGCCGAAAGCTTACGCGCATAAAGCGGAATTTGAAACCGCCATTTTAGCCGAGCTAGAAGCGAAACAGGTAGACTTTATCGTCTTGGCTGGCTACATGCGCCTCATCGGCGAAACGCTACTCGACCAGTATCCGAATAAAATTGTCAATTTGCACCCGTCACTTTTGCCGAAATATCCGGGCAAGGATGCGATTTTACAGGCGCTTTCAGACGGGGCAGACGAGACGGGCGTCACCGCACATTTTGTAGATGCGGGCATGGATACGGGCGAAGTGATTGCACGCGAAAGCATTCCAATCCTTGCAACAGATAAGGAGGCGTCACTCACGGCGAAAATTCACGAAATCGAACATATCTTTTACCCCAAAGTGGTGAAAAATTTAGTAGAGGGGAAGTTTAAATAAATGAAAAGAGCGCTCATTAGTGTGTCGGACAAAGAAGGCGTGGTGGCCTTCGCGAAGGCACTCGTACAACTTGACTTTGAGATTATTTCAACTGGCGGAACGAAGAAAATTTTGGAGGAAAACGGCGTTTTAACCACCGGAATTGAAGCGGTGACGGAGTTTCCAGAAATGCTAGACGGACGCGTGAAAACCCTCCACCCGATGATTCACGGTGGCCTTTTATTTCGGCGTGACCTAGAAACGCATGTGAATGAGGCTAAACGACACGGTATCCAGCCGATCGATTTAGTTTGCGTCAATTTATATCCCTTCCAAGAAACGATTGCGAAACCTGATGTGGCACTTAGCGAAGCCATTGAAAATATCGACATCGGTGGCCCTTCGATGCTCCGTTCGGCGGCCAAAAACTATCAGGCGGTGACGGTTTTAGTTGATGCGGCCGACTACGCGCCTGTTTTAGCTGAACTTGAAAACGGCGGCGTGACACCCGAAACTCGTGCGAAACTTGCCGCAAAAGTGTTCCGCCATACGGCTTCCTATGATGCGCTAATCGCGGGCTTCTTGACGGAAGAGGAATTCCCTGAAAAGCTCACGCTAACATATGACCTAAAAGAAAGTTTACGCTACGGTGAGAACCCGCACCAAAAGGCGGCTTTTTACGAAGAACCACTGGCGGACGTTCATAGTGTGGCACACGCTTCACAGCTCCACGGCAAAGAGCTATCCTACAACAACATTCGCGATACAGACGCTGCGCTTAAAATTGCAGCCGAATTCACAGAACCTGTAGCAGTGGCCGTGAAACATATGAACCCATGCGGCGTTGGTGTCGGTACGACGATTTTTGAGGCGTATGAAAAGGCGTACGAGGCGGATGAAACCTCGATTTTTGGTGGCATTGTCGCGCTAAATCGTGAGGTTGACGTGGAAACTGCGCAAAAGCTAAGTGAAATCTTTCTGGAAATCATTGTTGCGCCAAGTTTTTCTGACGCCGCGTTAGCTATTTTAACCAAAAAGAAAAATATCCGTTTGCTTTCGGTCGACATGTCGAGTTTTGCGCCGAGCTTGGAAAAAACGTCTGTGAACGGCGGCTTGCTTGTCCAAGATAGTGATACTTTTGTGGCTGATCCCGAGACTTTTACGGTTGTGACGGAAAAAGCACCGACTGACGAGGAGATGCGCGCGCTTCTTGTGCAGTGGAAAATTGTGAAACATGTGAAGTCAAACGCGATTGTTGTCGGAAACGCTAGCCAGACGCTCGGTGTCGGCGCTGGACAAATGAATCGCATCGGTGCGGCAAAAATTGCGCTAAGTCAAGCTGGCGTGAACGCACAGGGGGCAGTACTAGCGAGCGATGCTTTCTTCCCAATGAATGACACGGTTCTTGCTGCAGCAGAAGCCGGCATTACCGCAATCATTCAACCAGGCGGCTCGATTAAAGATGCGGATTCCATTGAAATGGCAAATAAACACGGTATTGCAATGGTTACAACACATGTTCGTCACTTTAAACATTAAAAAGGAAGTGAAAAGATGAAAGTACTCGTAATTGGTAGTGGTGGCCGAGAACATGCCATCTGTCAAAAACTTCTTTCCTCGCGTGACGTTGACACCGTTTTTTGTGCCCCAGGAAATGACGGCATGAAAAACAGCGGCGTGCACTGCGTGGACATTCAAGAAAAAAACGCTAAAGCACTAATTCACTTCGCGCAAGAAGAAGCCGTCGCATTCACGGTAGTCGGCCCAGAAATCCCGCTTTTATCAGGCGTAGTGGATGCCTTCACAGAAGCTGGTTTGCTCGCGTTCGGTCCAACAAAAGCCGCCGCTCTCATCGAAGGAAGCAAAGATTTCGCCAAACAGTTCATGCAAAAATACGCGATTCCAACCGCAAACTCGAAGACCTTCACCAAGTACGAAGAAGCGAAAGCCTATTTGGAGGAAAAAGGAGTCCCCATTGTGATTAAGGCGGACGGACTTGCCGCCGGAAAAGGCGTTGCTGTCGCAATGACGATGCCAGAAGCCGTACTCGCATTAAAGGAAATGATGCTAGAAGAACGATTCGGTGAAGCCTCACAAAAAGTCGTCATCGAAGAATTTTTAGAAGGCGAAGAATTTTCCCTCATGGCCTTTGTAAACGGCGAAGAAGTCTATCCGATGCCCATCGCCCAGGATCACAAACGCGCCTATGACGGCGACAAAGGTCCAAACACAGGCGGAATGGGCGCCTATTCACCCGTTCCACATATACCAGAAAAATTGGTCGAAGAAGCCATTCAAACGATTCTTTTTCCCGCAGCAAAAGGAATGGTCGAAGAAGGGCGTGAGTTCCGAGGTATCCTTTACGCCGGCTTGATTGCCACAAATGAAGGTCCGAAAGTCATCGAATTTAATGCGCGCTTCGGAGACCCAGAAACGCAAGTCGTCCTCCCGCGCCTAGAAAGCGACTTCGCCGAGCTCATCTTCGCACTTCTAAAAAATGAGACTCCCGACGTACGCTTTAAAAAAGCAGGTATTCACCTCGGCATCGTCCTTGCAAGCAAGGGCTACCCCGAACAATACGAAACCGGCCAATTGCTAACCGGCCTTGACCAAGTCAGCCCAGAAATCGCAATCTATCATGCTGGAACAAAATTGGACACTGCCGGCAATCTCATTTCAAATGGTGGCCGAGTACTCCTTCTTCAAACTTTTGCAAATACAATGAAAGAAGCACGTCAAATTTTATATGCGGAAATGAAGAAACTAGACAATCCAAATTTCTTCTACCGAATTGACATAGGTGCGAAAGCTGAATAAGATAAAACAAGCGGATGAGCGATTTGGCAAATCCGCTTTTCCCTTTTACAGAAATAAAGTAGTTGCTTTTTCATGCGTTGGTACGTTAAAATATGAAAGTACAAGTAGAGGAACGGAGGTTATCTAAATATGCAAATAGAAAAGATTCGTGGGGAAGGTTTGGATGCTTTTTTTAATGGTATTTTAAAGCTCGAAACGCTTGAAGAATGTTATGCTTTCTTTGATGATGTCTGCACTGTGAATGAAATTCAGTCGATGTCACAACGCTTCCAAGTTGCTAAAATGCTTTCAGAAGGAAAAACATATAATGTTATTGAAGCAGAAACAGGTGCAAGCACCGCAACGATTTCACGTGTAAAACGTTCGCTAAACTACGGTAACGACATGTATGAAGTTGTGTTCAACCGAATGGAAACGAAGTAAGAAGGATATAAATGAAGAAGAAACCAAGTAAAGGGTTCCAAACTGCGATTATCGCCATTTTGGTTCTCGCCGTTATGTATATTTCAATCGATATGATTATCCAAAATGTCGGACTGAATTTCAGCATGTTATGGCACTGGATATTCATTATTTGTTTTAGTTTCACAACACTTTTCAATGTGCGCGCAAAAAATTACATCGGAATTTCCATCGGACTTTCTGGTATGTGGATTTGTGTATTGAGTCTTATTTTGATGGCGATTTAGTCTAAAACAAAATAAAAAAATGAGAGCTTGCTAACGCAAGTTCTTTTTTTGTGCAAAAAAACCGCCTAAGAATAGGCGGTTAATGATTAGCAATTAACGTAACATTTTCAAAATCTTATTACTGAATTTACCAAGCAAAATACCTATGATAAAAGTAAAGGCAAGGTAAACAAGTAAGCCGACTATCATTGGATTGAAGTAGCCTACTAAATCGAAAGAATAACTCGGGAAGCCTTCGATTAGATAAAGGAAGAAGGACCAAGTACCCAAAAATAGTAAGAATTTACTTTTTACATGGAAAGACTGGACTACCATAATAACAAGGAGCGCTCCGATAAAGCACATAAAGGATGCCATTGGAATGTTAGAAGTGAAGTATAAAAATACGCACACAACCGTTAATGCAATTAGGCTGCCCCACTTTATTGAGGCTTTTGCTAATAATTTATCTTTCATAGGTGCTAACCAGTGTTCTTCTCTTTTCAGGAAGACCCCAACCGGAAAGGCGATGGAATAAAATAACCAGTATTCGTCAATAAACACGATGCTGACTGAACCGAGTAATAATATAATCAGTTGTAATACACGATTTTTTACAAGTAAGCGCGCGATTAAGAATAACGTGTACCAAAATAGTATAAATAGTACAAACCACATCGTCGGATCTAAGTCACGTCCGATATCAAAGAAAAACATGATTGAAAATAATTGTTTCATCGAAAAAGTTTGCTGGAAAATAATGGCTACAAAAATCAGTTTAAAAATACTAAAAATCCAGTATGGGATAATGATTTTGACATAACGCTTATAGTATTTGGATAAACCGTTTTTATCAGCAGAGGCCGTTAGTCCATATCCTGAAAGAATTAAAAATATCCACACAGAAATCGGACCAATATAATGGTAATTATCAAAGTTTTTATAGCATATATGTGACACGATTACTATAAAAATAGCTATCCCTTTTAAAAGAGTCGTCTGTTGCTTTGTTATCATAAAACTAATCTCCTTATTTGACTAAAATAATCGTTCTCAGGTGTTCTTTTTCATCTTCATTTCGGCAAGTTTTCTCTGTTCATCTCCTCCATATAGGTCGAAACCTCACTAAAATCAGACTTCATTATAACATAAAGCATTTTTGGAAAAAAGGAGGTTTTTAAGTCAATATTTAAGTTTATTAGAGGTATTTAGATGGAAATTGTTACAATTTATACATAAAATACCAGTTTATTCAATTTTGGAAGAAGAAAAACCTCCTAGCTTGGCGTATGCAATTGGTGTAGCTATACAAGAAAATAATAAACTGGTGTCGCCAAAACTTTCGCTTTTAAAGGTGCAATCTGGGCAAGTGAATCATCGTAATACGCTTCTCGTCACCCTTCAAAATCTGAAAAGCATAATTTGGCGCGATTTAAAGTTACAGGGGAAAATTTATCGAAAAGGTCGAATGGAAGTGAATAAGTACAATGAGTAAGCGGTTGAGCTAGACCAGAGTGGAATCTCATCGTGCCAATTGTGTACTTCTTCTTGTAGCAATGATTATCGGTCCGTTTGGGCTTGAGAATTGAAGTGAAAATGAAGAAAATTTGTCACAAAATTTATATATATTTTTTTTGAAAATCCATTTTTCTGGCTTTTTTCGGTAAATTTTAAATGTTACTATGAAAAAAGCTTACAGTGATTAGAGGATTAAAAAAGGAGGATTGTGTTAAAAAATTAGACAGTATAATAGACAAGGGGACTAATAGGAAACGATTAGGATTAGAGGTGTCCTGATGCGGACCCCCTATTTTTTGCCATGTCTAAAACGCTCGAAAGGAGAATTGAATATTGAAAATTAAGAAATCTAGATTAAGGAAAACGGTGATTAGTACTTTAGTAGCGACCCTGTTTGCATCAACAATTGCTACTTCATTGCCATATAATGCAAAAGCAACTGAAGGCCATGCACAGGAGGCTGGGCTAAATAGTTCATTAACTTCAGTCACAAGTAACTTACTGCAAAATCCTGGATTTGTAGGGGACGGAAATTTGATTACAAATTGGGATGTACAAGGTAGGTATTCAGCGGGCCGAGCTTATTATATGGAAAATTATAGGATATACGGCGGTTCTGGAGAATACTTGGATAATTATATGGCTCCACAAAGTGATGGAAGTATTAACGTTACACATAAAAGGGCTATAAATAATGGACATATTGCTTTTTTAGGACAAAATGTAGAGGTTATAGAGGGACACAGATATCGTTTGTCTGTGGATTATAAGTATGTTTCTGGATCGGATTTAGAACATATCCAAGTACGGACATCAGACTTCAATAATAATGATGTTGAGATATCAAACAGTGATTGGTTACCTGTCACGAGTCCTACAGCAAGAAATTATACGACAACTGTCACTGCTCCTGCAGACATCACGATGCGGATTGAATTAAAAGTACTTGGTTTTAAAGATGCAATTGGTACGGAAGGTACAATAAATATTGGAAATGTATCATTGATGGATTTGGATGCAGCTCTTGATCAAACAACTATTAATGAGTTAGACACGGATTCTGTCAAAGCGGAGGGAACTGCAGAACCAAATGCAACGATTGAAATCAAAGCAGGTTCGACAACGCTTGGTACAGGGAGAGTAGCTGCAGATGGGCAATATAGTTTGACGATTCCAAAACAAGCAGTAGGAACCGTTGTGACGGCAACTGCAACGGCATACGGGAAAACGTCAAGTGTAAATACAACTGTTGCACAAGGAAATATCGCACAAACAACCATTAGTGCGTTAAATACAGATTCTGTCAAAGCGGAGGGAACTGCAGAACCGAATGCGACGATTGTAATTAAAGCAGGTTCGACAACGCTTGGAACGGGTACAGCAAGTTCAGATGGTCGTTACAGTATAACGATTCCAAGGCAAGAGGCAGAGACGTCTGTGACAGCAACGGCAACATTGAACGGGAAAACATCAAGTGCAGATACAATTGTTGCACAAGGAAACATCGCACAAACAACCATTAATGCATTAGATGCGGATTCTGTCAAAGCAGAGGGAACCGCAGAACCAAATGCGACGATTGTAATTAAAGCAGGTTCGACAACACTTGCAACGGGTCGAGTCGGTTCAGATGGTCGTTATAGTGTAACAATTCCGAAACAAGTTTCAGGAACAATTGTGACAGCAACGGCAACAGCAGATGGTAAGACATCGAGTGTGAATACAACCGTTGCACAAGGTAACCTTGCTCAAACAACCATTGAGCCATTAAACACAGATTCGGTAATCGCCGTAGGAACCGCAGAACCGAATGCGACGATTGTGTTAAAAGATCAAAATAATAATCAACTTGCAACAGGGCGAGTAGGCTCAGATGGTCGTTATAGCTTGACGATTCAAAAACAAATGGTTGGGACAGTTGTGACGGCGACAGTGACACAAGGTGGTAAAACGTCTAGTGCTTTTACGACTGTAACGAATGAGCATATTGCTCAAACTACTATTAATCCATTAAATGTAGACTCGAGAGTAGCGACAGGAACAGGTGAACCGAATGCAACAATTGTGCTGAAAGACCAGCATAATAATCAACTTGCGAGTGGTCGAATTGCTTCAGATGGCGCTTACAGTTTGACGATTCCAGCGCAAGTAGCCGGAACAGTCGTAACTGCCACTGTAACAGCAGGTGATAAAACGTCTAATGCCCATACAACAGTTACACAAGCAGCAAAAAGTGGTACGGTTACCGTGAAACAAGACTTTTATGTAGGCTATGATAGTCGCATTCAAGCAGAAGTAACAGGTGATGTGGAGAGAGTTTACCTAGAAGTGAACGGCGTTCAACAATCTAAGGTTCCTGTTACAGGAAGCTTCACTTACTATGCTAAAAATAATATTACAAGTATAAATCAAACAGTCTATTTAGTTGGACTTGATTCAGCAAATAGAGAACTAGACCGCGCACGAGTAAATTTAAAAGATGGGCAACTAAAAATTGGAGCGGTTTCCCCGAATAACTTTGTAGTGGGGACTGATGCTTATGTGGAAGGAACGTATACGGGTTCGGTAAGAAAAGTAGGACTTTCTGTGAATGGAACAACGCTTTCTAAAGTTCCAGTTGAAGCAGACGGTAAATTCCGCTATTATGCACGTTCAAACATTACAAATGCAGATACAGATGAAGTGTTTGTCATCGGTTACAATTCGGAAAATACCGAAGTTTCACGGAAGAAAGTAGACTTATATCGACCAGGGAGTTTAGGTGGGACAATTACGGTTAATCCGAATTACTATGCTATTTCAGACTCATATGTAGAAGGAACGTATGCAGGCAATGTGAAATATGTATCCTTGGTTGTGAATGGAACAGAGTATTCGAGAACATCCGTGATAAATACGACAACATGGAGATACTATGCTAAAGATAAAATTGCAACGGGCGACACAGTTTCTGTGAAAGGGTACAATGCTGCTGGAAATGTTGTCGATCAAAAACCAGTCAATGTGGTTCTAAGTCCACCACAAAATAATGCAATTGCAGCAAATGACTTTTTCTTACATCAAGATAAATATATATCAGGGACGTATGAAGGAAGCGTAAAATATATTGCGTTGAAAGTGAATGGAACATTATTGAGTAGGATTCCAGTTCCATCAGACGGCACGTATACCTACTATGCTCGTCCTAATATTACATCTCTTACAGATACAGTATCCATTGTGGCTTACAATCAGGAAAAAGTACAAGTTGCAGAAGCTCCAGTTCGTGTTCGATTAACAAGTGACATTACATCGAATAGCTATCGAATTGGGGACAAGTCAATTATTGGAACCTATTCAGGAGATGTGAAATACATTTCTGCAACCGTGAATGGGACACAACTTTCTAAGATTCCTGTGGATAACACGGGTACGTATAGCTACTATATTAAACGCGATGTAACGAGCGTTACGGATGAGGTTATTATGAAGGGATATAATGCTAGTGGCGCTGTTGTGGCTACTAACACAGTAAGAATTACAGCATAATTTAATAATCGCTATTTAATCAGTCAGAAATAAAAACCTGAAGGCAACGTACTTGAAATACGTTACCTTCAGGTTTTTTTAGTTTTAAAATAATTTTAAAATCCCAGTCGCGCTTAGAAAGACAAAGATAATCGCGATAGGAGCAATGTATTTGATGATAAAAAGCCAGACAATGAAGGTTTTTTTGCCAAAATGGCTACTTGCCGTAAATTCATCTTGTAAAAGCTGTCTAGGCAGTCGGTAACCGACGAAAATGGAAATGAATAAGGCGCCGACTGGAAGGATGATATTGGAAACGAGATAGTCTGCGAATTCAAAGAAGGTAAGGCCGAAGAGGTGAATATCATTCCACACGCCGAAACTAAGCGCCGACGGAACGGCCATAATCATGATAAGCACTCCCATCCACGTACTTGCTTTTTTTCGAGAAACGCCGCTGGACATAATCGGTGCTACCGTTGCTTCGAGCATGGAAAAGCTTGACGTAAGGGCTGCAAAAAGAAACAGAATAAGGAAAATGACAAAGAAGAATGTTCCAAACGGCAGTTGGTTGAAAATCGATGGCAGGATGACGAATAATAAGCCGGGGCCTGCGTCAGGCGTGATTCCGAATGCGAAGGCTGCTGGAAAGATAGCGAGCCCTGCAAGAAGCGAAACACAGACATTCAAAAGAGCGATAGAAATAGCAGATTGTGGCAGGCTGACAGATTTATCTAAGTAAGAACTGTAGGTGACCATAACCGAGATACCAACGCTTAGTGAGAAGAAGGCTTGCCCGAGCGTGATTAAAATCGTGTTGGCTGTCATATGTGTGAAGTCAGGTTTCAAGAAAAATTGTACGCCGCTCATCGCACCGTCAAGCGTTAATGAGCGAATAATCAAGACAAGAAATAATAGAAAAAGTGCCGGCATCATAAATTTGCTCATTTTCTCGATTCCAGATACGACTCCGCGGTTAATAACGAAAACATTTAGTAGGATAAAAATGAAGGTAGCGATAAGTGAAAGATACGGGTTGGCTGTTGTGCGACTAAATTCTTGTAGTAATTCAGTTTGCGTGGCACCCGCTAAGCTCATTGATAAGGCTTTAAAGAGGTAAGTAATAATCCAGCCACCTACAACGCTGTAGAAAGAAAACAGAATACTTGCGCCAACAACGCCTAGTTTTCCAAGTAAGTTCCATTTTGATTTTGGAGCGAGTGTTTTATAAGCTAAAATGGCGTCACCGCCTGAACTGCGACCGATAATAAATTCGGCCATTAAGATAGGCATAACAACAAGGAGCGTGATGGCGAGGAAAAGTAGAAAAAATGCTCCTCCGCCTGCTGTTGCCGCTACATATGGCAATTTCCAAATGGCACCAATCCCGATAGCTGATCCAGCCGATGCCAATATAAAGCCTATTTTAGAACCCCATTTTTCTTTTTGATGCATAAAATTCCCCTTTCAAAGTGATGTAAGGTTAATCATATCAAAAAAGTCTTTTATTTAAAGCAAGTTTTTAGAAAAAGTTCAAAAAAAGTTAAATTCTCGTTTGAACAGATGAATGAAAAACAAACAAATGCTATAATAGATTAGTCTAGCGATTAAAATTGGAATTTTAGTAAGGGAGTCTATGCGTGTGCGTCATTTATTTAAGATTGATCCAGCCAAACCATTGTCTGATGAAGCGGTTCAAATGCTCTTACAAAGTGAGACAGATGGTTTTATTATTGGCGGGACAGATGGAATTACTTTAGAAAATGTCACAGAAACGTACGAACGTTTTATGGAAACCGACTTGCCACTTTATTTGGAAATAAGTACGCCAGATATGATTTTACCTCTGGCTGACCAATTTTTAATTCCGATGGTTTTAAATACGCTTGATACAACTTGGTCGCATGGTTTACACGTTGACTTATTGCGTGAATATGCACCGCACGTCCCATTTAGGCGTATTTCGCCAGTTGGTTACGTCATTTTAAATCCAGAGGCAAAAGCGGCGATTAAAACCGGAGCGCTGACCAATTTGGAAGCAGAAACTGTTGCGGCGTACGCTGAATTAGCAGAACATTTTTTCCACCTACCGATTTTTTATGTGGAATATAGTGGCATGTTTGGTGACGTGACAATTTTGCGGGCAGTCAAAGCTGTGCTTAAGGAAACGAAATTATGGTATGGTGGGGGCATTCGCTCGCTTACAGATGCAAAAGAAATGGCGGAAGTGGCTGATGTCATCATCGTGGGTAATTTAATTTATGAAGATTTAGAAGAAGCGCTTGTTACGGCGCAAGTTTCAGCTCGTGCTAGCAGGTGCGAGGAAGATATGATAAAATAAGAACAAATGTTTGTGTGGTGGTGGATAAAAAATGCAATTAAACAGTGAAGAACTTGTAAAAGGACTTAATAAGGAGCAAAAAAGGGCGGTAGAAACAACGGAAGGACCGCTTTTAATTATGGCAGGAGCTGGTAGTGGGAAGACGCGTGTTTTAACGCACCGAATTGCGTATTTAATCAAAGAGCGCGAAGTGAATCCGTATAACATTTTGGCGATTACGTTTACAAACAAAGCGGCGCGCGAAATGAAAGCGCGAGTTGTCGGGCTTCTTGGTGGTGTAGCGGAATCAATTTGGATTTCTACATTTCACTCCATGTGTGTCCGCATTTTAAGGCGCGACATCGAGCGAATTGGCTACGAGCGCAATTTTACAATTTTAGATAGTAGCGATCAACTTTCCGTTATTAAAGGTATTTTAAAAGACAAAAATATTGATTCAAAAAAATATGAGCCACGCGGGATACTTGCTTCCATTAGCAACGCGAAAAATGAATTGATGGACGCGGCGGAGTATAAGCGCGAGGCGAGTGGCTACTATGATAATATGGTTGCAGAAGTTTACGAAGCGTATGAGAAGAAATTGAAAAAGAATCAGGCGCTCGATTTCGACGATTTAATCATGGTGACGATTCGCTTATTTGAGCGCGTACCAGATGTTTTAGAGTACTATCAGCGAAAATTTCAATACATTCACGTAGATGAATATCAAGATACGAACCACGCGCAGTATTTGCTCGTGAAACTTCTCGCGGCAAGACTTCAGAATTTGTGCGTCGTCGGGGACTCGGATCAGTCGATTTATGGCTGGCGCGGTGCTGATATTTCCAACATTTTGTCGTTTGAAAAGGATTATCCAAAGGCGCAAATGATTTTGCTTGAAGAGAACTACCGGTCGACAAAACGGATTTTAGAAGCGGCAAACCGTGTGATTGAAAATAACCGTAACCGCAAAGCGAAAAATTTGTGGACGAGCAATGACGAAGGCGCCAAAATTTTCTATCACAAAGCGCTCACCGAAAAAGAAGAGGCTTCCTATGTAGTAAGTAAAATTCAAGAAGAAGTGGCAAACAAAAATCGACCATTATCTGATTTTGCAATTCTGTACCGGACAAACGCCCAGTCGCGTGTCATGGAGGAATTCTTCATGAAATCGAACATGGCCTACACGATGGTCGGCGGCACAAAATTCTATGACCGTAAAGAAATTAAAGACATTTTAGCTTATTTGCGCCTCATTTCAAACAATGAAGATGACATTAGTTTGTCGCGCATCATTAACGTGCCGAAGCGCGGGGTGGGGGCTGGATCGCTCGACAAAATAGCAAGTACAGCGAACGCGTATGACTTAACTTTATTTGAAGTGTTAAATCGCATCGAACTCGCCGGCATTCCCGCGAAAACGAGTAAACAGTTGGTCGAATTCCACGATTTAATTCGCGGCTTTAGTCAAATGCAAGAATTTCTCTCTGTAACCGAGCTTGTAGAGCAAGTTTTGGATAAAACGGGATATCGTGACATGCTGAAAAATGAAAGAACGATTGAAGCGCAGACGCGGCTCGAAAATATTGACGAGCTCCTTTCTGTTACGCAAAACTTCGAAAAAGAAAGTGAAGATAAGTCGCTTATCGCGTTTCTAACGGACTTGGCTCTTGTTGCCGATGTGGATCAATTAGAAGACGACTTAGAGCAAACTGCCGCGGTCACATTGATGACGCTTCACTCAGCAAAAGGGCTCGAGTTTCCAGTTGTCTTTTTAGTCGGCCTTGAAGAAGGCATTTTCCCACATTCGCGCGCTCTTTTTGAAGAAGATGAAATGGAAGAAGAACGTCGTTTAGCTTACGTAGGGATTACGCGGGCAGAAGAAGAATTGTTCTTAACGAGCGCCTATTCGCGCATGATTTTTGGGCGTTCAGCAGCCAACGTTGAATCCCGATTTATCGGCGAAATCCCACAAGATTTGCTTGAAACAGGCAACGAAAATAAATTAAAAGAAGTGCCGTTCAAACGTTCCACAATCAACACGAAACAAGTGGCGAATTACCAAACGAGCGGTGCTGAAAAAGTTGGTTGGTCTGTTGGCGACAAAGCGACCCATAAAAAATGGGGAACTGGAACTGTTGTGAGCGTAAAAGGGGAAGGTAGCAATATGGAACTCGATATCGCTTTCCCAAGTCCAACTGGAATTAAACGATTACTGGCCGAATTCGCGCCAATTGAAAAAGTGTAAAGGTAGGTAGAGAGCATGAGTGAAAGAACTAGATACGACGAAATTATCGCTGAACTTAATCAGTATAGTTACGAGTATTATGCCCTAGACAAGCCAACCGTAGAAGATGCTGTCTATGATAAATTGCTCCACGAACTAATCGCTTTAGAAGAAAAGCACCCTAATTGGATAACAAGTGACTCACCGTCACAACGAATCGGCGGTGAAGTTTTAGAAGGCTTCGATAAAGTGGCACATAAAACGCCAATGTTAAGCTTGGCCAATGCATTTAACGAACAGGATCTGCTCGATTTTGACCGCCGTGTACGCGAAAAAGTCGGCGACGACCGCGAATATATGTGCGAACTTAAAATTGATGGCCTTGCCGTTTCACTTGAATACGAAGCTGGTCGCTATAAGCGCGGCGCGACTCGTGGCGACGGCACAACCGGTGAAGACATTACCGCAAATCTGCGGACAATTCGGTCCATCCCCATGAAACTAAAACGCGACTTTTCAATTGAAGTCCGCGGCGAAGCTTTCATGCCTAAAAAATCATTTAAAAACTTAAATGAAACACGCGAACAAGAAGGCCTCATGCTGTTCGCAAATCCGCGTAATGCGGCGGCTGGTTCGCTTAGACAGCTCGATACAAAAATTGCGGCATCGCGGAATTTGGATATTTTCCTTTATGCGGTGGCTGATTTTGGTGAAATGGGCGTCAAAAAACATAGCGATGGTTTGGACATGCTCGGCGAACTCGGTCTTAGAACGAACAAAGAACGCGCTGTTTGCGGCACAATGGATGAAGTGTTTGCTTATATTAAAAAGTGGACAGAAAAACGAACATCACTCGATTACGATATTGATGGGATTGTCATTAAAGTCAATGATTTGGCGCAACAAAATGAGCTTGGCGCTCGTGTTAAAACACCACGCTGGGCAATTGCTTACAAATTCCCGGCTGAAGAAGTCGAAACGACATTACTTGATATTGAACTTCGCGTTGGTCGAACAGGCGTTGTCACACCAACTGCTATTTTAGAACCCGTTCAAGTAGCGGGTACAACAGTTGGCCGTGCGTCCCTTCATAACGAAGATTTAATCCATGAAAAAGATATTCGTGTTGGCGATACCGTTGTCATCAAAAAAGCAGGCGATATTATTCCTGAAGTGATTCGTAGCATCCCAGAAAAACGAACTGGTGCAGAAGAGCCGTTTCACATGCCAAAAGTTTGCCCAGACTGCGGAAGCGAACTTGTTCGCCTCGAAGAAGAGGTCGCTCTGCGCTGTATCAATCCAAAATGCCCAGCGCAAATTAAGGAAGGGCTCATTCATTTTGTATCGCGCAATGCAATGAATATTGATGGACTTGGCGAAAAAGTGATTATTCAGCTCTTTTCACACAACCTCATTGCCGATGTTGCAGATTTGTTTTCCCTTTCAAAAGAAAAACTGTTAGAATTAGAAAGAATGGGAGAAAAATCTGTTTCCAATTTGCTTTCGAGCATTGAAGCAAGCAAGCAAAATTCGCTCGAACGATTGCTATTTGGTCTTGGCATTCGTCATGTAGGTGAAAAGGCGGCGCGCACGCTCGCACTCCGCTTTGACACGATGGACGCCCTCAGAAAAGCAGATAAGGAAACCCTTCAAAATACGGCCGACATTGGCGAAAAAATGGCGGATAGCATCGTCACTTATTTCGAAAATGAAGAAGTCCACGAACTGCTCGCTGAACTCGAAGCGGCTGGCGTGAACATGACCTACACAGGTCCACGCATCGAAGAGCAAGATGAGGAAGACTTAGTTTTTTCCGGGAAAAAGGTAGTTTTAACTGGGAAATTGGAACAGCTTACGCGAAACGAAGCGAAAGCCCTAATTGAGAAACTTGGCGGCGATGTTTCCGGTAGCGTCAGCAAAAAGACGGATGTTGTTGTTGCGGGCAGCGATGCAGGTTCTAAGCTTGAAAAGGCAAATGAACTCGGCATATCTGTCTGGTCGGAAGAAGAGCTTATGGAATACTTACCAGATGAGGGTGAATTATAAATAATGAAAAAATATTTAATACTCGTTTTGGCTTCGCTACTTGTACTCACAGGTTGTGCCCCAAAACTGTCATCAGATGAGAAAGTGGTCACAAAAGACGAAGAAAAGAAAAGCGAAACCGGAATTATGACGAAAAATCAAATTTCTGAGAATTACTATAAGACGGTTCTGCCCTATAAAGCGAGTAAATCAAGAGGACTCGTTGTATCGAATATTTATTCGCGTTATGACATTAACGAATTAGAGTCTGGTTTAATGCGTGTTTCGCAAAATGAATATTCACCGGACGATTACCTTTTCCAAGAAGGACAATATTTGGATAAAGAATTGTTAACGTCTTGGCTTAGTCGTAAAAGCGATAAAAATAAAGACGGTTTGAATCCAGTAGATAACGGTTTCGGTGCTAACCGTAATCCTATTTATTTAGCGCATATTTTAGAACAAAACTATTTGAAGAAAACGGATAAAGACACGGTCGCACTCGGTGGTGTATCCATTGCGCTCGCGATGAATTCCGTTGATTATTACCAAAAGGAACAATACGGTGACACATTTGAGCAAGAGATTAGCGATGATAAATTGTTATCAGAAGGAAAAGCAATGGCTCAAACGATTTTAACGCGAATTCGCCAAACGAAAGGGCTAGAAAATGTCCCCGTCACGATTGCCATTTATAAACAAGGCCGACGTGATGCCGTTGCCCCGGGGAATTATATCGCTTATGCAACAACAAACGGCAATGACATTGGCAACTTTAAAACAATCAAAGAAAAAAATTATGTTTTGCCAAGTGCAGAGGCACAATCTGACCACAAGGCAGACAATGATTCATTCTTAAACTTCCAGGCCGATATTGAAAAATACTATCCGAACTTCACTGGGGTTGTGGGACGCGCACGTTATGAAGATGGCCAAATGGCAGACTTAAACGTCGATATCCCCCTTCAATTTTACGGGGAAGCGGAAATTATCGGTTTCACGCAATATGTTACCGATTTAATTGGCAAGCATTTACCAAAAGAAGCGAATATCCAAGTTAGCATTTCAACTTCTGATGGTCCTGCTGCATTAATTACGCGCAAACCAAGCGACAGCGCAGCGAACGCGCACATTTATAATTAATTAAAAAAGTTCCTAGCATTCGCTAGGAACTTTTCACGTTTTCCGGTATTTTTTATATCCGAATAGTCGCTTCTATGATATAATTTTACCATTAGTGGAAAAAACGAAAAGGAGGATGGCGTCTTGACGAACATATCAAAAGAGACCGTTTTAAAAGTGGCCAATTTAGCTAAGCTTGATGTTTCTGGCGCAGAGGCAGATGTTTTTGCAGGCCAACTAGGCAATATTATTGAAATGGTGGAAAAACTGGACCAGCTAAATACAGCCAATGTTGAGCCAACTTCTCATGCAATTGAGGTTTCAAATGTTTTACGGGAAGATGTTTCTCACCCGGGATTAAAACGTGAAAAAGTACTCCGTAACGCGCCTGACACACAGGACGGCATGTTTAAAGTACCAACGATTTTAGAGGATTAAGGAGGGAATTCATTTTGGGATTATTCGAACACTCAGTAAAAAACTTGCATGACATGCTCGTCAAAAAAGAAATTTCCCCTTTTGATTTGGTGAAAGAATCTTTTGACCGCATTGAGGCAGTAGAAGATAAAGTACAATCATTTATAACATTAAACAAAGAAACAGCGCTCGACGTCGCAGAAGAATTAAGCGATTCTGGCATTGATCCAGCAAACATGCTCGCTGGCTTGCCAATCGGACTTAAAGATAATATTGTTACGAAAAACTTACGAACAACAGCGGCAAGTAAGATTTTATACAACTTTGACCCAATTTATGATGCGACTGTCGTCTGGAAACTAAAACAAGCCCAAGTTATCAACATCGGGAAATTAAATATGGACGAGTTTGCGATGGGTTCATCGACCGAAACGTCTCATTTCCACAAAACATACAACCCGTGGGACTTATCGAAAGTACCTGGTGGGTCATCAGGCGGGAGTGCTGCTGCTGTAGCCGCGTCTGAAGTACTCTTCTCACTCGGTTCAGATACAGGTGGTTCCATCCGCCAGCCTGCCGCTTTTTGTGGCGTAGTCGGAATGAAACCTACATATGGCCGCATCTCTCGGTTTGGGCTCATTGCTTTTGCCTCGTCGCTTGATCAAATCGGTCCTATTACTCGGACGGTTGAGGATAATGCTTACTTGCTGCAAGCAATTTCTGGCGTAGATGAAAATGACTCAACGTCGATTGACGCGCCTGTTGAAAACTTCTCAGAATACTTAACGGGTGATGTAAAAGGTCTTAAAATTGGTGTTCCAAAAGAGTACCTAGGCGATGGTGTACAGCCTGGTGTGAAAACCGCTGTTATGGAAGCTTTAAAAACACTTGAAAAACTTGGCGCAACTTGGGAAGAAGTTTCCTTGCCGCATTCTGAATACGGGGTAGCGAGTTACTATATTTTAGCCTCGAGTGAAGCGTCTTCGAACTTAGCGCGTTTTGATGGTGTGCGTTACGGTTATCGTACGGAAAATGCGAATTCGCTTGAAGAGCTTTACAAAAAAACGCGTTCAGAAGGCTTTGGCGACGAAGTGAAACGCCGGATTATGCTCGGAACTTATTCACTAAGCTCGGGTTATTACGATGCGTATTACAAAAAAGCGCAGCAAGCGAGAACGCTTATTAAGCAAGATTTTGAAAAAGTTTTTGCGGACTACGATGTCATTATTGGACCAAGTACGCCGACGACTGCTTTTGATATTGATGGCATGATTCACGATCCAATTACGATGTATCAAAATGACTTATTAACGATTCCAATTAACTTGGCAGGACTTCCGGCGATTTCGGTTCCGTGTGGTCTAAGCGACGGTCTACCTGTAGGCTTACAAATTATTGGCAATCATTTTAAAGAAGGTCAAATTTATCAAGTTGCGCATGCGTTTGAGCAAGCAACAGATTTTCATAAAGCAAAACCATCATTATAAAAAGGCGGTGCAGTCATGAATTTTGAAACTATTATCGGGCTTGAAGTCCATGTTGAATTAAAAACAGAATCCAAAATTTTCTCTTCTGCTCCGGCGCATTTTGGTGCAGAACCGAATACAAATACTACGGTGGTCGATTTAGGGATGCCAGGCGTTTTACCTGTTTTAAATAAACGGGCAGTTGAGTTTGGTATGAAAGCCGCGATGGCAATCAATTGTGATATCGCGAAACATACGAAGTTTGACCGCAAAAACTACTTTTATCCAGATAATCCGAAAGCGTACCAAATTTCGCAATTCGATAAGCCAATCGGGGAACATGGGCACATCGAAATTGAAGTAGACGGACGCAAAAAGAAAATCGGCATTACGCGTCTTCACTTAGAAGAAGATGCTGGGAAAAATACGCATACGAATAAAGGTTACTCGCTTGTTGATATTAATCGTCAAGGGACGCCGCTTATTGAAATCGTATCAGAGCCAGATATTCGTTCTGCTGACGAGGCATACGCGTATCTTGAAAAATTAAAATCAATCATTCAATACACGGGTGTATCCGATGTGAAGATGGAAGAAGGCTCAATGCGGTGTGATGCGAATATTTCCATTCGTCCAGTTGGGCAAGAAGAATTTGGAGTTAAAACAGAGCTTAAAAATTTAAACTCCTTTAATAATGTGCGTAAAGGAATTGAATATGAAGAAAAACGCCAAGCAGAAGTGCTCATGGCAGGCGGCATCATCGAACAAGAAACGCGCCGTTTTGATGAGGCAACAGGTAAAACATCACTTATGCGCGTGAAAGAAGGCTCTGATGATTATCGTTACTTCCCAGAACCAGATTTAGTCGATCTTTATATCGATGACGCATGGATGGAACGAATTCGTGCTGAAATTCCAGAGCTTCCAGACAAACGTCAAGCGCGCTACGTGAGCGAGCTAGGCTTGCCAACCTATGACGCGATGGTGCTCACACTTACAAAGGAAATGTCTGATTTCTTTGAAGCTACTTTACAAGAAGGCGCAGACGCAAAACAGGTCTCCAACTGGCTTATGGGCGAAGTGTCCGCTTACCTGAACGCCGAGCAAAAAGAGTTGCATGAAACAGGGCTGACGCCAGCAAACTTAGCTGGGATGATTCAGTTGATTGAAAAAGGCACGATTTCTTCTAAAATCGCTAAAAAAGTTTTCCGTGAGTTAGCCGAAAATGGTGGGGACGCGGAAGAAGTTGTCAAAGCGAAAGGGCTCGTACAAATTTCCGATGAAGGCGAATTACGCGCCATCATTTCTGGCATTTTAGACGGAAACGCGCAATCGATTGAGGATTACAAAAATGGTAAGGATCGTGCTGTTGGCTTCCTAGTTGGGCAAGTGATGAAAGCAACGAAAGGGCAAGCTAATCCGCCAATGGTAAATAAATTACTTATCGACGAAATGAATAAGCGCTAAGTAAACTGGAAGGAGGGGCAACAAAAAGTCCCTTCTTTTTATTTTAAAAAAAGGCGCATTTTGCTATAATAAAAATGTTAGTGAAAATTTGTAGATAAAACGTAATGAGTTTTATGCGAGAGAGGATGAATTCCATGGCGAAGCGCGCCCGTGTCATCTATAATCCAACTTCAGGACGAGAAATCATAAAAAAGAATTTAGCAGATGTGCTCATGGTTTTAGAAAATGCCGGTTATGTAACGTCAGCCCATGCGACAACACCAGAACCAGGTGATGCCGAACGTGAAGCTAGACGTGCCGTGCAAGAAAAATACGATTTAGTCGTCGCAGCAGGTGGCGATGGAACGATAAATGAAGTCATCAATGGGATTGCTGAACAAGAATACCGTCCAAAGGTTGGCATCATTCCAACTGGGACAACGAATGATTTTGCGAGGGCGCTACACGTGCCGCGCGACGTTATGAAGGCAACGGAAATCATTGCTCGTGGTGATAGTGTGGCGATGGATATTGGGAAGGCGAATGAAACGTACTTCATTAATATTGGCGGTGGCGGCCGGATTACGGAGCTAACCTATGATGTGCCAAGCAAGCTAAAAACGATGCTTGGGCAACTCGCGTATTATTTGAAAGGGATTGAAATGCTCCCTTCTTTAAAAGCGACGGACGTGCGTGTCGAATATGATGATGGTGTCTTTGAAGGAAAAGCGATGTTCTTTTTACTTGGCTTGACGAACTCTATCGGAGGCTTCGAAAAAATTGCACCTGACGCAAAACTAGACGACGGCAAGTTTTCCCTCATCATCTTGAAAAAAGTGAACTTAGCAGAATTTATTCGATTAGTGACGCTCGCCCTTCGCGGCGACCACATTAAGGAACCGAATATCATCTACGTGAAATCGAAAAAAGTCATTGTGACATCCGAAGAAAAAATGCTTATTAATCTTGACGGAGAACTTGGCGGAGAAACACCAATGACATTTGAAAATTTAAACCAACATATCGAATTTTTTGCCGATGTGCATGCCATTCCAGCAACTGATTTAGACAGCAAAAAACAAGCGGATTCTCAAATTTAAAAAGGGTAAATGATAGGAGAAAGAGCGGAAATGAAAAAAATAACGATTCTAGTCCCAGCTTACAATGAGGAGCAGGTTCTAAACATGTTTTACGATCAAGTCTTACTCACTTTAGATACGATTCAAAACTATTCATTCGAAATTTTGTTTGTAAATGACGGAAGTAAAGACAATACACTTGAAATCTTAAAAAAGCTCCGTGAACAGGATAAAAGAGTAAGCTATATTAACTTAAGTCGAAATTTTGGTAAAGAAATTGCGATGATTGCAGGACTCGACTATGCGGACAGCGATGCAGTAATTATTATGGACGCAGACTTGCAAGACCCGCCTGAACTGATCCCAGAAATGATTCAATACTGGGAAGAAGGTTACGACGATGTTTACGCAAAACGAAGATCGCGCGACGGCGAAAGTGCTATGAAGAAGCTGACGTCAAGACAGTTTTATAAACTGCTTAAAAAGCTGACGAAAGTACCTATCCAAGAAGATACGGGAGATTTCAGATTGCTTGATCGCCGAGCAGTGAATGCGCTGCGCGAGTTTCGCGAGGCACAACGCTATACAAAAGGAATGTTTAGCTGGATAGGTTTCCACAAAAAAGAAATTTTATTTGACCGTGACAAACGCGGCGCCGGCCAAACAAAATGGAATTATTTCCAACTCATGAATTTAGCGATGGAAGGGATAACATCATTTACCACGGCTCCTTTAAGACTCTCAGCGCTTAGCGGCGTTTTGATTTCAATTATTGCGTTCATTTTCATGATTTGGACCTTTATTAAAACCCTTCTTTTTGGGGAAAGTGTAAGTGGCTACCCATCCCTTATGGTCGTAATATTATTCCTTGGCGGCATTCAATTGCTCTCACTCGGAATTATTGGCGAATATTTAGGGCGAATCTTCAACGAGACGAAACAACGTCCGCTCTATTTTGTTGACCGTCATAACGAAGAAAAAGTAGAGTCCGTAAAATATAAGAAATAGCCCTTTAAATTAGTCGAAAATATGTCTTTTTTGTCATGGTATTGTATTATTTTGGTTTTGCCAGTATAATGGTAAAGTCAAAAAATAGAAAGTGGGTGAAGCAAACTTGGAAAAAGTAGCCCGACCCAAAAAAGCATTATTTCTAAGTGCTCTATTCATCCTTTCAGTTGTTATCGCACTTTTTGTAGTTTGGAAGGTTCAAGCAGAGGAAATTACACCTAGAGTAAGCGAAGCGGAGCTTATTGCAAGCAATAAATCGTGGATTGCAACGAAAACAGCAATTCCATTAACGGATGACATTTCATTTTTACCAGCCGAAAAAGATACAGAGGTTCATATATTAGCTAACGGAAATTTAGTTGTCGATGTCACCAATCATGAAATTTTAAATCAACTTTCAGAAGAAGATTCTAAGTATGAAGGGATTAAAGAATATCGCTTAGTTATTGCTGCGTCAAATGTGGCGGAGTATATCAATAACTCGAAATTCAAATATCCTATGGATCATGCTTGCGATGGCTTCTCTAATTATCAAATTGAAAGTGGCACGCGTGAAATCCAAACGAGCAATGAAACCATCAATTTAACACGCAAAAAAAATCAAGTGACTGCCAAATCTTTAGTGCCCGTCGAGTTTTCAAATGAACTGGCGACAAAAAGCATAAAAGCTTTGCAAATGAACATCACAACAGAAAGTTTAGCGCTAGATGATTCGTTTGAGGCGAAAGCTAAAACGGTCACAGCCTATCCTAAAACATTCTTTTATGATTTCAACGTTACTCGAAACTCATGGCTCATTTTTTCAGAAACGAAACAAGTAAATGTTTCTGTGCCAATTGGGATTGAATATATTATCAAATAACAGCAGGGCAGTCACTCGCTCTGCTTTTTGAATGGGGAGAACGCCAGATGCCAAACGAAATGTTAAAGAAAAACCAAATACTGTCTGTAACCATCGAGGATTTAACTCATGACGGAAGCGGAATCGCCAAAATCGACGGCTATCCGCTATTTATACCTGCGGCGCTTCCAGGCGAAGAAGTCCGTGTAAAAGTGGTCAAGGTGAACAAAAAGTATGGTTTCGGAAGAATCGAAAGCTTCGAAAAAGAAAGCCCAGAACGCGTCACACCACCTTGCCCCGTATACCAAAAATGCGGCGGCTGCCAGCTCCAACACCTCTCTTATGAAGGGCAACTTTTGTTTAAAAGAAGGCAAGTCGAACAGCTTATGAAGCGCGTCGGTAAACTCGAAACCGAAGTCCTGCCAACAATTGGAATGGCAAAACCGTTCCGCTACCGAAACAAATCGCAAGTGCCAGTCGGTTATGTGAACGGGAAACTCGGCGCAGGTTTTTATCAAAAGAGAAGTCATGACATCATTGATATGGATACGTGCCTCATTCAAGATGAGAAAAGCGATGCGGCCATTCAAGAAGCACGTGCGGTTTTCGCGGAATTTTACACGGAGCCATACAATGAAGTAACCCACCAAGGCGATTTGCGCCACATTATGACGCGCGTCGGCAAAACATCAGGTGAGCTCATGCTCGTTTTAATCACGCGCACGCTTGATTTCCCAAACAAACCAGCTATCCTTGAACAACTTAAAAAACGCGTTCAAGGTGTCACCTCCATCGTCCAAAACATCAATGCGAATAAAACGAACGTCATTTTGGGCGATAAAACGGTCACGCTTTATGGCCCAAATACGATTACAGACACCATTCACGGGATTCAATTTGCAATTTCAGCACGGAGCTTCTACCAAGTCAATCCGGAGCAAACGGAAGTCCTTTATCAAAAAGCGCTTGATGCAGCGAATTTAACCGGAAATGAAACCGTCATTGATGCCTATTGTGGCATTGGCTCCATCTCGCTTTGCCTCGCCAAAAAAGCAAGACATGTTTACGGCGTCGAAATCGTAAACCAAGCCATCCTTGACGCGCGAGCAAATGCCAAGCTAAACCAAATCGAGAATGTCACGTTTGAAACCGGAAAAGCAGAAGACGTTATCCCCAACTGGTATAAAAATGGGATTACCGCAGACGTCCTAGTCGTCGATCCCCCAAGAAAAGGATGCGACGAAAAATTGCTTGCCACTATCTTAAAAATGAAACCGAAAAAAGTCGTCTACGTATCCTGTGACCCAGCAACCCTTGCCCGCGACTTACGCATCTTAAACGAAGGCGGGTATAAAGTTTCAGCCGTCCAACCTGTGGACATGTTTCCGATGACGACGCATATTGAAAATGTCGTATCTTTGGAATTATAACAGGAGTCTCAAGTTGGATAAAATTGCAAGCAAAGAGGACGTATTCAGGCACTGCGCAAGAGCTGACAACATTTGTTTCTCTTTACCAGTCGAGGAATAAATATATTTTTTAGTGAGTTTTATGCTATAAAAAAGCCCGATGATACAAAAGAATCATCGGGCTAAGTGTTTTCAATATAAAATTACTTATTTTGTGTTATTTTCCGAAAAATGAACTTATGAAATATCTAAATACATTATGTAGATAAGTATTTTATAAAATTTCTTATAGTTCTAATAATATCTTTTTGTTTTCGCATCAAAATATTTTAATGTAATAACATAACGATTATAATTCCAGCCACTGCCAGCACGGTTTACATTACTACTATGCCAGTATACGTTATTTGGAACACTTTTCCATTGCTCTGATACAACTGTACGTTTTTTAGTATATTTATTGATATCATATTTTTGCCAGCTTAACACGGATTTTGACATAGCATCTGGGGTGATAGTAATTAAAATTCCAGTTATTAATATAAGCGCAAGCGCAATCTTGTACATAGCCTTTTTCATGTTGGTAAACAACTCCCTTGTGTAAGTTTATAGTAGCACTAAGTGTTTATTTTTTTTGCTTAAAGTGAGAGCTATTTTCACCTCCTTTCCAATCTATATAATAATTAATCACCAGTAGAAGACATAAACTAATTAGTAATACGATTACACCAGTAACAAATGTAATAGTAGGATTGTTACATGCTTCCGCTAAAAAATAATTTGTCACTTGCCCGGAATTAAAATAAGTCATTGGTAGAAAAGCAGCTATTTTATCAAGAAAAACCACTTTGCCGATAAGAAACGTTGGTGCAATTAAGAGAATTAGGCTTAAGAATAAAGTGGGCATGGCTTTCTTAACTATTTTACTAATTAAATCAATGACTAAAATGACAATTAACAAACTGAGCATTTGAAGAATGATGGTTTCCAGCAACAATTTTCCAACAGGAAGGGTTACATATCCACCACTCATCTCTGAAAGAATTGGATAATTTAAGCTTCCTAGACCAGATAAAACTGTTGCTGGAAGAAACGCAAAAAGAATACTTAAAAAATAAATGATAAGTGCCACACACGTACTAAAAACTAAGCGTTCTGTTGTATTTCTAAAGCTACTAAGGGGCATCAATTTCATTCGATCTAAGCCATTATGAAATCGTTCTGTTAAAACGGAAGTTAGAGCGAAACAACTGACAATAATAATGAGTAGAGGGAAGAAATTTACTAGCATACGGTAAAGATAGGTGAATCCTTGTGTTTCCATATCTTCCACTTGCTCGTTAATATTTAATTCTTGTAATTTCTTATATTTGGTTAAGTCACGGATATTGAGGGATTCCATTCCATTATCCGTAAAGGTTTCTTTTTCAAAAGCAATAGATTTTTCGATTTCTTTAATTTTCAAAGCGTATGCTTGTTTGTATTGTCCCGAATTATAGTAATCGCGAATTTTCTGATAGGTAGTCAAAAGTTGTTGAGTGCTTACTTGATTTTCATCAAGTAATTGTTCATCCTCTTTTGATAACTCACCATTATTTCTTTTTTTTTGGTTGTTTTTAAAACCTTGCTCATTGATTGACATGTTCAAATCAGCGATAGCAGCCATATCGTGTTCTTTTTCTGTTATTGTATTCATAATTAGAACAAATAAGATGGTGGCTACTAATACAAAAAGTGGTATCCAGTTTCCCTTTGTTTTGAAAAACTTCTTAAAATAAAAAGTTTGCTGTTGCATAGGTTGCCCCCCTTAAATTTCTATCGTTGTTTGTAGTTTTCGGTCGTGAATTTGAACAATCTCATCTGAAATAGCGTACATTTTATCGTCCTGATGAGAGGTGAAAATAATCGTTTTACCACTGGCTTTTGCTTGCTCTATGAATGTTACAAAGCGTTCTTGATTCTTGTAATCTAATCCATTGGTGGGCTCATCTAAAAGCCAGTAAGTTGTTTGACTAACGGCATACATCGCAAGCAATGTTTTTTGTTTCATACCTAAAGAATATTTGCGGATAGGTATTTTTAGAAATTCTTCTAGTTCCCAAAATTGAATAATCTCTGCTAAATCAGCAGATGTACTAGTCCACATTTTTTGCACAAATTGCAAGTAGTCCCATGCAGATAAGTTTGGATTAAACCATTCGGAAGTTTCATAGTAAAAAAGCTTTTGACGGACGTCTTTTGATTTTAAAAAGAGCTGATTTTCTTTAAAAATAATTTGTCCACGATTGGCAGGCTTTAAACCTGCTAAGACACGTAAAAGTGTTGTTTTTCCAGAGCCATTTGGTGCTGATATTCCATAAATTAAAGCATCTTTAAAAGTAAAGTTGCTATCTTTTAGTAAAGTTTCCCGTGTAACGATATGTAAGTTTTGAACTTGTATCATTTTTTCACCTATTCTTTCTTGTTAGAACTATGTAAATAGAAATTAATGTTCATTATTCTGTGTATTTATGTTACACTGAATGAAATATAGACATTGTTTTGCCCCTACTTTTTAGAATAACATACTTTATTTATATGCGACGAAAATTCAACTGATAAGTAGAATAAGGGAGATGACATCGAGATGGAAATAGCGAAATTAATTGGGAATGCGCTTCGTGTGGTTCGTAAAAATAAAAATGAAACGATTACGGATTTTTATGGCAAGCGCATGTCAGAGAAGTATGCGTACCGAATTGAGGGTGGGCATCAAAATATTGGACAGGAAAAACTTGAAAAAGTATTGCGAGATAACGGAGTTTCTTTTGAAGAGCTTATTTTTATTTGCCGGGGATACCAGAAAAGGGCATTAGATGAAATTATGGACCAATTTTTGAAGGTGGGTAGCGATTTCATTGGAACAAACATGAACCAGCTTTTATCCCAAATGAAAGAAATAAAAAAAGAGCGTAAACTTTGTGCTTATTTAGAAACGATAACAAGGGCATATATGCCTCAGCAAACTGATGAAGCTATCCAAAAGCACATTCTTCCTATATGGGTTACGTTAGCTGAACAAGAGCAGTGGACGTATTATGAGCTTATTGTAATGTGTCATGTTTTATATATGATTGATATTACGCAAATTGATGTGATAGCGAGCAGGGTGTTTAAATCGTTAGAGCGGTACAAAGGTTATCAAAATGTTGAGGGGCTACAAATAGCGACGTGGTTCTGTTTTTGTGAAAGGCTTCGTTTAAATGGTCGCTTTTGTGAAACAAAAGATTTATTAGAATGTACTTTGAAACGAGCGATTACACGTGAAGATGGACTTATGATTTTTAAATGTGAATTTAGATTGTGTGAGCTCGCTAGGATTGAAAGTTCAGAGGATAGGACAGATATATCAGCGAAGGTAGACCGTATTTTGAGCGGTTTATTAGTCATGCAACAAGTGGACACAGCGTTCGCTTTTAAGAAAGACTGGTTGGGAGCGGGAATCGAAGTGGCAAGTCTATGAAACAAAAATACTCGTGCTTTTTCCAAAAAAATTTGATACAATCGTTATGAGAAGAACTTCACATGGAAGGAGTAGTTGACTTTGAGTATGACGATGTATTTTGATAATGAGAACGGGATTCAGAAGGAAACGAGCCATCCGCACTTTACAGAACACTTTCACTTGGATATTTACTATGATTTGGAGCAAAAAGAGGCGCCGTTTAGTAGCGCTATAGGACAAGAAGTTTTAGATCGCCTAACGTCTTATTTTAAAGATAAATCAGATGAGGGGCTAAATTTATCTGCATTTCCGAAATATTTTGCGGAAGAAAAAGGGATTTCATTTGTGGAGCCGAAAGACTATGATGCTGCGACGCTTCAAAAAATGCGCGAAAGCCAGGATGAAAACACCTTTTTATCCATGAAAATAGCTGTTAGTGCCGCACTCGGTCAAATTAAAATTACCGGTTATATTTTACCTGCCTTGCGCGATAAGGCACTCGACGCTTTGCATGTTTTAAAAGAAATTGAAGTGGACGAGTCGGGATATTATGACCAAATGTTTTATGATTTATTGACATTCACGAAAGATTACACGGCAATTTTACCAGAACTTTGGTGTAAACGCTGCATACAGTAAACTAAAATCAAATATAAAACAGCTTCACACCATATTCAGTCTAAAATAACCCCTCGCAGCAGCGAGGGGTTATTTTAGTTTCGCCAAAATTTCATCGGCAATTTCGTAAGGATCTTTGTTGTCGGTTATGATGACATAATTAGCAGTTTGCTCGTATAGTGGTGTGCGACTTTCGAAAATGGCGGTTATCTCCTCGCTCGTTTTAGCCTGAAGGAGAGGTCTTGTTGTGTCGTTTCTGAGGCGATGTAGAAAGATTTTCGGGCTCGTCCTTAAGTAAAAAACCGGCGCGGGGTGGCGGATTAGGAAGGCTTGATTGTTGTCGTCTAGCACAATACCTCCTCCGGTTGAAAGCACGGCAGAAGTGTCGTGTAATTCGGCAAGTTTTCCGCGCTCCATTTTGCGAAAGGCTTCTTCGCCATATGTATCAAAAATCTCACGAATTGACTTTTCTTGTTCGATTTCGATTTCCTTATCAATATCAATAAATGGAAGTTCCATTTTGTTTGCTAAGAGCTTTCCAATGGTCGTTTTGCCAGCTCCCATAAAGCCAGTTAAAATAAGTTGTCTTACCATATTTATCTCCCCCAATTTACAAGTATTTTAACACTTCTAAGAATTAAAGGTCAATGGTTCGAAGTGATGCTAACTAACGAAAATCATCGTTTGTCAGTATGTTGATTTTGGAGGTTGCCCCTTTTTATCCAGTAGGATTTAGTGTAGAATGAAGTTATGTGGATAAAGGAAGGATCGAAAAGATGGGAAATTTAGCTAAATTGAAGTCGGGTGAGACGATGAAGTTGATGGTGAATCGGCGGCTTGTTTTTTCAAGTGTGCTGATGACTTTGGCTGTTTGCGTCTTGATATATTTGAGTTTTAGTCATTTGAAAGGGGTTACGGGAACGGAGGAAGTCATTCTCCTCATTTTTCTAGCGGCGGCGACTTTGCGTCCGTTTTTTCGGCTTTTAAACGTGCAGCCGACTATTGAACTTTCCAAAGAAGGAATTTCGTATCGCGGCGATTTTCAAACTTGGCCTGCCGTTTGTGAGCTCGAGTTAAAAATGCCACGTGTAACAATTTTTCAACACGGACGCCTTGAAATTTATACGTTTATTAAAGAAGAGAGAGAACTTGTGTGGGATATTACCGCGTATGATAGTGAAATCTCACTTTCTGAGCTAGAAATGCTTATTCAGGAATGCATGGCGGAATTTGGCGAGGAAAATCGTAAAACGTCGGAAGAACCAGCATTATCTTTCTAAAAAGCAGAATATCTGCTTTTTTTTTTGAAAAAAATAGCTTTCTACAACTATAGACCTTGTTCAAATCTTTCGGTATACTGTAAAATAACACGAGATGACTGAATATCAGGAGGAAAACGATGGAAGATTTAATTTTAAAAGCCCATAAAGTGCGTAAAGTTTACGGGTCAAAAGGAAGTCTTTTTCCTGCTTTAAATAGTATTTCTTTAGAGGTGAGAAAGGGGGAGTTTGTTAGTGTCATGGGACCGTCTGGTGCGGGAAAGTCGACACTTTTAAACGTGCTGTCATCAATTGATGGCCCCACTTCTGGTGAAATTGAAATTAACGGGAAGTCACTTTCCGATATGCGCCAAAAGGAATTGGCGATGTTTAGGCGGGACCAATTAGGCTTTATTTTTCAAGATTATAATTTATTAGAAACGATGTCGCTAAAAGATAATATCGTGTTGCCGCTTTCTTTAAATCGTGTGCCACCTATTGAAATTGAAGTGCGTTTTGAAGAGATTGCAAGGCAATTTGGCATTTATGATTTGCGTGATAAATTTCCAAGTGAAGTTTCAGGCGGCCAAAAACAACGCACAGCAGTTTGCCGCGCGATGATTACAAAGCCAGCGCTTATTTTTGCGGATGAACCAACCGGTGCACTTGATTCAAAGGCGGCAACGAACTTATTGGAAGGTTTAAAGCAAGCGAAAGAACAAGGAAGTGCTACGATTTTAATGGTCACGCACGATGCTTTTGCGTCAAGCTATTCAGACCGCGTCTTATTTATTAAAGATGGTGAAATCTATACTGAAATTCACCGCGGTAAAACGACGCGCAAACAATTTTTTCAAAAAATATTAGATGTGCTGGCGATGCTTGGCGGTGAAGCTGATGACGCTTTTTAAAATTGCTGTCACCAACATGCGAAAAAATTTCAACCAATATTTGATTTACTTCATTAGTATTGCGATTAGCGTATTAATTTATTTTACCTTTATGTCGCTTTCGCAAAATCCGCTTATAAATAAAATTTTCAAAAACTGGGAAGTTGTTGGGAACTCTTTATTTTCATCAGCGGGCGTCATTCTTATTTTATTTGTCGGCTTTTTCATTTTTTATTCGAATAGCTACTTTTTAAAAAAAAGAAAAAGGGAATTTGGCTTGTACGCTTTGCTCGGTTTAAGAAGAGGGCAAATTAGTATTATTATTATTTTTGAAAATTTGTTAACTTATTTGCTCGCGCTTGTGGCGGGGATTTTGACAGGTATTTTCTTTTCTAAACTGTTCATTATGCTCCTCTTTTGGATTGTTAACTTACGCGTAGATACACAGCTAATTGTGTCTACTAAGGCGATTACAGACACCATCTATACTTTCCTCCTCATCATGGGCGTCACGTCAGTCTATGCGGTGTACATCATTTTTCGCTACAGTTTGCTCGAACTCTTTAAATCCGAAACACGCGAGAAACGTGTAAAAGGCTCGCTCATGTTGACCATTGCCGGACTCCTTTTCATCGTCTTTGGCTATTGTTTAGCACTTCAAATCGTTGTAAATTCTTCTTTTTGGGAAAAAGTAGGATTTGGCAACTGCATTTTATTGATCCTTGGGTCAGTTATACTGGGAACATGGATTTTTATTCGCTACTCCATGCCACTCGGGTTACGTTATTTTTATAACTTTAAAAAGGCCTATTATCGCGGAACAAATTTAATCACCGTCACATCCCTTCGCTACCGCATGAAAAAAAATGCCAATACATTAGCCATGATTGCCGTTTTAAGTGCCACAACTTTAACTATCATCGGCGCTATTAGTAGCTTCTATTACATCACCATCGATCAAGTGCAAAAAGAAAATCCAAGTAGTTATCAACTTTTAAATTTAACACCAAATAAAGAAGCTGAAGTGGAGCGGATTATTAAGCGCGATAAGAATCATAATTTAAATTACATGACAAGAAGTGCTTATATTGATGCTTACGTTGAGCAAGAACTCGACCAAATGCCGTATGATTACTATCAAAATAAAGCTACGTTTTCTTTCATTACAGAATCAGAATTTAATCGTCTTAATTTAGTAGAAAACAGGAATAATAAACCCATTAAAAATTTAAAAACGGGTGAAGCTGTTTTTGTTGGAAAATCAATGAGCAATGTACGTGATAAGCGTGTACAACAATTGCTAGGCGAAGAATTTAAAATTGTTTCAACCGATAAAACAAAAAAACTAGGCGATGTCACGATTACCGATTTTCGCTATTATCCGATTTTTAATGCTGGTTTTGCAGATGCGATGCTTGTTGTTAGTGATGCGTTTTATAATCAACTTACAGGAGAGTTACGCACGCAAAAAGTTTCCATCTATGATGTGACAGAAGTCGATCATTCCGAAGCTTTAGGAAATAAAATTCAAATGGCCACAGAAGGAAAAATAAATCTATGGTCGGAAAACTTTTCAAGCTATTATTCCAACTATCACATGGTGTCGATTTTAATGGGAACGATTCTTTATATTGGTGTCTTTATTGGACTGGTTTTCTTCATGGCAACAGGCAGTATCATTTACTTTAAACAAGTGACGGACGCCTATTTAGAGCAAAATCAATTTACGACACTCTTTAAACTGGGCTTAACGCGAAAAGAATTAAGGCGTGTTGTTTCTAGACAAATTGCGCCAATGTTTATTATCCCGCTCTTACTTGGCCTTTCACACAGCATGATTGCCATGATTGGGCTATCAAGAAATATCGATTATAGCTTGCAGTGGCCTGTCATTATCGTCACAAGTGTGTACTGCATTTTTTATGGTTTTTATTACTGGATTTGTGTGAACAGCTACATGAATATTGTCACGCGTTTCCGCCATTAATTGGTAAAAATAACGATAATCAGCTAAAATAGAGAAGAGCGAAATTTTACTTTAAAGCAGGTGATTTCATTATCCGGTGATGGAGACAGATACGCGCTGCGAAATGAAATACAAATAGAACTGGTCGTGTGGTGTTAGTTTGAAATTGGAGGCAAAACGATGGTTAAAGTTTATATTGTAGAAGATGATTTAGTCATTCGCGATACGATTCAAAAACATTTGATGAAGTGGGGCTTTGATATTCACACCGTAGAGGATTTTAATAACATTTTAAATGAGTTTTTAGAATTCGAACCACAATTGGTTATTTTAGATGTGAATTTGCCATACTTTGATGGTTTTTACTGGTGCAATCAAATTCGCGAAGTTTCGAACGTACCTATTATTTTCTTGTCTTCTAGAAATTCGCGTATGGATCAAATTATGGGCATGAATATGGGGGCAGATTATTATATTGAAAAACCTGTCGATTTGGACGTTTTAATGGCGCGAATTAATGCGCTTCTGCGGCGTACTTATTCGTATGCTGAACTTGAAGAGCCCAATGTCATGGAACATAATAATGTCTTTTTGCATATCGACACAAACACGCTTACTTTTCTTGATGAAAAGATTGAGCTGACTAAAAATGAGTTTTTAATTTTATATGAATTAATGAAACAAAAAGGCAGTATTGTTAGCCGTGACGAAATCATGCGTGCACTTTGGGAAGATGAAAGTTTTGTGGACGACAATACGCTTACCGTTAATGTTGTGCGCATTCGTAAAAAACTTGCCGAAATTGGCTTAGATGATTTCATTAAGACGAAAAAAGGGCAGGGCTATATGATTGAATAAATTGGAGGAAGTAGGTTTCTTTTGCTACGAGAAACTTTTACTTCCTGTTTTTACATAAAAAAAGGAGGGGTTTGGATGAAGGTTTTAGTTTTAGGTGGTACGCGTTTTTTTGGTAAGCGTCTTGTGGATATTTTGCAAGCGGAGGGGCACCGTGTGACGATTGTGACGCGCGGCAAGGCGGATGTGACTATTCCAGCTGGTGTGAGGCATTTAAAATTAAATCGCGAGCGGCGCGAAGATTTATTTCAACTGGCAAATGAACAATTTGATGTAATTTATGACAATATTTGTTTTTCACCGCAAGATGCGCTTTATTTAATTCAAGCCTTTAAAGGCAAGAAAACGCGGCTGATTTATACGTCCTCTCTTTCGGTTTACGGGATAAAAGGACGGGCGCTTTTGGAAGAAGATTTTGATAGCAAGCACTACGAAATTATTCTTGGCGACCGCATGGACTTTGATTACGGCGAAGGGAAGCGTCTCGGCGAAGCGGTATATTGCCAGAAAGCGGATTTCGACGTGGTCGCTGTACGTTTTCCAATCGTGCTTGGCGCCGATGATTACACGAAGCGTCTGCAATTTCATACATCAAGAATCATGAATGGTACAGAAATCGGGCTCCAAAACGAGGAGGCGGAAATCGGGTTTATTACCTCAGACGAAGCTGCGCGGTTTCTTGCGTTTATCGGCACGAAGTCAGACTTTACTGGCCCGATAAACGCGGCGTCAAATGGTGTTTACAAGCTTAGCGAATTAATCGAAACATTAGAAACAATTACGCAGAAAAAAGCGCATGTTGCTGATGTTTCGGAAACTGATGATGAAAACGAATCGCCGTTTGATATTCCGAAATCGTATTATTTAGACAATACAAAAGCTAAAAATCTTGGCTTCATCTTTCAAGATGTCCATGACTGGCTACCAGTTGTTGCCAAAGAACAAATGCTAGCGAAAGATTTTAAATAAGAAAGAAGAGAAGACGATGCTAACTTTTGAAGAGAAAAAACAAATTATTTCCCGGTATACCCAATTAGAGGAAAAAGCGATTTCGCTTGGGCGTGTGAATTATCATTATCCAGAAAGTAAACGTGATAAGTCCATCTTAATTAAACATTTACATCCTAACGGAAATGGCTATGTGTATGCGCCGTATTTAGATGCGGATACGCTTGATAAACAAGGTTATTTCAACGTTTTTGAAGCAAGCGAATCCGAATTAGTCGGGCTCATCGAAGCCGCAATCGCATATATGGATAGCGACGGGGATATATTCCAAGAAGGGCAAGAAATAACGTATGTTGATGAATTTAATGAAAAACTGTCCTTAATTTATGAAAATAAAATGTGGATTGTTTACGCTTTCGAAAATGTGGAAGCGATATTCCCAACGATTGAAGCCGCGGAAAGCTATTTAAACGACGAAGGTTTTTTTGAACAAAAATAAGAGGAGGATTTCGAGTTGGAAACAGTTCAAAGTTTGCGTGAGCGCATTGCCGTCAGTGATCATCGGGCGAAGGCGGATTGTATTATTAAAAATGGTCGAATTATCAACGTCTTTACAGGAGAAATTATGGAGGGCGACATTGCCATTAAAAACGGTTATATCGCCGGCATTGGCTCGTTTGAAGAGGCTGCTAAAATTATTGATGCGAAAGGGCAATATATCGCGCCTGGCTTTATAGATGCCCACGTCCATGTGGAGAGCGCCATGATTACACCGAGCGAGTTTGCCCGTGTACTTTTGCCAAATGGTGTCACAACGATTGTGACGGACCCACATGAAATCGCCAATGTGGCAGGCGTTCCGGGAATCGAATTTATGCTAGCAGATGCAGAAGACGCGCCAATCGATATGTTTGTCATGTCACCATCTTCTGTCCCAGCAACGCCCCAAGAAAACAACGGGGCCACACTTCTTGCGGAAGATTTAAAGCCGCTTTATACACATGAGAAAGTCATTGGGCTTGCGGAAGTGATGGATTTTCCGTCGGTCGCATCAGGCTCGGCTGATATTTTACAGAAAATCATTGATGCGAAAGCGAATGGCGGGCGCATTGATGGGCACGGGGCCGGCTTAACGCGCGATAACTTGAATAATTATTTGGCGGCTGGGATTCGGACGGACCATGAAAGTACGACGCGCGATGAGGCGCTAGACCGCGTTCAGGCGGGCATGTTTGTCATGCTTCGTGAAGGAACTGTTGGACGCGATTTAGAAAAAGCGATTCAGGCTGTGCGAATTGAAAACAGTCACCGTTTTTGTTTTTGTACAGATGATAAATTAATTCCGGATTTAGTTCGGGAGGGGTCGATTAATTACAATATTCGGCTTGCGATTGCGCACGGGATTGCGCCGATTACAGCGATTCAAATGGCAACAATTAATGCTGCAAACTGTCATAATTTACCTTATTTGGGGGCGGTTGCAGCAGGCTACCAAGCGGATCTTGTTTTCCTCGAACGCTTGGAGGATGTTGCGATTACAAAAGTTTTCAAAAAAGGAGAGCTACTCGTTCAGGACGGCATTCGCTTGGAAGAAAAATTCGGAAAAGCGGCTACCAATTTTGTATCGCCAAAAATCACACATCGCTTAACGAAAAAAGATTTGCGACTCACTTTGAAATCGGAAAACGTACGCGTGATGGGCATGTTGCCAAACAGTTTATTCACCGAGCGTTTAACCGCCACTGTGGACCTCAAAAACGGCGAATTTGTTCCCGACGCTTCCCGCGATTTAGCTAAAATGGTCGTTGTGGAGCGGCATAAAGGAACGGAAAATGTTGGCCTAGGCATTGTGAAAGGTTTCGGTATGCAAAACGGCGCCATTGCGACCACTGTAGCCCATGATTCTCATAATATTGTGGCGGTTGGTATGAATGATGCGGACATTGATTTTGCGATTCGTCGTTTAACGGAAATTGGCGGCGGCGTTGTCGTTGTTGCAAATGGCAAATTGCTTGGCGAGTTGCGCCTCGAAATTGCGGGCCTACTTACACATGCCCCGTTTGAAAAAGTGCAAGCCGATTTAGAAACGCTTTTAAGTGTGTTCCAGACGATTAGTCAGGCGCGCGGATTTGATCCGTTTCTTACGCTATCGTTTCTTACTTTGCCTGTCATTCCAGAATATAAACTTACCGATCAAGGGCTGTTTGATTTCCAAAAATTTGATTTTGTTCCACTTGAAATTGACGAGAAAGGGTGAGCTAAATGACTTGGTGGCGCTATGTACGCGATAAACGCTTTTTCTTATTTTTCTTTTTCATCGTCATGTTTTTTGTTGGTCTTTTAATTTACATTGATCCAAACAGTAAACTAACACTCGGCAATATTATTTATTTATACTTTTTCGTGTTCATGTTTTTAGTCGCCTATCTGATTCTCGGCTATATTTTTAAATATCGGTACTGGCAAGAAATGAAAGAGCTTGTTGATGGGGAAATCGATGAAAATATTATCGAACTCTTACCGAAACCGCGTACGAGCGAGCAAGCTTTCTTCAATGAACTGATGCGCAAAAAGCATCGAGAAGAACAAAAAACGGTGACGGCGCTTCAAGATAAGCAAGAAGAATATCATGATTTTATTTTATACTGGGTGCATGAAGTTAAGACACCACTTGTGGCTAGTAAAATGCTGATTAAAAATCCGGATTTGAATGATACTGCAACGATTTTTTCGAAAGTCGATGAGGAGCTTGACCGGGTGGATCAATTAGTGATGCAAGCCCTGTACTTCTCCCGGCTTGACACATTTGCAAAAGACTATTTTATCCAAGAACAAAATCTTGGAAGTGTTGTTAGGGAGTCGATTAAGCGCCATTCTCGGCTGTTTATTTCCGGGAAGAAAAAGCTTTCGATGGATGATGTGAACGTTGATGTGCGGACGGACAGCAAGTGGCTTGGGTTTATTTTGGACCAGATTATTTCAAATGCTTTGAAGTATACGCCTGAGGGTGGCGAAGTGAAGATTTGGTGTGAGGAGGAAAAAGAGCGCATCGATTTGCATATTTGGGATAACGGTCGTGGCATTAGTGAAGAAGATTTGCCGCGCGTGTTTGAGCAAGGCTTCACGGGCATGATTGGTCGGAAAGAAAAGAAAGCGACGGGCATTGGGCTTTATTTGGCGAAACAAATGGCGAAAAAGCTCGGCCACAGCGTGGAAATTAAATCGAGTGAAGGAGAGTTCACGGAGCTCATTCTTCACTTTGCAAGAAAAGCAGACTATTTATTAGTGGCAAAAGATTTGGAGGAGGATTCATCATGGTTGAAGAATTGATTGTACGCGGAGCACCGCAAGAATATGTTTGTACAACGGGCGCATGGAAAACGCTACCGGAACATTTAAAAAGACGTCGTTTGGAAAAAGTCCTCGTTTTGCATGGCGACAAGTCATGGGAAGTGGCTGAGGAGAAATTTCCTGATTTGCCAGAGGTGACCGTTTCATTTGAACAATATAATGGCGACTGCACCTACGAAGAGCGCGACCGAATTGTTCGCCTCGTTCAAGAAAAACAATTTGAAGCGATTATTGCAGTTGGCGGTGGGAAAATAACGGACTTAGCGAAAGCGGCTGCGCATGTGTTACGCATGCCAGTACTTATTTTACCAACACTTGCTTCGACTTGTGCGGCAGCGACACCACTTAGCGTCATGTATGATCAAAACGGCGCTATGATTTGCTACGATGTGTTCCCTGAAAGCAACGCGCTTGTTTTAATTGAGCCGGAAATCATTTTGCATTCTCCAATCTCGCTAATGATTGCTGGAATTGGTGATACGCTTGCGAAATGGTACGAGGCGGATGTCATCATTTCCCAGCTGGAAAATCTGCCGGTTGAAGTTGAAATTGCTTACTTTGCAGCGAATAAATGTCGGGAAAATCTGTTAGAGCTTAGCGTTTCGGCAATTGCTGCAATGGAAGCGGGCGAATTAAATGATGCGTTTATTAAAACGGTTGAAACGAATATTTTAGTTGCTGGAATGGTGGGTGGCTTTGGTGACCGCTATGGCCGAACGGCTGGCGCACATTCAATTCACGATGCACTCACAATGATTCCAGAAACACATTCTATCTTACATGGGAATAAAGTTGCGTACGGCGTGTTCGTTCAACTCGTTCTTGAAAATCGTTTTGATGAATTGGAACGGTTACTGCCATTTTATACGGCGCTTGGTTTGCCGACTTCACTTGCCGATATGTTGACGGAGTCGCTTTCTGAAAGCGATATACGCGCTGTTTCAACTCGTGCGACAGAGGCGGGCGAAACAATTCATATGATGCCGGGTGAAATAACTGCGGATAAAGTCGAGCAAGCGATACTTGGGCTTGAAAAATATCGAATGGAAAAGCAGGTTAGATAAAATGAACATACGGATAGAAACGCAGGAGGAAAATCGGGGAATTTTTGAGATTCATAAACGCGCTTTTGGTCGCGAAGATGAAGCTAAGTTAGTGGATTTAATTCGTGAAACGGAGCAGTATGTCTGTGACCTTTCACTTGTCGCTGAAACGTTAGACGGACAACTTGTCGGTCACGCCTTGCTTAGTGAAATTTTTCTTGAAAGAGAAGGGGAAACACGCGTTTTACTTGGTCTTGCACCGGTTTCGGTGTTGCCAGAATTTCAAGGCGAAGGGGTCGGGAGTGCGCTCATTGAGGAGGGCATTCGGCTTTCGCGTGCCAAAGCATATCCGGGAATTATCGTGCTCGGCCATGCGTCTTACTATCCTAAATTTGGTTTTAAGAAAGCTGCTGATTTTGGGATTTCTGCACCGTTTGATGTCCCGGAAGAAAACTTTTTAGCGCTTGAATTGTATCCGGGTGGCTTAACTGATTTTAGCGGAGAAGTTCGCTATCCCGATGCGTTTAACCAAGTGTAAAGGAGTGCGAAAAAAAGAGGCATAAATTCAGTAACAACCATGTTTGAAATGGAATGGTTACTTGGATGTATGCTTCTTTATTTTGATGCGAAAAATCTATTTGCTTTGGAAAAATTCTAAAATAAAATCGTGAAATAGTCGTTCGGATGGAGATAAATTGCGTTTTTTGGTGGTGATGAGGCCGACTGAACGGCGTAAGTCCTTGTCGCGCAAAGGGATGCTGATGGTTTCTTTGAAGATGGCACCGTCTAAAATCATTTCTGGGAGAATGGAGATGCCGAGTCCAGCGCCAACTAGGCCTTGAATTGTGTAGAAATCGGTGCTTTGAAAGGCGATATCAAGCATAATACCTTTTTTTTCGGCGGACTTTTGGACGATTTGGAATAAATCGAAGTCGCTCGGATAAAGGATAAATTTTTCTTGGACGAGGTCTTGAAGCGTTAACGTCTGCTCGCTGCTTAGCGGATGCGTTTTTGGGACGATTACTTTTAATTTTTCATCAAAAAAGCGGGTTGTGTGAAAAAATTCGGATTCAGCTGGGACGGGTGACAAAAACGTGAAGTCGAGGTCGCCAGAGTGTAGCATGTTTGTGAGTTCTGCGTTTGAGCCTTCCAGAAATTGATAGGAAATGTCGGGATATTTTTCCCGAAACTTGGAAATGACGGCGGGTAAAACTTTTGTGGCGAGCGAGTTAGGGAGCCCGACGCGCACGGTTCCAAGTGTTGGGTTGGTATACTCGGTAACAATGGATTCTGCTTTTTGGAGTTCATTGAAGGCGCGCTTGGCTTGTTCAAGAAAATCTCTCCCAACATTTGTAAGGCGCATATTTCGGCCGACGCGTTCAAACAGCGCCACGCCGAGTTCATCTTCGAGTTTAATAATCTGCCTACTGACGGCAGATTGGGCGACGTGTAAATTTTCGGATGCTTGCGTCATATGTTCGACTCTTGCGACTTCCATAAAATATTTTAATTGGCGTAGTTCCACGTTAAACACTTCTTTCGTTCTCAAAATGAGATTGTTTTATTCTATTATATATATTGTTTCGATAAATGAAAAGGGATAAAATAGAACTTACACAAAACGTCACTTGATGGGAGAGAATTTTCTATCAATTTAGTTTATTCCGTCAATAAAGAGAGGCGGATGCTGGAGGAGGAATTTGAATGAGAAATGTAGGATTGCCAAAAAAACATGGTTTATATAATCCGGAAAATGAGCATGATGCTTGTGGAATCGGTTTTGTGGCGAATGTACAAAATAAAAGTTCGCATAAAATTGTGGAGCAAGGGATTCACATGTTATGCCAGCTTAAACACCGCGGTGGTGAAGTTGGCGGAGATACGGGTGATGGCGCTGGCATTTTACTTGAAATTTCAGATGCTTTTTTTAGAAAAGTTTGTTCTGAAGAGGGCATTTCACTTCCAGAAAAATTTAAATATGCGGTGGGTATGATTAATTTTCCGCAAGATGAATTTGAACGCACAAAGCTGATGGAACGGTTTGCGGCAATTGTTTCGGAAGAAGGGCAAACGTTTCTTGGCTACCGAAAAGTGCCAACCGATGCAACGAAAATTGGCGCGGGCGCGAAACAGACGGAGCCGGTAATTTACCAGATTTTTATTGAACAGGAAGAAGCACGTTCTGAAAAGGAATTTGAACGCGCGCTTTATTTGATACGGAAACAAATTGAAAATTTTGCAAAGACACTTGACTTAGAAGGGACTTTTTACGTGCCGAGTTTATCAACTCGGACAGTGATTTATAAAGGGATGTTACTGCCAGAGCAGATTAGCGCGTATTATTTAGACCTCGCAAGCCAAGAATACACGTCGGCTTTTGCGCTCGTTCATTCGCGCTTTTCGACGAACACATTTCCAAGCTGGGAGCGGGCGCATCCTTACCGCTACTTGATTCATAACGGTGAAATCAACACACAACGCGGCAATGTGAACTGGATGAAGGCTCGTGAGAAACGCGCAGAAAGTCCACTTTTTGGCAAAAAGCTCGGTCAGGTTTTGCCAATCATTGATGAAGCAGGTAGCGACTCGGCCACGCTTGATAATGCGCTTGAATTCCTCGTGCAAACAGGGCGGGCGCTCCCGCACGCGGCAATGATGCTCATTCCGGAGCCGTGGGATAAAAACAAAAATATGTCGGAGGAAAAACGTGCGTTTTATGAGTATCACGCGACACTCATGGAACCGTGGGACGGACCGACTTCGATTTCCTTCACGGACGGCCGCGTCATTGGGACAATTTTAGATCGCAACGGCTTGCGTCCGGCTCGTTATTATTTGACGAAAGACGGGACAATCATTTATTCGTCGGAAACAGGTGTTGTGCCAGTTGATGAAGCGGACGTTGTGAAAAAAGAAACCGTTGGCGCTGGCCAAATGCTGCTCATTGATTTGGAGCAAGGGCGTATCATTCCGGACGCCGAGCTTAAAGGGGCATTAGAATCGGCGGAACCATATGCGGACTGGCTTGAAAATCTAACCGATATTTCCGAGCTCACGAAAGATGTAAAAGAGGATTTCGTGCCGCTCACAAAATCGGCTTGTTTTAAACTCGAGCAGGCTTTTGGCTACACGCAGGACGAGTTGAACAAAATTTTAATTCCGATGGTGACGGAGAAAAAAGATCCGATGGGCGCAATGGGGTACGACGCGCCGCTTGCAGTGCTTTCGAAACGACCACAACTTTTGTTTAATTACTTCAAGCAACTATTTGCGCAGGTGACGAATCCGCCGATCGACGGACTTCGCGAGGAAACGGTTGTGTCGACGATGACGCTTCTAGGCGACGAAGGAAATATTTTAGCTCCTGGCGCACAAAACGCTAATCGAATCCGCTTGAAAACGCCAATTTTAACGCGTAAGGAATATGCGGCCCTAAAAAACCAAACTAAATTTAGCGAAGCCACGACGATTTTACCGATGCTGTTCAAACAAGAAGAATGCGAGTCGCTAGATGCGCGCTTAAACATTCTTTTTACCCAAGTAGAAGAAGCCATTCAAGCAGGTAGCAAGCTCATTGTTTTAACGGACGAAGGGACGAACGCCGATTGGATTGGTATTCCGTCACTCCTTGCGGTAAGTGGTTTGCATCAACATTTGATTCAAAAAGGTTTGCGGACGAAAGCGAGCCTCATTGTGAAAACAGCCGAGGCGCGTGACGTTCATCAATGCGCAACACTTATTGGCTATGGTGCGGATGCGATTTTCCCGTATCTTGCGCTGCACGCTTTCCATGATTTAATTGAGCAAGGTCGCATGAAAGGTTTTACGCTTGATGAAGCGGAAACGAGATACATGGAGGCGCTCACAGACGGAATTTTAAAAGTGATGTCGAAAATGGGGATTTCCACTGTGCAAAGTTACCGCGGGGCACAAATTTTTGAAGCGATTGGCATTGGCGCTGACGTAACAGAGAAATATTTCCCTGGGACGGCAAGCGTATTATCAGGCATTCCGCTTGATATTATTGCGAAAGAAGCGTGGCTCCGCCATAGACAAGCGTTTCACGATATTGGCTATCAGGCGTTTACGCTAGATTCAGGCGGTGAATACCAGTGGCGTTCGAACGGCGAATATCACGTCTATAATCCACTTGCGATTCACTCCTTGCAACGCGCGACACGCGAAAATGACCGCGAAGCTTACGAACTATACGCCGATTTAATGCAAAATCAAAATCAAGCTTTTCTACGTGGCTTGTTTGATATAAAAAGTGATCGTAAGCCCGTTCCTATCGAGGAAGTTGAACCAGCCGAAGCGATTTTTAAACGGTTTAAAACGGGTGCGATGTCTTACGGTTCGATTAGCCAAGAAGCCCACGAAGCGCTCGCTGTAGCAATGAATCGCCTTGGTGGCAAAAGCAATAGCGGTGAGGGCGGTGAAAATCCAGCGCGTTTTGTGCGCGATGCAAACGGCGATTTGCGCCGAAGCGCGATTAAACAAGTGGCGTCTGGTCGTTTTGGCGTAACAAGCCATTACTTGGTCAATGCGGAAGAGTTGCAAATTAAAATGGCACAGGGGGCGAAACCAGGCGAAGGAGGACACTTGCCTGGGAAGAAAGTGTATCCGTGGATTTCCAAAACACGTGGTTCAACAACTGGAGTCGGCCTCATTTCCCCGCCACCACATCATGATATTTATTCAATTGAAGATTTATCCCAACTTATTTTTGACTTAAAAAATGCGAATCAAAAGGCGCGTATTAATGTGAAACTCGTTTCGAAAACCGGCGTAGGCACAATCGCGTCTGGTGTGGCAAAAGGAAACGCCGATGTCATTTTAGTTAGCGGCTATGAAGGCGGAACAGGTGCTGCTGCCAGAAGTAGCATTCGCCACACTGGTTTACCGTGGGAAATTGGTCTCGCGGAAACACAGCAAACGCTCCTTTTGAATGGCCTTAGAAATCAAGTCACCTTGGAAACAGACGGCAAAATGATGACCGGTAAAGACGTTCTCATCGCGGCATTACTAGGCGCAGAAGAATATGGTTTTGCGACAGCGCCGCTCGTGACACTCGGCTGCGTCATGATGCGCGTTTGTCACATGGATACTTGCCCGGTTGGCGTCGCAACACAAAATCCAGAGCTGCGCAAAAAATTTGCCGGTTCCGCCGACTACGTTGTGAATTTCTTCCAGTTTATCGTTCAAGAAATGCGCGAAATGATGGCGGAACTAGGTTTCCGCACGCTGGACGAACTAATTGGCCAAAAACAATATATCACACTCCACGAACGAAAAGACGCACACTGGAAAGCGAAATATTTGGACTTCAGCAAGTTGCTTTATACAGATGACTTTTACAAAACACAGACGCAAATTTGCACGAAGGCGCAAAATCATAAGTTAGAAGAAACACTTGATGCCCGCCAAATTGTACAGCAAATTCAGCCAGCACTTGAAGCGGGGCAAAAAGTGACGGGGACATTCCCTGTGCGCAACATTGACCGCACAATTGGCACCATCTCGGGTTCAATGATTAGCGAAAAATTTGGCGCAGAAGGCTTACCGGAAGATACCGTTGATTTGACGTTTATCGGTGCTGCAGGTCAAAGTTTTGGTGCCTTTACGCCAAATGGCATGACACTTCGAATCATAGGCGATGCGAACGATTACTTCGGAAAAGGGCTGTCAGGCGGGAAACTCATCGTCGCACCAAATGACAAGACACCCGTAAATCCGCACGAATCGGCCATCGTCGGCAACGTCACACTTTACGGCGCAACAGGCGGAGAAGCTTATATGTTAGGAAAAGCGGGCGCCAGATTTGCCGTACGAAATAGCGGTGCGACCGCCGTTGTAGAAGGCATCGGCGATAATGGCTGTGAATATATGACAGGTGGTGCCGTAGCCATTTTAGGCGAAGTGGGAGACAATTTCGCAGCGGGAATGTCAGGCGGTGTGGCGTACGTTTATACGCGTGACAAGGAAGCCTTTCATTTGAAGACGAACCACGAACTTGTTTCGGTGCGGAGCGTGTCTTCTGCGCGGGAGGCGAATCGTTTGAAGGATATGCTGATTCGCCATGTCGCCTACACAGGGAGCAAGTTCGCGAAATCCATTTTAGACCAATTTGAAAATGAACTTGAGCATTTCGTGTACGTCATTCCGCATGAATATGAGGCGATTTTGACGCGAATGGAAGAGCTTGAAGCGAGCGGTGAAACGCATGCGGCGGCTGAACTGGCAGCATTTTATGAGCTGACGGGAAATAAAGAGGAAGTTACGGCGCAGTAAAGGAGGCGATGAATTTGGGAAAATCAACTGGTTTTATGGACTATAAACGGATTAAAGCGCCCGTTCGCGATCCGAAAACGCGGACGCGCGACTGGAATGAATATAATCTACCGATGCCGGAACAGGATTTAACGATTCAAGCGGCGCGTTGCATGGACTGCGGTGTCCCGTTTTGTAGCGTTGGCATGGAAATTAAAAACGGCGTATCGGGTTGCCCGCTGAACAATTTGATTCCTGAGTGGAACGATGCGGTTTACCGCGGCGACTGGAAAGAAGCGCTCATGTTGCTTATGAAGACGAACAATTTCCCAGAGTTTACTGGGCGTGTCTGTCCAGCCCCGTGCGAAGGGGCGTGTACGGTCGCGATTTCGGAACCGGCGGTCGGCATTAAATCGATTGAAAAGGAAATCATTGACCGCGGATTTGCCGAAGGGTGGATTCAGCCAGAGCCACCGCAAAATAGGACGGGTAAACGGATTGCCATCATCGGCTCTGGCCCCGCTGGTCTTGCTTGCGCTGATCAGTTAAACAAGGCGGGGCACTTCGTCACGGTTTATGAAAAAAGCGATCGTATCGGCGGCTTGCTCATGTACGGCATCCCAACGATGAAACTCGAGAAAGAATCCGTCATGCGCCGTGTCAATTTGATGGCCGCTGAAGGCGTCGAATTTGTGACAAACGTCAACGCCGGCGTTGACATCACAATGACGGACTTAAAAGCTGAATTCGATGCCGTCGTCCTAGCAACGGGTGCAAGCAAGCCTCGTGATGTTGAAATCCCTGGACGAGAAGCAGCAGGCATTCACATGGCCGTCCCGTACTTGACCGAAAGCATTCGCGACAATCTCGATAACAAGGGCGTTCAAACCCTCTCTGCACAGGGGAAAAAGGTGATTATCATTGGCGGTGGTGACACCGGTGCGGATTGTGTTGCGACAGCCCTTCGGCAAGGTGCAACCTCCATTCACCAATTCGGACACCGCGGTAAGCTTCCAGAACAGCGGACCGGGAAAAACCCGTGGCCTGAATACCCACATATTTTCCAGATGGATTACGCTCACGCTGAAGCGGAAGCCGTTTATGGTGCTGATCCACGCGAGTATTTAATTAGCACAGTCGCGTTTGAAAAAGACGACGCTGGAAACCTAATTGGTCTTCACACTGTTCAAGTGGACCATGATGTAGAGAATCATAAGTACACACAAATACCAGGTACTGAACGTTTCTTTGAAGCCGACATGGTTCTAATTGCCGCTGGATTCGCTGGCGCTACAGATGATATTTTCACGAATTTCAATGTGGGCCAAACAAAGCGCCACACAATTGATGCCGCAAAAGGGTTTTACAGAACGAGTGAGGAAGCAGTATTCGCTTGTGGGGACGCAAGATACGGCCAAAGCCTCGTTGTGACAGCCATTGCAGAAGGCAGAGAAGCTGCGCGTGAGGTTGACTTTTATTTAATGGACGAAACGTTCTTACCATAAGAAAAGCGAAGGATTTGCCTCCTTCGCTTTTTTACGTGGGAAAATAATATTTTAATAGCATACTAGTGAAAATGAACTCAATGAGAGTTTTTTGGAAGAGTTATAACTTTTGAAAAACATGGATACCTCACAAAAATCAATATTCTCCTAGATAAAAGGGGATAGAAAAGAGACTCAATTCGTGTTAAGATAAATGAGCAGAGAAGTAAAGATGGTGGCTGAAATTCCCTAGCAAGGGGGTGAGGCCGATGTTTATTCGAGGTTTCTTCCTGGAAAGGATTAACTGTGTCGGTGTATGAAACGCTAGTGCTGATGATTGCTTTTGCAATGTTAGTATTAGCTGTTCGTGACTCGAACGATAAGCAAAAAAAATAACCATCTAATTCTTTGGACGAAAGGATGGTTATTTATATCATCTAATCAGCCACCATCTTTAATGGCTCTGTGCGGGGATATGTTAGCGCATATCCCTTTTCTTATTTCGAGTATACCACACACTTTCAAAAAAACAAATTCTTTTTAAACGATAAATTACTCCTAAAGTCCAAAAATCCACCGAAAGCCAAGGTGTATTTCAAAATTTAATATAAGCAATAATTGAATAAAGATGAGCAAGAACATAGGAAAGTGGGGGAATGGAATAGTCGATTAATTATCTGCATACTTTTTCAAAAACAGTTCAAGAATCAAATCGATTTGAATCATTAAAAACGAGCGTGAAGTAATATCATAGTTATGAAAAGCATTTGTTGGAATTCCCGCACTAATACTACTAAGCACCAAATTATTTAGTGAATTATTCTTTGCATTTGTCATTGAAAGAATCGGACAGCCAGTTTGTTTTACTTTTTTAGCCGAGGCAAGTAAACTACTCGTTTCACCACTCATACTGATAAAAATAACCAAATCGTTTCGCTTACAAAGTTGTGGAAGTAAATCAAGCATATGCGATTCATATATATACATGGAAGGACGATTCAGTTGGTACAAGTATTTACTCATATATTCAGCAAGAGGTTTGGTTAAGCCTACTCCGACTATAAACAGACTTTCTGCTTCATAAATGTGCTTTGCAAAATAGTCAATCGATTCTAAAGTTAAAGTTTGCAAAGATTGCTCAAAAAAGCGATGATATTGCGCCACTAAATCCTTCTCTTGAATTTGTACCATTTGCGCAAGCAGCTGATTAATTTCGTATTTAAACTGCGAATATCCTTGAAAGCCAAGTCGCTGAGCTAATCGAATAACTGTAGAATTAGAAGAAGCAATTCGTTTTGCTAAATCCGTCAAATTCATCTGATTCACAAGCTCTGGATGGTTATCAAGGTTAAAAAAAACCGACTTTTCAGATTCACTCAATTCATCGAGATGATTTCCGTAGTAAGCCATTAAAACACCCATTTGTCTTCCCCTTCCTGATTCGTTTCACAGCCCTATTGTAACCTATTCTGGATAATTATCCAAATTCTGAATGAAAATGTTTGCATTTTAGTGATATATTATTTTTATCAAAAGAGCAAAGGAGAAAGTTAAATGAATATTGGAGCGCTAATAGCACCGAATTTAGTTCTTGCGAAGCAACACGTTTCCACAAGAGAAGAAGCGTTGTCGAAACTCGCTCGGCTACTTTTTGAAAACGAATACATCGCAAGCATTGACGAATTTTTAGCCGATGTATATAAACGAGAAGAACATTCCGAAACTGGAATGGAAAATGGTTTAGCTATTCCACATGGAAAAAGTAAAGCTGTTAACAAAGCTGGATTTGCAGTCATGACTCTTGATGAACCAATGAAAAAGGGAGCTTGGCCATCTTTAAATCCTGAAAATAAAGTAGATGTAATCTTTCTTTTAGCCATTCCAGAGAGCGAAGCAGGAACGACACATTTAAAATTGTTGGCTGAGCTAAGCAGTCGATTAGTAGATGAAAATTATCTAAATGCAATCAAGGCAGCAAACTCGTCAGAAGAAATTGTAGCTTTATTATCTGAAGAAAAAGAAGAAAAGACTTCCGAAAAGGTGAATTCGGATAAGTTTCTTTTAGCCATTACTTCTTGTGCAACAGGAATCGCGCATACGTATATGGCAGCTGAAACTTTAGAGAAGAAAGCAACTGAAATGGGCATTAAAATCCATGTTGAAAAACAAGGTGCTAACGGTCTAGAAGATAAAATTACGCCTGAAATGGTGAAAAAAGCTTCAGGCATTATTTTTGCAGTCGATACAAAAGTTAAAGAACGTGAACGCTTTGCAGGTCTGCCTTATGTACAAGTGAAAGTAGCGGAACCTTTAAAACGAAGTGAAGAAATTATTAATCAAGCCTTGAATTCTCCCCAAGGAATTGTAGAGGGGACAGTTGAAGAAATATCAACTAATTCTGGCACGGAAAAGAAAGGAATTAAAAATGAAATCATTACGGCTGTAATGACAGGGATTTCATACATGATTCCACTTCTCGTTGCCGCAGGGTTAATGCTAGGAATTGCGAAACTTGTTTGGAGCTTAGCGCTTGGAATGGATCCAGCCGTTATTGGTGAAGCCGCTTACCGTGATACGGGTGGTCTAGTCACCTTCTTGCATTATCTAGATGCATTCGGAAACTTACTCTTCAAATTTATTTATCCAGTATTTGCAATGTTTGCGGCTTATTCCATTGCAGACCGCCTTGGTTTAGTAGCAGGTTTTGCAGGTGGACTTTTTGCAGGCGGGTTACATTACACATTCTGGGGAATTGATGGCGGAATTCCAAGTGGGTTCTTAGGAGCATTAGTCTTAGGTATTGCGGCAGGTTACTTTTCTCGTTTCTTAAACAACAAGATTAAATTAAGTAAAAATTTAAGCGCTATGAAGCCAATGTTCTTGGTTCCAGGCTTATCGGTACTTTTCATCTTTGTACTCAATATGTATTTCGTGGATCCAGTATTTGGAGCTTTAAATAAATGGATTGCCGATGTGATTACAAATATGAGTGGGGCAGGAGAGATTGGTCTATCAGCAGTTATTGCAGCTGCAACAGCATTCGACTTAGGTGGACCAGTCAATAAAGCAGCCGGTGCAATTGCAATCGGTTTAGCAGCAGATGGCATTTTTCCACTAACTGCCCGTGTACTTGCAATTGTCATTCCGCCACTTGGACTTGGCTTATCTACGATGATCGATCGATTTGTTGTTGGACGACGTGTGTATTCACAAGAGCTACGTGTTGTTGGAGGCACTTCATTCCTACTAGGATTTCTAGCCATTTCAGAAGGTGCAATTCCGTTTATGCTAAGAAATCCGCTGATTACGATTCCTATCAATGTGATTGGGGCTATCGTAGGTTCCTGTACAGCAGTTGCCTTAGGCGCAGTGCAGTGGCTACCACTCCCAGCAGTTTGGGGCTGGCCACTTGTTGAGCATTTACCAGCTTATTTAATTGGCTTGCTTGCAGGGGTTCTTGTAATAGCATTTGGAAACATCTTTGTAAGATACGCGATTATTAAACGCAAAGAAGCTAAAGGTAAGAAAGTTGATATGTAAAAATCAGAAATGGGGCAAATATTTGTTTGTCCCATTCTCTTTAGAAATAAAAAATTTAGAATAGGTGATTGATCCGTGAAAAGGCAAGTTTTTGTTGTACCACATAGTCATTGGGATCGTGAGTGGTACTTTTCAATAGAAGATTCCAATACATTATTAAGTGAAAATCTTTCCCAGTTGTTGCACTTTTTGGAGAGGCAACCTGAATTTAAAACATATACCTTTGATGGACAGATGTCTGTTGTTGAGGATTATCTTAAATATACGCCTGAAGATGGCCAGCGTATCAAAAAACTTGTTCAAGAAAATAGGCTACATGTAGGCCCTTGGTACACACAAGGGGATACTTTACTTGTTCAAACCGAATCGACCATTCGTAATTTATTAATTGGAAAATTAGGAGCTGAAGCGCTGGGACATTCGATGGATATTGGTTATTTGCCAGATGTTTTTGGGCAAAATGCTTATTTACCAAGCATATTTAGACGATTTGGCCTGTCCTATAGCGTGTTTCAAAGAGGTGTGTATAACGAACAAGTTAGCGAAGATTTAAATTTCAACTGGATTGCACCAAATGGAGAGGGGATTAAAACCAATAATCTCTTTTTTGGATATGGTCCGGGAAAATTCTTATCAAGTGAAGAGGACTATGTAGAAAAAACATTGCTTCCGATTTTAGAGGCGCTAGAAGCTAAGAATCCAGCGCACGTGCCTTTGTTACTACCAGCTGGGGGAGATCAGGTTTTTGTTCGAAAACACTTCCCACAAGTGGTTGAAGAACTCAATAAACGGGATTGGCATTATGAATTTATTTTGTCAGATTATGAAAGTTTTATGGAAAAAGCATGGGAGTGCCCGCACGCTACTGAAATTTCTGGGGAACTAATTGCTTGTCAAAAATCACGTATTCATAATACAATACGTTCGCAACGAATGGATATTAAAATTTTAAACGCAAAAGTAGAAGAAAAACTGTATCAACAGTTGGAACCTTTGGCAGTGCTTAGCAAGGATCTTGGTGGAAATTATCCGCAAAACTGGATTAATCATTGTCTAAAACTTCTTTTTGACGTGCATGCGCATGATTCGATTGGCGGGTGTAACTCAGATGAAACTAATCGGGAAATTATGAATCGTTTATTTAAAGTAGAACGAATTATTGACGATCAGATTAATATTTTGAAAAAGCAAATTAGCAGGGCTGTCTTGGGAGAAGAATCGGGTGTACTTGCATTCCATTTAAGTCCTAAAAGTGTAGAAAAGCAAGTGGACTTCGTTGTGTTTACTCACTCAAAGCAAGTTCGACTAACAGATATTGTAGGAAATATTTTAAACCAAGTGATTCGCAAACAAGAATATATTTCTGGCGGAACCCAGGTGAAGGTGACGGCGGACGGCGAAGTGCAAGTTGAACTTCCGGGGTATTACCGTACGGAAATTACAGCAAGAGTCCATTTTGAAGGATTTGGCTATCGTAAGCTGCAGCTTGATGAAACCTCTGCTGAAGTGTTAGCGTTAACGGAAGCAACAAGTATCCGTAATGAATTTTATGAGATTTGTGTTGCTGGCGGACAAATTGAATTAAGAAGAGCAGATGGAACGGTTCGAAAAAACTTTTTTGATTTTGAAAATTGCGCGGATGGTGGGGATTCTTATGATTTTTCACCTATCGAAGGAAACGAAGCCAATTTTTCAAACGGATTTCATATTCTCGAAGTGAAAGAGTCAGCAGAAGAAAGTCAGATGGTTGTAGAAACGGAAGTGGCAGTGGCAAAAAATCTTGAGCAGGCGAATGCATTAACCGAACAGATGAAAATCCAGACAACGATTCGTCTCACGAAGAACTCTGATTTAATTCATTTAGCGCACAAGCTTGATAATCAAACTAAAGATCACCGAATTCGAATGCGGTTTGCCAGTGAAAATAAAGCGGGTACGAGTTTCGCAGATCAAGGCTATAGTTTGCTAGAACGTCAAAACAATAATCCTTATTTATCAAATTGGAAAGAACTTGGGTTTGCGGAATCCCCGCAAGCAATTTATCCGCTTGAACGTTTGGTTGTAACGCCAGATGAGGCAGGACACTTGGCGGTTTATCCAAAAGGATTAAAAGAATATGAGGCAACGAATCAACACCTTTTTATCACTCTATTTAGAAGTGTTGGCCTACTTGGACGCGATGACCTTGCTTGGCGGCCGGGGCGAGCGTCTGGAATTAATAATAAAGTGGTGGAAACGCCTGATGCTCAGATGCAAGGTGAATGGATATTTGAACTGAGTTGCCGTTTTACGGCAGGAGAGCCAGAACCCGTTCATTTATATGGGAGCGCAGAAGAAGTTTCTCGTAATGTACTGAGCTATCAATTACAAAATTTGAATAGCTTTGAAGAGCGTCTAGATCGTTTTGAATTACCGCAACCTGAAAACTTACAAGGTTTACCAGTAGAAAAAACCATGCTTACCGTGCCGAATGATATTTTTGTAAGTAGTATGAAAAAAGCAGAAAAAAGCAACCAAATCATTTTGCGGGTATTTAATCCACAAGAAAAACCAATTATATTACCAGAAACACTTCGCAAGATTTGTACATTAGATGAAAAAGCGGATAAAAGCGTAATAGAAATTGGCGGAAAAGATTTTGCAAGTCTAGTCTTGAATCAAGTAGGTGAATAAATTGGAAATCAAACAAGCAATTTCAGAAAAAATAAACCAAATATATCGTGATAAAGCAGATGCAGTGATGGCGGAGCTTGAACCCGTCATTCAAAAATTTGAACAACTTTCCTTTCCTAAACATGAAGTTATCGGGGAAAACAATGTCTATTTGATTACTTACGGTGATAGTATTCAGTCTGCAGGCAAGGCACCTTTACTTGCGCTTAAAGAAACGCTTGATGAAGTGGCGCGAGAAACTATTTCGGATGTACATTTACTCCCCATGTTTCCTTATACGTCAGATGATGGATTTTCCGTGACCGACTATTATCAAATCAATCCTTCACTTGGAGACTGGTCGGATATTCATCATCTCGGACAAGATTATCGGTTAATGTTTGATTTTGTTGCAAATCACATGTCAAAATCAAGCGACTGGTTCAAAAGATTTTTAGTAGAAGATCCAGAATTTCGAGAAGCCTTTATAAAAGAAAATCCTAATTTTGATGTTTCAAACGTTGTAAGGCCTCGGACATCACCACTCTTCCATACCTATGAAGGGAAAAATGGTTCTGTTTCAGCATGGTCAACCTTTAGCGAAGACCAAGTCGATGTGAACATTCAAGACGGAAAAATGCTCGCGCGGCTGACAGATGTTATTTTAACCTATGCACGAGAAGGGGCTTCTTCCATTCGACTGGATGCAATTGGTTTTTTGTGGAAAAAATCGGGAACAAGCTCGATTCATTTAACGGAAACGCACGAATTAATTCAGCTTTGGCGAATTTTGTTGGAATATTTCGCACCCAACACCCAAATCATCACTGAAACGAATGTACCGCATGAAGAAAATATCAGCTACTTTGGCAACAAACGGAATGAAGCACAGATGGTTTACCAGTTTCCGCTTCCGCCGCTTGTCTTACATGCTTTTACAAAAAACAGCAGCGAAATTCTAAGCGGTTGGGCTAAAAATATTGATCGTGTTTCAAGTACATCGACCTATTTTAATTTTCTAGCCTCTCATGACGGAATTGGAATGCGCCCAACAGAAGGCATTTTACCTGAAGAAGAACGTGGATTTTTAGTCGAAAAAGTGCTGGCAAATGGCGGAAAGGTATCTTATAAATCGAATCTAGATGGTAGTGAGACAGTTTATGAGCTAAACATTAATTATTCAGAAGCATTACGGAATGAGGGAGAAGATGATGAACAGACAACTCAGAAAATGATAGCGGCACATCATATTTTACTCTCGATGGTCGGTGTCCCAGCCATTTACTACCATTCTCTTTTTGGTTCTAAAAATGATTTTAAAGGTGTGAATGAATCTGGTATTAATCGGCGTATCAACCGTGAAAAATTGGATAAAGAAGTTTTGCTTAACGAGTTAGAAACGAATCATTATCGCAAGACGATTTTTAACGGCATTTCTAAGTTAATCAAAACTCGAAAAAACTACGAGCAATTTAGCCCTTATGCGAGCCAAAGTGTGTTAGATTATGGAGCAAAAATCTTTGCGTTAAAACGAAATCTTGGAGATGGACAAAAGAGTATTCTGGCTTTTACAAACGTAAGTAATGAAACTGTATCAATCGAAGGCGTAAGTGGATTTGACATTATTAACGAAGCTCTCGTTACAAATACGCTCTCTCTTAACGCTTACGGATTTGCATGGATTGAGGTTGAAGAAAAATGAAAATCGCAATCGCGGTGGATTCCTTTAAAGGAAGTCTAACAAGTTTAGAAGCTGGAGAAGCCATTCAAAAAGGAATTCATCAAATCGATGCTTCAACAGACATCCAAGTTTATGAAGTTTCAGACGGCGGTGAAGGGAGCATGAGTGCCTTAAAACATGGCCTAGAGCACGTGGAAAGTGTGACGATGATAGCGACAGATACACTGAACCGGGCAAGAGAAGTCAGCTACCTCATCACAACTTGGAAAAATAAAAAAACAGCTATCATCGAAAGTGCATCGATTATCGGAATTGAAGCCATCAAACCAAGCGGAGAAACGACAAAACAAGGGAGTAGTTTTGGTGTTGGCGAAATGATTCTAGATGCCAAAGCACGGAATTGTAAGCAAATCGTTATCTTTTTAGGCGGAACAGCAACATCAGACGGCGGATTAGGCTTGCTTACTGCTCTTACAAAAGGAAATAAACATGAAGGAAACTTACTTTTGCAAGAGGCGAAATTTGATATTGATTTACACGCGCTAAAAGAAACCTTCGCAGAACTTGAAATCTTCATTGGAAGTGATGTGAGTAATCCTTTCTCAGGTGAGCTTGGTTTTGCACATGTGTTTGCACCACAAAAAGGAGCAAGTTTGGAGCAAGTGAAGCGACTAGATGCACGGGCAAAAGACTGGGCAAACTTTATTTTTGAACAAGTAGGAACAGATTTAAATGAGCTAGCAGGAACAGGAGCGGCTGGGGGGATAGCAGGAAGTCTGGTCTGTATTGGTGGGAAAATCGAATCTGGATTTGATCTAATTGCAGCAATGACCAACTTAGAAGCTGCTCTAAAAACAGCAGATTTAATCTATACGGGAGAAGGCAGTATAGATCAACAATCCGCACAAGGAAAATTACCAATGAAAATTGCTGAAATTGCTCGGAAATATGCAATTCCAGTGATTGGGCTTGCTGGTAGGAGAAGCGCAAACTTAGGTGATTTGGAAGCACTCCTTCTGGGCGTTTTTTCAATTCAACAAGAGCCGATTTCTTTAGACTCGGCCTTGAAAAAAGAAGTGGCAGCTAAGAATCTCGCTTTGACAGCTAGAGAAAGTTATCAGCTATTTAAATACATTCCTAAAAATTAAAAGAAGCCTGAAGCGCTCATTGGAAAGTTTTGTGTAGTGAACATTTGCTACGAAGATAAAAATAATATAACTGAAGTAGGGGTGGCAGTATTTATAAGACCATCCCTAGCAATTGTTTGAGTTCTAAACGGACGGAAAGCTGAAGAGACAACTTATCTCTCGGCTTTTTTTATAGGCCGATGTAAGGTGTAAATTCTAACTTAATCAAAAAAATGGGTAGAAAATCTTTTTAGAGGTTGCAACATTTATATTTTACGAAAGCTAATCCCAAAACATAATAAGTTTCTATAGTAATAAGATTGTATCATCATCAATATATCAAATTAAAATTGGCTGGCCGAAGTCAGATAGAATACTGTCTTCAGACCAGCCAAAAAATTTAATTAAATGTGCTCTAACTTTTGGATTGTAGCACCGTTTTTTGTCTTTTTAATTCATCATTTCATTCCTGAAACATTGAAGCCTTTTAAAATATATTTCTGGAACATCATGAAAATCAAGATAACGGGGATAACCATGAAGGTAGAACCTGCCATTTGCAAAGCGTAATTACTGCTATATTGCCCTTTTAGTAGTTGCAAGCCAACGGAAAGTGTATAGTACTTCTCGTCGTTGGCAATAATGAGTGGCCATAGGAATGAGTTCCAGCCTGCGATAAATGTCAAAATCCCTTGAACAGCTAATACTGGACGCGAGATCGGGATGATAATTCGCCAAAAGATATAAAATTCACTTGCTCCGTCTAGTCGTGCCGCTTCAAGCAAGTCATCGGAAATGGTGGACATAAATTGCCGGAATAGGAAAATCCCAAAGGCGCCAACTAGGCCGGGGAGGATAATACCTGTCATTGTATTGGTGAGTCCCATCGCATTTAAAATTAAGTAGACCGGAATCATAGTTACTTGTCCGGGAATCATCATTGTAGCTAACACTAAATAAAATAGTTTGTTTTTCCCTTTAAATTTAAATTTAGCAAAACCATAGCCGGCCATTGCGTTGAAAAATAGGCCAATGAAAGAGAATAGCACGATAATAAGTGTATTTTTTAAATACACACTGAAGTTCATTTCAACAAACAACATTTTGAAATTTTCCCAAGTGAATGTTTCAGGCCAAATGGTTGGAGGAATTTTTAAAATTTCTGCATCCGTTTTAAAGGAGGAGAGAACCATCCAAATGAACGGCAAAATCATAAAAAATCCGCCAATCGTTAAAATAAGAATAACAATTAGTTTTGACATGCGAGATTTCTCTGTATATGGATTCATTTTTTTCTCCTCTCAAATTACATCGTATTATTTTTTCTTTGTAAACGGAATTGAATCAGAGTCACGATAATAATCGCGATAAACAGAATAAATGACCCAGCCGCCGCGTAACCGAATTTACTAAATTGGAAACCGTTTTGGTAGATGAAAAGGGCAACTGAATTTGTACTGTCTAGCGGCCCGCCTTTTGTCATAACAAACGGCTCTTCGAAGAATTGCAACCAGCCAATTAATGTTGTTACACTGACAAAGAAAATCGCAAAACTAAGAAGCGGTACGGTAATTTTAAAGAGCTGTTGGAAATTGCCGGCACCATCTAGTTGCGCTGCTTCGTAGTATTCTTTTGGAATACCTTGCAGGGCCGCTAAAAAAATGATCATATTGACACCAATGGCCCGCCATACAGCAAGAATAATTAAAGAGATTTTAGCAATCGTAGGATCTTGTAACCACGGAACTGGCGGCAAGTCAATGAGCGACAGCAAGTAGTTAAAAAGCCCAAATTGCGGGTTGTATAAATAGCTCCAAACAACGGCCACCGCGACAACGTTTGTGATGGAAGGTGTGTAAAAGATTAAGCGGAAAAATTGGAAAATCTTCGCTTGCGAAAAGTTAATCATAATCGCAATAGCAAGCGAACAAACGATGACAAGTGGAACACCGACAATAACATAAAATAGTGTGTTTCCAATGGATTTCAAGAAAACCGGATCCTGTAAAATATTGATATAGTTTTCAAATCCGATAAAATTAATTTTCGAAAAGTCCGCCAGTCCCGTTAAGTTGATGTCGGTGAAGCTAATAACAAAAGCGACGACAATCGGTATAAGGGAAAAAAGAATAAGTAAAATTAGCGCTGGCGAAATAAAGAAATAGGGTGTATGACGATTTAAAAACTGTTTCATGGCGCTCCTTTCTTATGAAAAAACGGGGCAAATTGCGCCCCGCGGTATTTTATTTCTTGAGTATATCGATGACTTGCTGATTATATGAGTCCATTTGTTCTTGTGGATCAGCACCGCCGCGATAAATTTGTTCCCAGTTTTTGAGGTACGTTTGCGCAATTTCTTCAAATTCTGGAATAAGTGGCATTGGTTCAGCGTCTTTCATTTGTTCACCAAACACTTGATAGAATTGGTCTTCTTTTAGTGTCTTATCTTCCCATGCTGCTTTACTTGCTGGCATTGAGTTTGTGTCTTTGAGCCATTTCAACTGAATATCTGGTTGGCTCATAAATTCCATAAATTTAAGTGCTTCTTTTTGTTTCTTAGAATATTTGAAGACAGTCAAGTTCGCGCCACCTAGGCTGGAGATGTTATTTTCCTTTTTAGGAAGAACAGCAGTTGCCCATTTTCCTTCGATATCAGGAATCGTTGTTTTAATGGTGTTAACCATCCACGGTCCACTGATGAACATAGGTACAATTCCGTCTCCACCAAATGTTTGGGCAGCATCCATGCCTAAATCAGTGTCAGGAGCAGAACCATTTTTTACGAAGGAATCTAAATATTTCACTGCATCTACAAATTCTTTTTGATTAAAAACGGGTTTTGTACTGTCATCTGTAAGAAGCTCAGAGCCGTTTTGACGACCGAACATAAAGCCTAGTGTTTGTTCGTTCGCGTCAACGTTAAGGCCATACATGTCTTTGCCACGTTTAGAAAGTTTTAAAGCAGCGTCGGAAAGCTCATCCCATGTTTTAGGGGCTTCGTTGTAGCCTACTTTTTTAAGTAAGTCGGTACGGTAGAATAAGACGCGCGTTTCTGCGTACCACGGAACACCGTAGTATTTGCCGTCAAATTCGGTTGTTTTTACTGAACCCGGGAAAAATTTGTCGGGATTCATGTTTTCACTCGCTTTAACTTCCTTCGAAATATCTTGAATAGCGCCAGCTTCTACAAATTCAGGCATCCAAGTCGTTCCCATTTGCAGAACATCTGGACCTTCTTTTGATGCGACAGCAGTTAGTAATTTGTCATGTGCATTTGCCCAAGGAATAACTTGTACTTTGACATCAATGCCACTTTCTTTCGTAAAGTCTTTGGCTAAGTCTTTCAGGGATTTTGCTTCATCACCCATTGCCCATACTGTTAAAGTATCTTTATCGCTAGACTCACTCCCACTTCCTGAACCACAAGCTGCTAACACTAAACTTAAGGATAAAACTAAAACAGACAAAACAATACTCATTTTCTTCTTCATTATTTTTACCTCCGTTTTTTATGACGCATTTTCACAAACTTGAAATTTTATAGAAACGTTTCGATAGGGTTATTATAATATGAAATGTAATCGGTTTCAACTATTTTTTTCTAAAAAAATCAAAAAAGGTATTTAAATGGCTCTATATAACGTTTTTTTGATATTGCGTTTGCCATGCTAATCAAATTCGGTTTTCGCCCATTTAATAGTAAGAAAAGTGATAATCGACGATAAAATCTTGTGAAACAATAAAAATGATTGACTATAAAAAAGAAAGCGCTTATACTGTTGTTATATTTAGATAGAAACGTTTCGATTTCAAAAGAAATTTAGGAGGCCGTTATGGATAAGAATCAGTTGGAAGATTTACTTGGAAAAATGACACTTGATGAAAAAATTAGTCAGATGATGCAACTTTCACCGATATTCTTCAAAGGAACCGAAATGCAGGGCGAAATTACTGGACCGATGGAAGAGCTCAATTTGACAGAAAGCATTATTCAAAATGCGGGTTCGGTTTTAGGGTCGAGCTCGAAAAAAGATATGTTACAAATTCAGGAAGAACATATGAAAACAAATCGCTTAGGAATTCCGCTTGTTTTTATGGCGGACATCATTCATGGGCATAAAACGATTTTTCCTATTCCGCTAGCACTAGGCGCATCTTTTAGTGAAGAGGTGGCAAGTGAAATGGCTCGAGTTTCGGCACTTGAAGCGACAGCAAGTGGGCATCATGTGACATTTTCTCCGATGGTGGATTTAGTTCGGGACCCGCGCTGGGGACGTGTCATGGAATCTACAGGCGAAGATCCACATTTGAATAGTCGCTTAGGTGCGGCGATGGTTCGCGGGTACCAAGGCGGAAATTTGCAGGAAGATTACACGCGCTTAGCTGCTTGTGTGAAACATTTCGCGGCATACGGAGCCCCGCAAGGAGGACGTGAATATCATACAGTTGATATGAGTAAACGCGAGTTTTATCAAAATTATTTACCAGCTTATCAGGCGGCACTTGAAGCGGGTGCGAAAATGGTGATGACGTCTTTCAATGTACTAGAAGGCGTTCCGGCGACTATGAATAAATGGCTAAATCGAGACGTTTTACGGCAAGAACTTGGTTTCTCAGGCGTGCTGATTTCAGATTGGGGCGCAGTGAAAGAAGTTATTAATCACGGGACGGCAGCTGATACGAAAGAAGCCGCAAAAGGCGCGCTCCTAGCGGGTGTTGACCTTGAAATGATGACGGAATGCTTTATTACAAATCTAAAAGAGCTCGTTGAAACGGGCGAGGTCTCGGAGGGGTTATTAGACGAAGCGGTGATGCGTATGCTCGTATTAAAAGAGGAGCTAGGGCTCTTTAAAGATCCTTATCGGGGATTAAAACGGGATTCGCGTAGCGGAGATATTTTGTCTGATGAGAACCGCCAAGTAGCAAGAAATGTCGCGCATGAATCAGCCGTGCTGTTGAAAAACAATGCAAACATTTTACCCCTTGCTTTCAACCAAAAAATCGCGTTGATTGGACCGCTTGCGGATAGTCAAGATGTTTTGGGCGGTTGGGTTGTGTACGGCGAACAGAAAGATGCGGTGTCGATGGCGGACGCCTTCTCGGGCAAATTCAGCGCCACAGAAATTGTGTCCACTGACTACGAGCAAATCTCGGAAAACGTGTTGCAGGAAGCGGAAGAGGCAGCCAAAAATGCGGACGTCGTCGTTTTATGTGTTGGCGAAAAAAGCGAGTGGAGTGGTGAGGCGGCAAGTCTTGCGACAATTCGCTTACCGGAGGCGCAATATGAGCTCGCTAAACGTGTTGCAAAGGCAAATTCGGCAGTCGTGACGGTTCTATTCAACGGTCGCCCGCTTGATATCCACGATTTAGTTGACCATTCTGAAGCGGTTTTAGATGTCTTTTTCCCAGGAACAGAAGCTGGAAATGCCATTTTTGATTTGCTGACGGGAGAAGTAAATCCTTCTGGGAAGCTATCGATGACCATTCCGCAAACAACTGGACAAATTCCAATTTTCTATAATGAGCTGCGCACGGGGCGCCCAAAAACGGCGCAAAACGCGGGTGAGAAATATTTGTCGCAGTATTTGGATATTCCAAATGAACCGCTGTTTCCGTTTGGTTTTGGGTTAAGCTATACGAATTTTGTGCTCAGCGAAATGGAAGTGGCGGACGAAATCGCGCTAGCGGATACGCTTCATGTAAAAGTGACGGTTCAAAATACGGGCGAATGCGCCGGCAGCGAAGTCATTCAAGTATATCTGCAAGATATTACAGCGAGTGTTTCCAGGCCGCTAAAAGAGCTTAAGGCGTTTCAAAAAGTGCGCCTAGAACCGGGTGAGAAAACGACACTTTCTTTCGCTTTAACAAAAGAAGATTTTTCGTTTTATTTACCGGATTTGACTGTGGTGCAGGAAGCTGGGCTTCACTGGGTGTTTATTGGAACGAGTAGTGTGGATGTGAAAAGTTTTGAGGTTAGGGTGGTTAGATGATTACAATTGGAAAAGGTCAATTTGAGGCGAAATTTTTTGAAACGGGGCACTTGCATGCGCTTTTGTATGACGGGGTGCTTGTGAATCAAGTATTGCAAAACCCGCTTGAAACGCGGTTAGGACAAATTTTCTTACGGGCGGACGGGAAAAGTTATCCGCTATTAAATGAAGACGCGACGTTTTCCTATCATGCGAGTGCGGTTAGCTATGCGGGTACTTTACCTGTTGGAAGCTATTTGGTAACTTTTCATATCCATGCAGATGGTTGGTTTTATGAGGTGGCAGCGGATATTCAAGGAAGTTATGATTTAATTTATATTCAGGATTTAGGGCTTGCTGATGTTTCGGCTGTTAGAACGAACGAGGCATACATGGCGCAGTACCTTGATTATAATGTGCTTGATACGGAGCGTGGGAAGGTTATTTTGACGCGGCAAAACCAGCCGCAAGCGGGGAATCAATTTCCGGGCGCTGAATTTGGTGCTTTAAGTAAAATTACACGGTTTGTGACGGACGGATTCGATTTTTACGGGACGGGCGTTAAACTTGGTGAAGCGCCGGAAGGACTTCTAGGCGACGGACTTAAAAATCGCAAATGGCAATATGAAATGGCGCTGGTCGGTTTACAAACGGAACTTTTGCAAGGGAAGGAAAAAACGTGTTTTTATGGGCTGCTCACGCGAAATCAAATGGAAGCGACTACATCTGTAACTTCTACCGCGAAACTAAACGCGCTTTTTGATAGTTTGGAAGAAAGCGATTTTCAATTGGGCGAAAAAATGGTGCGACAACACGGGCATGCGGCAGAAATTAGGGGCGAAACGGCATCTGCAAAATGGCTTCAGGCGCACTATCCAGCACGCCTGTTTGAAGAGCAGTCGGCAAACAAGACGCTGAGTTTTTTCACCCCAGAAAAAGCGCATGTTGTTTTAAAGGAAAAAGAACGCCTGGTGGAGCGTGCGCATGGCACGATTTTGCTTGATCAAGTTGATTTGCTCTCGCCGGAAAACACACTGGCGACAACGGTTTATATGGCGGGCGTATTCCAAACGCATGTGACGCTTGGGAACACGAACATGAATAAATTTAGTTCGCATCAGCGAAACGCGCTTAATTTGCTTCAAACGAGTGGCCTCCGAATTTATTTGCGCAAAACTGACGGGCTTCATCTGCTCACGATGCCGAGTGTATTCGAGATGCAGACGAACCGCGCGAAATGGATTTATCTGTTGGCTGATGACACACTTACAGTGGAAACAAAGCTTTCCAGTGGGAGCAAAAAAGTGCTTGTTACGATTCGTTCTGAGCAAAACAAAACGTATGATTTTATCATGACGAATCAAGTTAGCATGGGGCCAAATGAATACGAAAATGAGTTTTCACGGACGGAAACGGACGGCACGCTTATTTACAAGCCAAAAAACAACGTGCGCTATCCCAATTTGGCGTACCATATTTCCGGCAATTTTGACGAAGTAACAGATGAGCGTTTTATTGCGCATGCAGCGGTTAACACGGCTGATTTAGATTGCTTTATCTACTCGAAGAAAGAAAGCGCGCATTTTGAAGTTCAAGCTACGTTAGACGGTCGTTTTTTTGCCGAAAAAGAAGCGGATTTTGAGCAGTTTTATGATAAGCTACTTGGACAGTTCAAGCTTTCGCATGACTCCACTTTTGCTGAAAAGTACAATTTGACGGCTTACTGGTATGCGCACCAAATGTTGATTCACTATGCTTCGCCGCACGGTCTTGAACAAGGTAGTGGCGCCGCTTGGGGGACGCGTGATGTGTCGCAAGGGCCATTTGAATTTTTCCTTGCAACGGGACAAAAAGAAGTGCTTCGCAAACTTATTTTGAAAGTGTTTTCGCATCAATACGCCGAAACGGGTGACTGGCCGCAGTGGTTTATGTTCGATGAATACGTCGACATTCAGCAAGAAGAAAGCCACGGAGACGTCATCGTTTGGCCGCTCAAAATGGTCGGCGATTATCTGGCGCTTTCAGGAGATAAAACGATTTTGGAAGAAAGCATTCCGTTTATTTCGGCGAGAACAAAAGGATACACCGACTCGAAAGAAACTTTAAAGGCACACATCGAAAAAGCTGTTGCGACAATTGAAAGTCGCTTTATGAAAGGGACTTCGCTTTCCAATTATGGTGACGGCGACTGGGACGACACTTTGCAGCCGGCAAACAGTGAACTTAAAAAACGGATGGTTTCCAGTTGGACGGTCGCGCTGACGTACCAAGTGATGCAGCATTTGGGGGACGAAATGCCAGAGGGCAAACATTATGCGGAGCTTGCGGATGCAATTAAGCGTGATTTTAACAACTATATGCTTGGCACTACAGATGTCATTCCTGGGTTTGTGTATATGAAAGATGAAAAAACAGCGGAATTTATGATTCATCCGCAAGATAGAGAAACGAAAATTGATTACCGTCTAATTCCGTTAACAAGAAGCGTTATCGCCGAACTTGTGAGCGATGAGCAGCGCAAGAAAAATTTTGATATTATCGAAGAGCATTTGCTCCACCCTGATGGCGTCCGTCTGATGAGCGCACCGGCGCATTACGCGGGTGGTGTGAGCAAGCACTTTAAACGGGCGGAGCAAGCAGCAAACTTTGGTCGTGAGGTCGGTTTGCAATACGTTCACGCACACATTCGCTATATTGAATCGCTTGCGAAAATTGGGGACGGTCGCGCAGTGCACATGCTAGATGTGATTAACCCAATTCAAATTAGTGAGGTTGTACCAAACGCAGCTACGCGTCAAAGCAACACGTATTTTAGTAGTTCAGATGCGGCTTTCCTTGACCGCTACGCCGCGCAAGATGATTTCGCTGCTGTCGAAAAAGGAAGTATTCCCGTGAAAGGCGGCTGGCGCATTTATTCAAGCGGACCTGGCATTTACTTAAACCAATTGATTCGCTCCGTTTTAGGAATTCGCGAAACGGCAAATCATTTTGAGTTTGATCCTGTTTTACCGCGGGATTTAGACGGCCTTAAAGTGACGATGGAACTTTCTGGACGCACGCTAAATCTAACTTTCAAGTTGAGCACGGAAAAAGGGATTACTTTCGCAGGGGAAACGCGGCGTGAGCTTTTGCGTAATCCATACAGAGAGGGCGCTCTTTTTATCCCAAAAGCGGAACTTGAAAAAGGGGAGCATGCGCTTGAAATTTTGTTTACCAGCATTTAAGAAAATGTGTATAATATAATAAAATAGCGAAAAGGAAGCGATTTATTTGGTAGGAATTAAAGATATTGCAAAACAAGCTGGCGTTTCCATATCCACCGTTTCCTATGCGCTTAACGGAAGTTCGAAGGTGACGGAGAAGACACGGAAACGCATTCTAGCCATTGCGAATGAGCTAAACTATGTTCCAAACATGGCCGCACGCACTTTGAAAACACGCGAAACAAAAATTATCGGCGCCTATTTGGCGAACTACGGCGGAGCTTTTTACGGACCACTTCTTGATGGACTCACGGAAACGCTGCGCAAATTAGATTATGAACTTATTGCCCTCAGCGGGGAAAAATCGCAGCGTTTTTTACCGGAAAAAATGATTGACGGTGCCATCATATTGGATGCTACGTTTAAAACGGAAGATATTTTAAAATACGCTGATCGCGGCCACAAAATGGTTGTGCTTGACCGCGAACTGACGCACCCTAACATCCGCCAAGTCTTGCTAGATAACAAAGGAGGCGCCACTCTCGCTGTCGATTTCCTAAAAGAAGGGTTTAGCGGCGACTTTTATGTCATCAAAGGACCAAAAGATTCGTTCGACGGCAACGTCCGTTTTGACACCGCTCTCACGGAACTGGCGCGTTTTGATAGCGAAAAAGTCCACGTCATCGAAGGCGATTTTGAAGAAGCTTCTGGTGAGCTTGCCGCCGCCCAAATTGTTCGCGAATGGAAGCATCCCGTTTCGGTGCTTTCGCTTAACGACAACATGGCGATAGGAATGTACCGCTATTTCGCGAAACAAAATTTTGTCATTGGCCGCGATGTTCGCATTATCGGCTTCGATAACCGCGATGTCGGCGCCTATCTAAACCCGCGCCTAGCGACCATCGACTATTCCAAGTACAAATGGGGCGCTGTCGCCGCTGAAAAGCTCGTGAAATTGCTGCAACAAGAAGAAACTGAAAACGAAATCATTTACACGTCGCTCATTCGAGGCGGCTCAGTCGGGTAAATTAAGGTGACAAGCAAAACGTACAGCACGAAATCAGAGTGCAATTTGTCATCACTCTAGGGTAAAGCCATATGGTTTTACCTTTTTTTTTATGATATGATGAGCTTACTTAATGAATGAAAAAAGAGGAGATTTAATATGCAAAAAATTTGGCAGGAAAAATGGTTGGAACATGCATACGGTGAACCGACAGATATTCAAAACGCAATTTATGAGCCGCTTCAAAACGGGGACGATGTGATTGCGATTTCTCCGACCGGGACCGGAAAAACGGTTGCCTACACGCTACCAATTCTCGAAAAAATAGAAGCAAAACCACATACGCAGTGGCTCGTTTTGGCCCCAAGCCATGAACTTGTCATGCAAATTTCAGATACCATTAAAACGTGGGTGAAAGACGGTATCACTGTGCTCCCGATTATCGGCGGGGCGAACGTCAAACGTCAAATTGAAAAACTAAAAAAGAAACCGCAAATCATTGTGGCATCGCCTGGGCGCGCACTCGAACTCATCAAGCTAAAGAAAATTAAGATGCATGAAGTCAAGACGATTACGCTTGATGAGGCCGACCAATTGCTGCTGGCAGAAAATTTTAAAGCGACCATGGAGATTTTAGCTAGTAGTATGCGCGACAGACAACTGGTCCTCGTTTCGGCAACGAAACTAGATGATTCCGAACAATTTTTTAGACAAACCGAAAAAAAACCACTGTTCATTGAAGCGACACCAGTTGAGCGTGCGAATGAGAATGTGACCCACCTTTACATGGAAGTCGAAAATCGCGATAAGGCCACGCTCATACGCAGACTCGAACACGTTCCGGGCATGCGCGCGCTTGTATTTGTTCGCGATAAACCGAGAATGGATATTCTGTTAGAAAAACTCGCGTATGACGGGGTGAAGGCAGCTGGAATTCATGGCGACATACGCCGCGATGTGCGTAAAAAAACATTGCAAGCCTTCAAAAAAGCGGAATTAAATTTCCTTATCGTGACCGACGTCGCAGCCCGCGGCCTAGACATCCCAGACCTCCCGTACGTCATTCATTATGATCTTCCGAAAACAGAAAAAGAATATGTGCATCGTTCGGGACGAACAGGTCGAATGGGAAAAGCCGGAACGGTTATTAGTTTCGTCAATGAAAGAGAAACAAGAACGCTCAAGCAATATTTAACAGGCATAAATCAAACGGGAGAGCTTGTTCGTTTCTATAAAGGAAAACTTATGTCTGGTGCAGCACCGAAGAAAAAGTAAACGTCTTTTTTAACAACTTGAAAGGCGCTTACAAAAACGAGTATAATAAAGATGAATGAGTTTTTAAAGGAGCGAAGGGCATGTCGAGTAGAAAAGATGAAGTATTACAACACTTAAATGCGATGAATCAAAAAGTTTCAGCTGGAGATGTAGCAAATGCGCTAGGTATGGACCGGGCTAACGCCAGCAGGTACTTGAATGACCTATTTAAAGAAAACAAAATTGAAAAACTACCTGGGAAACCAGTTTTTTATCAAGCTTTAAAGATAGAAAGTGAAGTTGATGCTACCTCGAATGAAACAAGCGCTTTTGATCGTTTAATTGGTTCTAGTGACAGTTTAAAGGTTAGTATTCAACAAGCTAAAGCAGCGATTCTATATCCACCGCACGGTCTTCATACGCTTATTTTAGGGAAAACGGGTACTGGGAAATCGCTTTTTGCGGAATGTATGTATCATTTTGCGAAAGAGTCTACCATGATTTCGAAAACCGCTCCATTTGTATCGTTTAACTGCGCCGACTACGCACAAAATCCGCAGCTTTTATTTGGTCAAATTTTTGGCGTTATAAAAGGCGCATATACAGGCGCAGAGGAAACACGTTCGGGCTTGTTAGCAAAAGCAGATGGAGGTGTTCTCTTCCTAGATGAAATTCATCGCTTGCCGCCAGAAGGTCAGGAAATGCTCTTTACTTTTATCGATAAGGGGGAGTATCGTCCGCTTGGTGAAAGTTCAAAAGTGCATACCGCACAGGTGCAAATTATTGGAGCGACAACGGAATCGCCAGATAATTTTCTCCTTGAAACGTTTACTAGACGGATTCCGATGACGATTACGCTACCAGCACTTTCAGAACGCAATTTGGAAGAGCGCTATCAATTGATTGAATTTTTCTTGAAGCAGGAAGCGCGCCGGTTAAACCAGCCGATTCGCGTACATCGCCAAGCTCTAATCGCCTTTTTACTTTATCATGCAAGCGCCAATGTGGGACAATTGCAACGTGACTTAAAATTGGCGTGTGCGAAAGCGTTCTTACATTATAAAACGAAGGCGACAAACTACATTTTAATCGAACAGGACGATTTGCCCATCCATGTTCAAAAAGGTCTACTGCACATGAAAGACGAGCCTGAAAAGCTTAATCGCCTTATTGACGTGAATAAAACGATTTTTAAATTTGCCGATTCGAGCGAGGAAAGTGCGGCCAAATATACGAACGTAAATGATGTCTACCAAGCCATTCAAGATCGTGCTGACGAATTGATTAAAGAGGGGAAAAATCAGACAGAGCTCGAAGCTGCACTTTATGTGGACGTGGACCAATATTTCCACGATTATATGGTGCAACTTCCGACGCAACAAACGGCGAAGGAAATCATTGTCCCAGAAATTTGGCGGCTTACGGAGCGCGTATATGAAGTGGCGACAAACCGCCTAGAACGGCAGTATAATGACAAGATGCGCTTTGCTTTTGCACTTCATTTACAAAGCACAATTGAACGGATTCGCGAACAAAAACATATTATTCACCCCGATTTAAACAATGTTCGCAAAAAATATCCGAAGGAGTTCCAAGTTGCCATTGATATTTCTTCTTTAATTGAGCAGGAACTAGGCATTGAAATCCCATTTGATGAAATTGGCTTCTTAACGATGTTTTTAACAGCAGAAGTGGTTGAATCGATGTTTGTGAGTGAAGCGCAAGTGGAAGTTTTAGTCCTCATGCATGGCCGCTCGACTGCAACGAGCATGGTGGAAACGGTGCAGGAACTTTTAAGCATTGAAAGTGGTACGGCAATCGACATGCCGCTTTCGATGGAAGTGAAGACGATGTATGAAAAAGTTAAAAAACTGGTCGTCAAGTTAGATCCACAAAAAGGTGTGCTAATTCTTTCAGATATGGGCTCGCTCGCTTCGTTTGGGAACATGCTGACAGAAGAGCTCGGCATTCGGACGAAAACGGTGACTATGGCTAGCACGCCGGTTGTGCTTGAGGCAATTCGAAAGGCTTCGCTTGGCAGGGGACTTGAAGACATCTACCAAAGTTGTCAGCAATTGTTTGAAAACAAATATAAAGCACAAATTTTACGGGCGAAACCTGCTAAAAATGTTGTTATTTTTACTTGCTTCACTGGAGAAGGCGTTGCCGAACAGCTTCGGGCTCGTGTGGAACCGCTTATTGACCAAACGAAAGTGGAAATTATTGTTCTGCAATTTCTGCACAAAGAGGCGTTTCGTGAGCGCATTGATCAGTTGATGGAGGAATACAATATTTTAGCAATTATGGGTTCTGTTGAATTCCAGTATCGTGATATTCCATTTTTCAGTGCGCTTGAAGTCTTTTCAGATGGCGGCATCGACATTATCAAACGAATTTTAAATGACGAAGTACCTTATGAAAAATTAATTGCTTCTTTAAACGGAAATTTAACAGCTGTCGAGTCAGCGGAAGAGCTTGTTTATTTCTTGCGGAAAATCATTTCCGAGTTGCAAATTCAACTTAACTTAATTTTAGAACCGGGTGTTGACATCGGCATGATTTTACATTTAGCATTCCTAATTGAACGCATGCGCCTGGGTGCTGTTGACCGTGAGTTCCCAGATTTTAATGAGTTTGCGAAAAATCATTTAGTTGAGATGCAAGTCACCCAGCAAATGATGGAAAATGTGGAGCGCGAGTATAATATTACAGTGCCGCAATCCGAAATTGCTTATCTCACGCAAATGATGCTCGCGAATCGAATTGGTGCGGCAGACTAAAATATGCAGAAGTGTGTAGAAAGCTACACACTTCTACTGATTTTGTGTAAAAGAAAAAGAGGATACAGCAGGCATTTGAAAATAATGAAGTTGGCATGAAACTTGCATTCTAATAGTTTGTTGCTAAATTTCGATTTCGGAGGGTCAAAATGAAAAAAATTATGCTCATTTGTTCGGCAGGAATGTCAAGTAGCCTACTTGTAAAAAGAATGACTGAGGTAAGCTCTGAACGCGGGATTGAAACGGAAGTACTCGCTGTTGCTGAGGCTGATGTTCATAAACATATCCAGAATACGGACGCCGTTTTACTCGCACCGCAAGTTCGTTTTTTAGCTAAAAATTTAAAGAAAAAATTAGATCCACTTGGAATACCGGTTGAGATTATTGACAGCATAGACTTTGGCACCATGGATGGAAACAAAGTATTAGATCAAGCATTTCGAATGATGCAAGCGGATAATTAAAGAAAAGGACGTGTATAAAATGGAATTAGAACAAACTATTATGGGACTTATCGTTTTTGGAGGCAACGCAAAAAGCGATGCTATGCTCGCTATTGATGCAGCAAAAAAAGGTGATTTTGAAAAAGCCGACGAACAAATCAAATTAGCGGAGGAAGCTTTACTCGAAGCACATCATTCGCAAACGGCTTTAATCCAAGGAGAAGCTCGTGGTGAAAAAACAGAAGTGTCGCTTTTACTTGTGCATGCACAAGACCACTTGATGAATGCCATCACGTTTAAAGATTTAGCGAAAGAAATTGTTGAACTATATCGCACGAAATAAGAGAAGAGAGGGTTTTTGACTATGAGAAAATTAGGTATTTCGGTTTTCCCGCAACATGTTGCCTTAGAAGAATCACTACAATATATTGAAACTGCTGCAAAATATGGCTTCAGTCGTATTTTTACATGTTTAATTTCGGCAAACGATAAAGAAGAATTCGCGAAACTCGAAACGATTTGTAAACGCGCGAATGAGCTCGGTTATGAAGTTATTGCCGACGTTGATCCGACTGTTTTTGAATCGCTTAATGTTACTTATCAAGAACTTGACCGTTTTAAAGAAATCGGCTTATCTGGTTTACGCCTTGATTTAGGTTTTTCGGGCGCGGAAGAAGCGGCAATGAGCTTTGATGACAACGATTTAATGATTGAATTAAACATTAGTAACGGTACACGTTATGTTGAAAATATTTTATCTTATAAAGCAAATGTGGCAAACATTATCGGTTGCCATAACTTTTATCCAAGACGCTACACGGCGCTTTCACGCGAGCACTTCTTACGTACGAGCAAGCAATTTAAAGATTTAAACTTAAGAACGGCTGCTTTTGTTTCTTCAAACAGCGGCGAATATGGTCCGTGGTTCGTTGTAGACGGGGGACTTCCAACGCTTGAGGAACATCGCGGCGTGGATATTACTGTTCAAGCGAAAGATTTGTGGAATACCGGTTTAATTGACGATGTTATTGTGGGGAACATGTTCGCATCTGAGGCGGAGCTAAAGGCACTCGGTGAACTGAACCGCAACGAATTACAAATCGCAGTTGAATTTTTACCAGGAACAACTGCTGTTGAAAAAGAAATCGTGTTGACGCAAAAACACTTCAACCGTGGCGACGTTTCCGCTTATGTTATCCGTTCAACGATGACGCGCGTAAACTTTAAAACGCATGATTTCCCAGCTCATGATACGGAAAAACTTGCTTTAGGTGATGTGACAATCGATAACAACGGCTACGAGCGTTACAAAGGCGAAATGCAAATTGCTCTCCGTGATATGGAAAACTCTGGCAACACAAATATCGTGGCCCGTGTCGTTCCAGAAGAACGCTATTTGCTTGAAAATATTCTTCCGTGGCAACATTTTAGATTGGTGGAGAAATAAGATTAAGAAAAAGTGGTCGCGGAAGCGACCATTTTTTAGTAGAATGATTTATACAACTTTAATTGTTTAAAATAAAAGAGTTTAGGATATAAATAAACAAAAATCCAGTGAAATCCATTTCGAAAGATGGAATTATTACTGGATTTTTGCTTACCTATGTTTCTTTTTATAGATGTCCTGAGAGGGAATCGAACCCACGACCTACAGCTTAGGAGGCTGTCGCTCTATCCTACTGAGCTACCAGGACAAAAGCCTAACGAATTAATTTTATCAAACTAAGAGCGACTTTTCAAGGAAATAAAAAGCGCGTGATCCTTATTTTAACAAGGTTCACACGCTTTTTTTATTTTCCAGCTAGCTTATCTAATTTTTCGATATACTCCAGTGATTTTCCTGTGCCAATCGCAACCGATTCCATCGGACTTGGCGCCATATGTACTGGCACATCAATTTGTTTTACAAGCCATTCTTGTAAGCCTTGAATGAGGGCACCGCCACCAGTTAAAACAATGCCGCGGTCAACAATATCGCCACTTAATTCCGCAGGGCATTTTTCAAGCGTCAGGCGGATTGCTTCCAAAACACGATTTAATAGTTCAGAAATCGCATGTTGGATTTCATTCGAGGAAATTTCTACCACTTTCGGAAGACCAGTGAGTAAATCGCGTCCGCGAACTTCCATTGTTTTTTCCGCATGCGGGATAGGCGCGTAGCCGAGTTCCATTTTGACGCGTTCAGCTGTGGATTCGCCAATTAAAACGTTATAATTTTTCCGAATGTACGCGATGATTTCTTCATCGATATGATCGCCGCCAGTTCGAATCGAGGTACTAGATACAACCCCTCCATAAGAAATAATCGCAATTTCAGTCGTTCCACCACCAATGTCGACAATGGTGTTCGCCAGTGGCTCGTCAACCGGAAGATCGGCTCCAATTGCGGCGGCTACAGGTTCCTCAATTAGAACGACAGAGCGCGCCCCCATGCTGCTAACCGCATCGGTAATCGCGCGACGTTCAACGGAAGTTGCTCCCGTAGGCGTACAAACGATTACTTTTGGTTTCTTAAAACCTCCGCCTGCTGCGTTAATCCGTCGCATAATTTCCTGAAGAAGGCCGCTAGTAATATCAAAATCTGCAATAACTCCATCTCGCATTGGCCGTATCGCCACGATAGACGCAGGTGTTTTTCCAATCATATTTTTAGCTTCTGTTCCAATCGCTAAAACTTGTTTCGTGTGTGTGTCTAAAGCTACTACAGAAGGTTCGTTTAAAATGATACCTTTTGATTTGCTGTAGACGAGGATGTTCGCCGTACCTAAATCAATCCCAATTGTTGAACTCCCAAACATTTTAACACCTAACTTTCTTTAACAATAAAATACTCGGCACAAAAGGCCTTATGGAACAGTATAAAGCTTTTTCGCGCGTTAAGCACCAGATTTAGCTTCATGATAAGAAATGTTAATCAGAACCTTTTCTTTTTTTGAAGAAAGTAAATTCACCGTAATCTCTGTAATAAAAAAACATGTCGCGACCATCGTTTAAAATGCGATTGCCGCGACACGTTTAATGATGTGCTTTTTCATATTGAATGTACATAACGTAATAAATCAGTCCACTAATGACCGCCAAACTGGCAATAATCGCAAAAGTATAAAAATACCCAATGAATGTCGCAAGCGTAATGGCAAGTGGAGCAATGACTTTCCCGAGCGTATACCGAAGGCCCGCCGCCGAGAAATACATCGCCCGCTTATCTTCCGGTGCTAGTTTGGAAACGAAATTTTGCTGTATACCTACAGTCATCAGTTCAGCAAAACTAAATAAAATGATAGCGAAAATGGCACCAAGTGCGCCTGTTGAAATGGCAAAACACATAATAGCGATGCCGTATAAGAACGAGGAATTCATAAAGACAAATTTTTCCTTGTAACGTGTCATCCAGCGTGTCATAAACACAGTGAGTAACGCAACACAAAAGCCGTTGATGGAAACGACGACGCCAAATAGTTTTTCGCCGCTAAGCGGGATACCAAACAAGCTTGATGCGCCAATGACTTCTTTAATATAAAGCGGGAATAGAAGGTCAAGTTGCATGAAAGATTGCGAAATAATGACGCCAGCTAAAATGTAGAGGAAAAATATTTTATCTTTGAAAATTAATTGGTAATTTTTAATTTGCTCCATTAAAACGGTTAAAATATTTTTGCTCGCTTGTTCCTTTCTTAAGACTGGGTTTAGCGCGAGCGGCGCCGTTTCATGACCAAATTTTTGCAAAAGAAAAAGAAGAACAATATCAAAAAATGTAATCGCGAGTAGCGTCTGAACGGTGAAGCTGTTAAAGACGACCGCCCCAATAATTGGGCCAATCACAACGGCGATGTTAATCATCATGTAGAAAACCGAATAAACATGGCTACGATGTTCTGGCTTCACAACGTCAGCAATCATCGCCTGGCTCGCCGGCTGATAAAACGCCATAAAAATACTCGCAATCGTGAATCCAAAAAAGCTCAGGTACGGTGAGTCAACAAACGAAAGCGCCCCAATGGCAAAGATTAAAAAACCAATTCCTTCACCAACAACGGAAATGCTCATCATCCGTTTTCGTCCGTAAACATCAGCGAAATAGCCACCGAGTAACGCAGTAATAACGGCCAAAAGTTGCGAAACAATCAGGAGCAAGCTCGTTGTTTGCCGCCCAATCGCTTCTGAAAAATATAAAGTCAAAAAAGGGAACACCGTCCAAAAAGAAATATCAAGCAGTGCCTCCCCAAAAAGGCGCACTTTTAAATTAATATCCCATGTAGAAAATCTCATCATATACCTTCTTTCTCTGTTTAAAATAAAAGAAGCCCCTCCCGAAATTGCAAGCAGGAGGGAGCTTTCACGCGGTATATGTTAAACGCAAAGGATTTTAAAATGCCCAGTCGCCATTACGGAATACAGGAATCGTTTCACCTGATTTCGTGATGCCATCAATGTTCATCTTATCTGAACCAATCATAAAGTCAACATGCGTTAAACTCGTGTTAACACCGCGCGCGTCAAGTTCCTCACGACTCATGTTTTCACCGTTTTTAATGTTAAACGCATAAGCGCTTCCGATTGCTAAATGGTTTGAAGCATTTTCATCAAATAGCGTGTTGTAGAATAAAATACCGCTTTGTGAAATCGGGGACGGATCTGGAACGAGCGCCACTTCGCCTAAATAGTGAGAGCCTTCATCTGTATTCACTAAATCTTGTAAAATATCCTGTCCTTTTTCAGCTTCAACGCCTACAATACGACCATCTTCAAAAGTAAGTTTAAAGTTATCGATAACGTTTCCAGAGTAACTTAACGGTTTTGTACTAGAAACGTAACCTTTCACGCTCGTTTTTTCCGCGCAACAGAAAACTTCTTCCGTCGGCATATTTGCCATAAATTCATGCCCTTTTGCATTATAACTACCAGCACCCACCCAAACGTGATCTTCCGGTAAACCAATATAAAGGTCAGTTCCCGGAGCTGTGTAATGTAATGTTTTAAATTGTTTTTCGTTTAATTCATTTGCTTTAGCATTTAAAGTAGTATCGTGGTTTTTCCAAGTTTCAACGGGATTATCCGTATTGACGCGCGTTGTTTCAAAAATGGTTTCCCAAAGTGTTGGAACTTGTTTTTCGAGTGGTAAGTCAGGAAATACTTTCTCTGCCCAGCCAGCAGAAGCAGCTGCCACAACAGTCCAGCTTACAACATTCGCCATTGAGAGTTCACGGAATTCACTAAGTGCTTCTCCCATAGTTTTTTGGTTAGCAGAAATTTTTTCACTTGCTACGTCTTTAAGTAAATCAGGATTTTCTGATACGATGGAAATAAAACAAGCACCTTCTTTAGCGAGTTCAGTTCGTTCTTTCACGCGATGTTCAGGAGCTGTTTCAAAAACGGACAGCGGGGCGCTGTGATAGCGCTCAAGTGTTACCGCTTCATCATTCCAATTTACAATCACATCTAAAGCACCTGCTTCAAATGCATACTTGGTAATTAAACGCGTAAGAGGCGCCGATTCGATGCTAGAAGCAATCACAACTTTTTGATTTGGCTGAACATTCACACCAACTTTAACGATTAGTTCAGCGTATTTGTTTAACTTTTCATTAAATTTTGTCACAATATATCACACCTATCTTTTTCGATAAGATAATAGTAGCTTAAAATTACTGGGAAAGCAACGATTGAGCAAGAAAAAACCTGCACATTTTTATATTGTACAGGTCAATTCATTATTTTTTTCTAAAATAACTAAAACCAAACATGATTAAAGCACCAATTAATGTGGAAAATAAAATCACGAGAACTAAAGGCATTTCAACATGCATGAAAATGAAGTTTACACGAACCTTTTCGGCATTCACAGCTGCAAAAATAATAATAAAAACAACTAAAATTGCACTAACGATTAGTTTAACAGGAACTGGTTTCTTCGTACTGTTTTTTTTAGGTGTTGCTTGATCATTGGCCATCTCGATTCCTCCTTTTCAATTATCATAAGGAATAATCGGAGAAAAAACAAACGATAAGAATAAATTTGACAATATTTCGAACTTTTTATAAAACGTATTTTTTTTTGCATAAAAATTGATATAATGTATTTAAAAAAAAGAAGATGGGGAATTTATGAGAATTTTTATTGCGTTATTGTCATTTACAGTTGCTGTTACGGGTTTTATTTTTCAGATAAATACTCAAAACGTTGTGTTGGTCAATATTTTTAGTGTTTCTGCAGAAGAAATGGGACGATTTGGTTACATATGTTCAAGCCTAATGGTTACGGCAAGTATTTTATACTTAGTGGGGAAAAATAACCGTTATTTAAGCTTAACCGCTGTGGCTACTTGGGGAATGCTTGCATTAGTTGGTTTCTTTATTGAACCAGGTTATCAGTCGATTTTATTTATCCGTCCCATTACATGCGCGCTATGCATCATTTTAGCATTATTCGTATTCATTCCATCATTTAAAAATCAAAATCAAGATTAAATAAAAGAACTAAGCCAGTCACTGGCTTAGTTCTTTTATTTTGTAGAAAACTATAATTTTCTTAGCCTAAAAGCACGTCCACATATGTTTTAGCATAAGCTTCTGCACGCTCAACGTCCTCTTCGTCAGGGTCTAAATCTACTTTTAGCCCAGCAACAGGGACTGTCGCACCTTGTTCTTTTAAGCGGGTTTCAACAAGGTCTACTGTTAAGCAGAACTCATCATAAAATGTATCGCCCGACCCGAACGATGCACAAACTTTTCCAGAAAAGTCTACATCAGCCATATCCTCATAAAAATCAACAAATTCATCTGGAAGTTGACCGTCGTCATACGTGTAACCACCGATAAGCGCTCCGTCGTAGTCAAGTAAATCTTCCGGTTCAACATTGATACACTCTTCGATTTCAACTTCAATATCGTATTTCTCTAATTCTTCACCTAAGATGTCCGCAATTTCTTGAGTGTTTCCAGTCATACTTGCATAAACAATCATCACTTTTGCCATCTTCTAACCACCATTTTCTAAGAATTTTGTGAACAGCTATTCATAATGTAAAAAAATGGATAGCTTGATAAAGTCTTCACCAATAACTCTATTATAAATGTTCGAAAAAATTGTGCAACCTTTTTTATAGAATACTTTATTTTATGCTAGTAGAAGGTTATAATAAAGAATAGTGGAATTTTTTAGGGAGGATGAAAAACGAAATGATCACACTTAAATCACGCCGCGAAATTGACGAAATGAAACGTGCTGGCGATATTTTAGTTGCAACACACCAAGAAATCGCAAAATTAATTCAACCAGGCATTACAACTTGGGATATTGAAGTGTTTACAGAAAAGTTTTTAAAAAGCCAAGGAGCTACTCCGGAACAAAAAGGCTTTGAAGGATATGAGTATGCGACATGTGCAAGCATTAATGATGAAATTTGCCATGGTTTTCCGCGCAAAACCCCTTTAAAAGAAGGCGATATAGTGACGGTTGATATGGTCGTGAATTATCACGGAGCGCTTGCAGATTCAGCTTGGACTTATGCTGTCGGTGAAGTGAGCGACGAAGTGAAGCATTTAATGGAAGTAACGCGCAAATCACTTTATCTTGGAATTGAACAAGCTCAAGTCGGAAATCGAATTGGCGACATCGGTCATGCCATTCAAACGTATGTCGAAAACGAAAAGTTAAGTGTCGTACGTGATTTCATCGGTCACGGTGTTGGCCCAACATTACATGAAAAACCAGAAGTCCCACATTACGGACAACCCGGTAAAGGACCTCGCTTAAAAGAAGGCATGGTAATTACAATTGAACCAATGGTAAATATTGGTGATTGGCGTGCTAAAATGGACGATAATGGCTGGACAGCTCGAACTGTTGATGGCTCACTTTCTGCGCAATATGAACATACGATTGCGATTACAAAAAATGGTCCAGAAATTTTGACTTATCAAGGTGAAAACGACTAAAGACAAAACTGCAACATACACATGTTGCAGTTTTTTAAGAAAGAAGGGATAAAATGGGGGAGAAGCTTACAATACAAAGAACAAAAGTCCCATTCACTAAAGAACGTTTGCTCACTGAATTTAGAGAAGCCGGCTTAAAAGAAGGGGACACGATTATTTTTCACGCCTCCATGTCACAAGCTGGCTGGATTTGTGGCGGTGCTATTACACTTATTGATGCACTGCAAACGGTTATAACGAAAAGTGGAACGATTGTCATGCCTGCTCAAACAGGAGGCTTGTCCGACCCGGAAAATTGGGAAAACCCTCCAGTACCAAAAGAATGGTGGGAAGAAATCAGAGAAACAATGCCAGTCTTTGATCCAAACCGAACACCGAGCTATAAAATGGGTGTTATCGCAGAAACTTTCCGAGCACTTCCAGAAGTGTCAAGGAGCAATCACCCCTTTTATTCCTTCACAGCTTGGGGGAAACACGCGGCAGAAATCCTCGAAAATCACTCTTTAGAACATGGTTTTGGGGAAAATTCTCCTTTAGGGAAGCTGTATCAAATAACAGGTAGTAAAATCGTTTTGTTCGGTGTTGATAATGATTCAAACACATCGCTTCATTTGGCAGAAGAACGCTCAAACAAAGTCGCAAATAAAATGAATAGAGCGACACTGCTTAAAAACAATGCGCGGGTTATCCAAATGTTTGAAGAAAAGAATTACAACAGCGAAGCGTTCTTAAAAATCGGCGAAGTTTTTGAAAAAGAAAAGGGGAGCCACAAAAAAGAAATTGCGCTCGCCCCGTCTAAAATATTCGATTTAAAAGAATTTGTTGATTTTGCGGAAAACTACTTAAATACGAATGAAGCTTAATTCTTCAGCAAATAATTGCATTTCCCTAGGGCTAATCAATTTTTTGCGGTGAATTAACGTATATAAATCGAGCAATCTATCATAATGAATGTTTTCGAGTTTTAAATTTTCAAATACACCGCTGTTTACCATTTTTAGTTTGGAAGTAATCTCTTTTAACATAAAATCCACATTTTCTTGAGAGGGATTTTCTAAATTCATACGGTTTGGCCCCTTTTTATTCGTAATAAAAAGCATTTTATCATAAAATAACATGGTGCGCGAATTTTAAAGGACTAGAAAAAATGGTTGGAAGGAGGAATTTTTTATGCTAAAAATGCTAACGAGGCACCCGCTATATCGTTTTATCCGCATTATTATCGAGCGTTTTGGAAAGAATGATGTTTCTGGAAGTGCCGCACAGCTAGCCTATTATATGCTTTTTTCAATCTTTCCGATGCTTTTAATTGCGGCGACATTACTCGCCTATTTAAATATAGATAAAGATGCTGTTTTTAATTTAATTCAAGAGTTCGCTCCAAAAGAAATTATTAACTTTTTAGAAAGCAATTTAGATTCGTTGCTCTCAAACCGAAATGGTGGGTTGCTATCGATTGGGATTATTGGGACACTTTGGTCAGCTTCAAATGGTATGAATGCTGTCACAAAAGCACTTAACAAAGCATACAGTGTAAGCGACAGACGTAATTATTTCATCAAGCGTTTTGTATCGATGGTTTTTACACTCGCGATGTTAGCAACGGTTGCAATCACGTTAATTTTACTTGTATTCGGTCAACAAATTGGCTTATTCGTTTTTGACCATCTGCATGTTTCACCTGAGGTCATAGATTTCTGGAATAATATTCGCTGGTTAGTAACAGTCATTGTTATTTTTGTTGTTTTTACATTTTTATATTGGGTTGCACCAGCGAAGCGCAATCATTTGTTTAAAATCTTACCAGGTGCGCTTTTTTCAACAGTCGGATGGTCGCTTACATCAATGGGTTTTGCATTTTACGTCAATAATTTTGGCAACTATTCAGCGACATACGGCAGTATCGGTGTCATCATTATTTTAATGTTATGGTTTTATCTGACAGGCATTATTTTAATGATTGGCGGCGAAATCAATGCGACACTTCTCATTTTAAAACAGAGAAGAGCAGTCGGCGAAATCAATTAAAAAGGACTGGCGATTTTATCGCCAGTCCTTTTTTTATGACCGAATTTCATTTAGCTTAGCGCGAATTAAGTCCATAAAATAAACCGCATCCGCTTCATTGTGGATATCAATTTCGTCAATGTTGACAACAAGCGTGTCACTATGATCGTAAGCGTCAAACCAGTCATCATAACGCGCATTCAAGGTGGTGTAATAGTCCAGCAAGGCGGGATTAAGCTCAATTTGCTCATAAGGACGTCCGCGCAGTTTAATGCGTTTTAAAACCGTTTCTAAACTTCCGCGCAAATAAATGAGCAGATCAGGCGACTTTTTCGGAAGCGTACTAATCTCTTCCATCATGTTGTCCAGTAAATCCAAATACGTATCCATTTCCGGCTCCGAAATATTCCCGTCCTCAAAATTAATTTTCGTGAAAAGCGCATCCTCATAAATGCTGCGATCTAAAACATTATTTTGATCTAAAAGGGCGCGTTTAATGCTACGAAAACGCGTATTTAAAAAATAAATTTGTAGCGCAAAAGCCCAGCGTTTCGGGTCGCTATAAAACATTTCAAGAATGCGATTATCTTGAATACTCTCATAAAATGCCTTTGAACCAAGTTCCTTTGCAATCAGCTCCGTATAGCTGCTTTTACCAGCGCCAATCATTCCAGCAAGTACAATCACGTTTTTTTCCATCCTTTCAAAAAGCCTCCTTCGTTCAGTAAAACCAAGGCTGATATGGCTATTGTACCAAATTTTAGCTAAAAACAGCCATGACAAAACTCGCAATTTTTGGTAGTATAAGAAAGAATGAATGGAGGAGAGCATGTTGAGCGAAGCGCAAATCAAGGTCGGACAAGAATTCCCACTCACCATCAAAAAAATGGGAATTAACGGCGAAGGAATCGGATATTTTAAAAGAACTATTATTTTTGTTAAAGGCGCACTGACGGATGAAGAGGTCGTCGTAAAAGTGACTAAAACAGCGCCAAAATACAGTGAAGCCGTGGTGCGTAAAATCAGAAAACCATCAACCAATCGGGTTGTCGCGCCTTGTCCCGTATACGAAGCATGTGGGGGCTGTCAGTTGCAACACGTATCCTATTCGGCGCAACTACAGTTTAAAAAAGATATTTTAATTCAAGCGCTGAAGAAACATACAACGTTCAATACCGACAAAATGAAAATTCGCGATACAATTGGTATGGAAGACCCGTTCCGGTACCGCAATAAAAGCCAATTTCAAGCGCGAACTAATCAAGACGGCGCTATCGTGACAGGTCTTTTTGGTGCGGATTCACACGAACTTGTGCCAACAAGTGATTGTCTCGTACAAGATGAGCGGACGGTTGAAATCACGAATTCGGTGCGCGATTTACTTACGAAATACGGGATATCCGCGTATGATGAAGCAACCGGCCGAGGATTCATCCGCACAATTGTTGTCCGCGTGGGCGTTGAAACGGATGAGGTGCAACTTGTTTTTGTGACGACAAGCGAAAAATTTGCGAAAAAACAAGAAATCCTAACAGAAATTAAGGCGCGCCACCCAGAAATTGTATCAATCATGCAAAACATCAATTCTGATAAGACGTCTCTAATTTTTGGAGATAAGACGCTTCTTTTAGATGGAAAGGCAAGCATTGAAGAGGCGCTTAAAGAGCTTCATTTTGATTTATCGGCACGTGCCTTTTTCCAGCTCAATCCGAAGCAAACGAATCGTTTATACGAGGAAGTTTCAGAAGCGCTTACGCTAACTGGCGATGAAAAAATTGTCGATGCGTATTGCGGCGTGGGCACAATTGGGCTTTCGCTCGCTAAAAAAGTACAAGAAGTGCGCGGCATGGACGTGGTCCGTGAAGCCGTTTTAGATGCGCAAAACAATGCGGTGAAAAACGGAATTACAAACGCACATTATGTGACTGGAACGGCAGAAGAAGTCTTCCAAAATTGGCGAAGTGAAGGCTACGCGCCTGACGCAATCATTGTTGACCCGCCGCGAACTGGACTTGATGCAAGTTTAACGCAAGCCATTTTAAGCGCTCGTCCGAAGCAACTTGTCTATGTGTCATGCAATCCTTCTACGTTAGCCCGCGACTTAGCTTTATTCGAAAAACGCTATCGTATTCGGTATTTGCAACCGGTCGACATGTTCCCGATGACAAGCCACGTGGAGTGTGTCGTGAAGCTGTCGCTAAAATCAAATCAAAAGAAAAAAGTAAAAAGCTGATCCCCCGCGGAATCAGCTTTTTTTTGTTTACAAACTGTAGGCTATATGTTACATTTAGACATGAAAAGGAGGGAGAATTTATGTCCAAGGCAAGCTACATCGCTTCCTTACTTCAAAATGGCCAGTTCATCGAGAAGTACAAAGAAGCGGGTAATTCTATGTTGCCCATCATTAAGTCAAATCAGCCAGTTAGTTTAGAACCCGTGAATGAACACACTTTATTAGAACCGAAAACAATCGTTTTTTGTAAAGTAAAAGGGAACTACTATACGCACCTGATTTCTGCCGTGCGTTCGCGCAATAATGAAATGGAATTTCAAATTTCGAATAACCATGGCTTTGTAAATGGTTGGGTCAAACGTAGAAATATTTTTGGAAAAGTAGTCAAAATTTGGTAATCATGCCAAGTTTTTTTTAATGCCGAAAATTCTCCTTTTTCGTGAATGCGCTAACTATAAAAGTGACGAGAATATTTGCCAGTAGTGGCAGGAAGCCAATGTTAATATCGCTAATTGTGCGCGGCAAGTCAGGGAAAATCGTTGCAAGCGTCATGCTGTAATTGCTGACAAAAATGGTAATTAAAATCCCCGTTGCAATTCCTGAAATGGCGCCGGCCGTTGTCACTGGATTACGCTTCATCAAACTTGCAAAGAGCGCCGGACAAAGCTGCACAATGAGACTGTAGCCCACTTGAAGAATCGCTGCAAGCGCATTGCCACCTTGGAAAACGAACACGCAAGAAAGGGCGCCAAGAAGCGGCACGAAAAGTTTGGACAACCTTGCGACACGCGCCTCGTTGTAGCTTCCTTTTAACCCAAAGACAATGTTTTTAGAAAATAAGGTACTCGCTGTCATTAAGAGCATCGAACCCGGCACAAGTGCGGTGAGCATGCCCGCCGCCCCAATGATACCCACGAAAAACGGGTTAAAGCTTTGAATGGCGAGCTGAATGAGTGCAAGATCGCTTTCGTCACCTTGCAAGCCGGGCACTTTAATGACGGCTGTAAATCCGATGAAAATGACAAATAATAGCATGAGCGTGTAAATTGGGCTGATTATCGCATTTTTACGGAAAGTATTTGCGTTTTTTGCGGTAAACGTAGACGCGAAAACTTGCGGCCACATATAAAAACCGAGCACATAAAAGAGAACAGTACTAATAAACCAAGTTACCGTGTAAGTGGTTTCTGGAAATGTTAGCAGTTCTGGCTTAATTGCAGCTACTTGTGTGAAAAGTTCGCCGTAACTGCCAAAATAGTGAAGTGGCAAATAAATTCCCATAAACACAATGACAAATAAAATCATAAAATCTTTTAAAACGGAAATCCAAGCAACGCCGCGAATTCCTGAAAGAACGGAATATAAAATGATGCCGAGCGTTCCAATTATTATCGCAGCATTCATTGGGATTTTTCCATATGATGTGAGCGAAACTATGATGCCAAGCCCTTTTAGCTGAATGACGATAATGGGAATAATCGCGATAACGCCCACGATAGCCACGATAACGCCAAGCCATTTGCTATCATATTTTTTAGCAAAAAAGTCAGACTGTGAAACAAGGCGATGCTCATGCGCATAAGACCAAATAAGCGGAAGTAAGAAATAAGACGAAACATAAGAAAGCGCAATGTAAACCATCACATAAACCGCTGAAATCCCCTTCGAATACGTCCAGCCGCTCCCACCTAAAAACGAGAACGTCGTATACACTTCACCCGCCGTTAAAAGAAAGACAAATACAGTATTAAAGCTTCGGTTCCCGACCGCCCAATTTTCAAGTGTCATTTTTTGTTTTTGCTTCGCGCGAATTGCTAAAATAATCGTTAAAATAAAAAAGGCCGAAATAATAAAAAGCGCCGTCATGATAAATTATCCTCCCCGTTTTGTTCCCATTTATACAAAAGAAACAAAATGATAGAGGACAGAATAACACCCGCCGCAATATAAGCTAAAACAAATGGAATTCCAAAGATAAGTGGGTAAATTCGATTTGCAAATGGAATCCCACCTAAAATAAATAAAAAGGGGATAATAAGCAACCACTTTTTCATATTTTTCCTCCTAAAATTTACTGCATTAATGCCCAAATAATAATCGCATCAAAAGCTAAAAGTCCGAGCACAACTGCCACCGAAATTTTAATGAGCAGTTTTTTATCCGTTGATTTTTTTGCCATATAAAATCCTCCATAAAGTTTACTATACAAAAGATACCATAAAAAGCGTTAAGACACCAAAAATCCCACTTTCAAACTGAAAGTGGGATTTTTTCCTAAAGTGAAGCCATGACAGCATCGCGAAGTCGTTCGGCAGTTCCAGCTCCGCCGCGGTTGTCATAGTAAGCTTTAAAGCGATCGTCGTCCACATACATGTTCACAAGACCAATGTGTGCTTCTTCCGAATAATCTGGCCAAGAGAAGGAGAGCCATTCTTTATGAGCCAAATAGATGTCTTCCTGCAAGGTCGCATCCGTTTTTACGCGTTCCAACAAGTCAAATAGCTTGTCATTTAACGCCTCCATCTTCGCAAAATCATCTTCCGAAAGGTTCATCATTTTCGCATTGCTCGCATCGACCGTTTCGTCGCCGTATTTTTCACGAATTTCATCGCCGTACTTTGCTTCATTTTTTTCAATTAAATCTTTCTTAAATCCTTCAAATTTTTCTTTGTCAGACATGTTCACCATTCCTTCCATGTTTTCAAGCGTTTTCTCGACATTTCGAATCAACGCATCAAGTCGTTCTTTTTTACGAAGGAGTTCCTGCCGGTGACTTTTTAGAGCCTCTTTTGGCTGAAAAGTAGGGTCCGTGACGAGCGCTTTAATTTCAGGAAGAGCCAGATCCATCTCACGATAGAACAAAATTTGTTGTAGCAAATCAAGCTCCCGTTGCCCGTATATTCGGTAGCCACTTGTCGAGAGCCTTGCCGGTTTTAAAAGCCCAATCTCGTCATAATAGCGTAGTGTACGTGCACTTACACCAGCTAGTTTCGCCACCTTTTGAATTGTGTATTCCAATTCCAACCACCTCCGTATTCATATTGTAAACCTTAACGTTACGTCAAGGTCAACTAGATTTTTTAATTAATTTTAGGCTTGCAAAAATGTAAGCTAGAATATACGTGGGAACGCTTTTCAAGAAGGGACCTATCTGCTACACTAGACGTATAGAAAAAATTTGGAAGGCGTGAACCTTTTTAATGCAAGCACGAAATTTAAAATATCTTGTCCTTTGCCTTCCGATTTTATATCTCGGGTACGGGATTACACTAGCGCTCCAATTTGGGAGCAGACCCGAGCTCATTAATTCAGCCGCAAATGGATTGTTTTTACTTATCATTACTTTTATTTTAACAAAAAAAGCTGTTTTAAAGACGAGTATTGATTTTGTTTGGTTTATTGTTTTTATTTTATACGTGTTTGTATTACACCATCTTGTTATGTACATTGCTTTGGGGGATTTTGTTAGCAGTACTTACATAGGGAATTTTTACATTCAAACGGATATGATTAACCTCAAGCCTTTTACAACAATCGAAAATACGGTTAGACAAACTTTACCGACAATGCCGACAATCATTCAAATTGTAGGAAATGCTTTGCTTCTTGCACCACTTTCTTTCTTTTTACTTTATTTTAAAATTTGTAAAAGGGCAAGCATGGCCATTTTAGTTGTATTTCTTACATCTTGTACGGTTGAGCTCGTTCAATTTGCACAAACAACACTGATTACCGGTTTTGATGGTATTATGCTACCAACTGGTCGTTCAACGGATATAGACGATGTGATTTTAAACACCTTAAGTGGTTGTTTGGGCGTTATTGTGATGTATAGCGTACCAACGCTTCGAAAACGAATTGGGAAAAGAAAGCGTTAATTCTTTGACAAGCGAAGGAGAATGGAAATGAAAGAAAAATTACTACAAGCCTATGATTTTTTCCAGAGAAATAGTAAGATTGTCAAAATCGTCTTTGTTTCTCTTATTATGTTATTCGTCATTTACGAGGTCATCAACATTTTAACGACCGTCGATTATAGCTCACTCAAGCAAAATTTAACTTCACAAAGCCCGGAGAGTATTTTTATTATGGTCATTGTCGGGCTAGTTGCCGTAACGCCGATGCTTATTTATGATTTTGTCATCGTCAAACTTTTACCGGGGAAATTTTCAGCGATGCACGTTGTCTCCTCAGGCTGGATTACAAATACATTCACCAATATTGGTGGTTTTGGCGGCGTTTTGGGCGCTTCTTTACGCGCTAGTTTTTACGGGAAAAATGCATCACACAAAGAAATTTTACTTGCGATTTCAAAAATAGCATTATTTTTAGTTTCTGGACTATCCATTTACTGTTTAATTGGCCTTACAACACTGGCCATTCCAAATTTTGCGAATCATTTTATCAGCTACTGGCCGTGGCTTCTTGGCGGCGGACTTTATTTTCCGATTTTATTTACAGTCACCAAATGGAAAAGCAAGTCGCTGTTTGAAGACTTGCCGCTAAAACGTGAGTTGACATTAATTTCTGCATCGCTTTTAGAATGGGGCTTTGCATTTGGTTGTTTTGTCATCATTGGCTTTTTAATGAATGAACCAGTCGATTTGATGAAAGTATTTCCACTTTTCGTCATCGCTTCTGTTATTGGGATTATTTCAATGGTTCCAGGCGGTGTCGGCACATTTGATTTAGTCATGCTTTACGGCCTCGGGCAGCTAGGCGTTTCAGAAGAACTGGCACTCGTGTGGTTGTTGTTTTACCGAATCTTTTACTACATTGTCCCATTTATCGCAGGCTTATTTTTCTTCGTACAAAAAGCCGGCAAACGATTTAACGATTATTTAGAAAATTTACCCTTTCTATTTTTACAAAAACTAGCGCATCGTTTCCTTATTATTTTCGTTTATTTCAGCGGTTTACTGCTCGTTATTTCTTCTGTTGCACCATTTGCGATCTACCACGTCCCATTTTTGTATAAACTCATGCCTTTTGGTTTTCTGTTCATCTCCCAGGTTACAAACGTCGCGTTTGGTTTTCTGCTGCTTGGCCTAGGTCGAGCTATTGAAAGCAAAACGAAAAAAGCCTACATCACAACGATTATCATACTAGGCTGCGCGATTTTCAACACCTTGGCGCGTGTATTTTCCATCAAACAAGCGATTTTCCTTGGCATCATTTTACTGTGCGTGTATTTAGCGAGAAAAGAATTTTACCGTGAAAAATTTGTGTACACGTGGAGTAAAATCATCATGGATGCGGTCATCTTTATTGCCTGCCTAGCCGGATATGTTATCATCGGTATTTACAATTCGCCGAACATCCAACATAAAAAGCAAATTCCGGAATACTTGGAAATTGCGTCTGAACACGTGTGGGTAACCGGCTTCATCGGCATGCTCATCGCGGTCATCTGCCTAGTAGCCATCTACATTTATTTCTCGCAATCCGAGGAAAAATTTGGCAGCCCTTTTGAAGCCGAAAAAGTGCGCGCCCATTTAGAGAAGTGGGGCGGCAATGAAGTAAGCCACACCATGTTTCTGCGCGACAAATTGCTATTTTGGGCACAAGATGGCGACGTCCTTTTTGGCTTCCGAATTATCGCCGATAAAATGGTGATTATGGGCGAACCTACGGGGGATCCAAATCGGCGTGATGCGGCCATTTTAGAACTGCTTGAGAAAGCGGATTTGTTCGGCTATCGCCCCGTATTTTATGAAGTCCGCGGGGACATGTTGCCATACTTACACGAAATTGGTTTTGACTTTATTAAACTAGGCGAGGAAGGTTACGTTGATGTCACCAACTTCTCTCTTTCTGGGAAAAAGAAAAAGGGGGAGCGCGCTTTAATGAACAAATTTGAACGCGAAGGCTATCAATTTGAGATTCTCGAAGCGCCGTTTAGCTCTGATGTTTGGAATACGCTGCGTAAAATATCCAATGAATGGCTAGACGGTCGTACGGAAAAAGGTTTTTCTCTAGGCTTTTTCGACACCTATTATTTAGAACAAGCGGGGGTTGCGGTTGCTAGAAATGAAGCTGGAAAAATCATCGCCTTTGCGTCCATGATGCCTGCTTATAACGATGAACTTTCCTCGATTGATTTAATGCGCTACGGCAAAGAAGCACCATCAGGTATTATGGATTTCCTCTTCATCAATTTGTTTGAAGATGCGAAAGAAAATGGCTATCAAGTTTTCAATATGGGGATGGCGCCACTCGCCAATGTCGGCGAATCCAAATACGCGTTTCTCGGCGAACGTATGGCGGGACTTGTTTACCGCTACAGTCAAGGTTTCTACGGATTTAAAGGGCTTAGAAACTACAAGGCAAAATACGTCAACGTCTGGGTGCAAAAATTTGTCGCCTACCGAAAACGGAGTTCCATTGCCTTTACAATGTTACAACTCATGCTTCTAGTAGGGAAAAAACGCCAATTATCCCACAATCAAATAATTTTAGAAGTCCCGCTTTCTGAGTTCGAAGAATAATAAAGAGGCGTAGCAAAGCGCTACGCCTCTTCATTTATTAAATCGTCCAAAGCTTCTTCTAGCGTGTTAAATGTGAACTCGAAATGATGGGCGAGTAGTTTATCTGGATACACGCGTTGACTATCTAAAATCATCGCAGCTTTATCCGCAAGTGCGAGTCTAATGGCTCTTTTAGGAACGGGAGTTTTGTACGGACGATGTAATTTCTTCCCAAGTAGCTCGGCGAATTTTTTCTCTTGGACGGGGTGCGGAGCGACCAAATTGATGGCGCCATCTAGTTCTTCCTTTTGAATGATGAAGCGGATAGCAGAGATAACGTCGTCAATGTGGATCCAAGAATACCATTGTTTTCCGCTGCCGAAGCGTCCACCGAAGAAATTTCGGAAGGCTTTTTCGAAAATCGGAAACGCACCGCCGTCTGTTCCTAAAATGAGGCCAAAGCGGGCGAATGCAACACGAATGCCGTATTGTTCGGCTTTTATCGCCGTTTCTTCCCACTCGTGAACAGTGCGTGCTAAAAAGGTACGGCTCATAGGTGTTTCTTCGGAATCGCTATAAATGGCAGTTTTAGAAGAAGGATAGACGCCAATTGCGCTCGCATTAATCCATACTTTTGGTCGGACATTCATTTTGCGAACAATTGCTAGGAGTGCGGCTGTTGCTTCCACGCGACTCGAAACAATGGCGCGTTTTCGTTCTTCCGTGTAGCGCCCGTCGGCTAAACTAACACCAGCTAAATTGATAACCGCATCAAAAACGTGTTCTTTTAAATCAGGAAGCGGGGTTTCATCTGTTAGCCAGTTAATAAAATGGACATTCGCATAATCGGCTTGGTTGCCGCGCGTCAAAATATAAATATCATCCATCGTCTTTTCAAAGTCATGCGTTAAATGGCGCCCGACGAAACCAGTTCCGCCGGCAATTAAAATTTTCATAATCGGCTCACCTCTTTACTTAGTTCTATTCCCACTTTCTTCAAATAAAAACTGTGATACAATGGAAGAGGAGGTTTTTTGATGAAAATAACTGCGATTCAAGCCCAACAAAAAAACAAAGAACGTTACAACATTTTTGTAGATGAAAACTATTTATTCAGTGTAGACGAAGCCGTATTAGTGAAATTTCAACTAAAAAAAGAAATGCCGCTAACCAATGAATTAATAGATAAAATCGTCGAGGAAGATGAAGTCCGTAAAGGCTTAAATAAAGCCATTCAATTTTTAGCGCACCGCGTTCGGTCAGAAAAAGAAGTGCGTGACTATTTGAAAAAACAGGAAATTTCAGAAGCACATATTTCGAGTGTCATTCAAAAATTGGTGGAAATGAACTATTTAGATGACGCCGAGTTCGCGAAACTGTATATTAGAACGCAAATGAAAACGACAACAAAAGGAAAAGGTAAAATTGAACGCGAACTCATTGAAAAAGGCATCACGCGCGAACTCATTGCCGAAACACTTCCGTTTTATACAAGTGATATGCAATTAGAAAACGCAAATAAAGAAGCAGCAAAAATTGCGCGCCGCGGCAAGCGGACATCACGTAAAATTTTAACACAAAAAATTGTGACCGATTTAATGCAAAAAGGCTATACCGTCGAGCTTGCAAAAGAAGCGGCAGCCATCGCAACAGCGGATTTAGATGAAAATAGTGACGAAGCAATTCTCGGTGCAGAGCTTGAAAAGCTGATGCGGAAAAATAAACGACTTGGTCCGAAGAAGGCGAAACAAAAAACCATTCAGTCACTCATGCAAAAAGGCTTTCAATATGATACAATACAAACTTATCTAGCCGAAAATGAAATTGATTTTGAAGAGGTGGAGCAAGATTGAATGAATATGTAGAAGAACTCGTACAATTGCTTCAAGCGAAAAATCCGAGTTTAGACAAAGAAAAAGCGCTCTTTTGGGTGGAAATGCTTTGGTCGGATTTTGAAAGTTCTTATGCGAAAGCAGGTTATCCGTACCGCGGACCTGAATATGCTTATGAATATGTCAAACAACAAATTGAACGCCACGGAGCTGTGCTTCATCATGTGAGTTCGAGAAAATAAAGGAGAGTTTAAATGAAAATAAGAGGTTTTGAAGTTGTAAAGGATGCTAATCGAGTATTTTTGAATCAAACGATTACACTGCCCGTTCGCTCAGATAAAGGGTCAGCTGGGTATGACTTTTTCTCCAATGAAGAAGTGACACTACACCCGGGGAGCCAGCACGTTTTCTGGACAGACGTGAAGACCTACATGCAAGCTGATGAGGTGTTAAGTGTTTACGTGCGTTCCTCGATTGGAATTAAACGCGGACTTAATTTATCAAATAACACAGGAATCATTGATGCATCTTATTACGGGAATCCTTCGAATGACGGAAACATTGGAATTGCGATGCGAAACATTGGCGAAGCTAGTGTTAAAATTGAACAAGGCGAGCGAATTGCCCAAGGTATTTTCACAAAATATCTCGTTGCTGACGTGGACGATGTGACAAATGAGTCACGCGCTGGTGGTGTTGGGAGTACTGGTAAATAAATTTTAAATAAAAATCCCAGCTGTTATTGTAACAGCTGGGGTTTGTTTATGAGGTTAAAGTTACACAGCTACTGGGGTGAGTTTCTTCTGAAGTTTTTCATCAGAGAAAATCCAGCCCGTGTAAGATGATAAGATATTCATATCATCGTCTAGACGAACAACGGCAACAAACGGATAGTGCCCGTTGCTACGGTATCTCAAATCCGTAAACGTGACATACGTGGCATCTAACTTTTCTTCAATTCTCCAGTTATACACTTTTGAAAAGGAGACAAAAGCGGCCAAGTTTTTATCTTGTTTCGCAGAACGAATGATTTCATTATTTGGAACGGGTAAGCGATCAAACTTTTCATAAACTGAAATGTTTCGTTTGAAAGCACGTCCCACATAATAATGTTCTTTCGTTGTCACAGCGACACGCCACTGGAAGAAATGAATCGTTGAAGCGATGATGATTTCTTCGGCATCAGGAATTAAATTCTTGACGGCATGTTTAATCATGTGCTGTGTAACTGCGCGTGCGACATAATAAAGCGCGAGGATTCCGTAAAGCGTAAAGAATGTTGGACCAGCAGGAGCACCGAGTAGCCAGATGATAATCGCAACGACATGTGATCCAAAAATAAACCAATCAAATGTGTTGATAAAACCAAATGCGACCCAAGTGTCTTTAAATGGTCGAACCGCTTGCGTCCCGTATGCATTAAAAATATCGACGAAAATGTGTAACCCGACTGCTATAAAGCTCCATAAGAGCAAGTGTAAAAATGTTGCTGCCGGAAAAATAAAGTAAAGTACAGTTGAAATTAAGAGCGGCCAAATCGCGAGCATCGGAAGGGAATGTGTAATCCCCCGGTGATTACGAATATAATCCGCATTGTTTTTAAGTTTTAATACAGTGTCAATATCAGGAATTTGAGAACCAATAATTGTTGCTGCCATGATACCCATTGTAGCATGAGTACTACTTGCAACTACAGGGTCAATTGTTGCGAGAGCCCCAAGTGCAATCCCCATAACAACATGTGTGCCTGTGTCCAAATGCTTTCCTCCTCCAAGAAGTTAGAAAGAGTCACTTAACAAACCAAGCGGCATCTTCCTGCGACTAAAGTGTGTGGGTGAGTAATTACTACTCTGTCAGCTAAGCCTTTACAAGCAGAGTGCTGTTCAAAAAAAGCTAGCTTCTGTATAATAGAAAAAGCTTAACCATTAATCTATTCCCATGTTTTCATTATACTACACATCGAAAGTGCGGAGCATTAGAATTTTATGAGAAATTTAGGTGAACGAATGACAAATACATACTTTGATAAAAAACAAACTGAAGCTTTCAGACAAGCGCTAATCGATTGGTACTTAGCCAATAAACGGATACTTCCCTGGCGTGAGAACACTGACCCGTACCGGATTTGGGTGTCAGAAATCATGCTACAACAAACGCGGGTGGACACGGTTATCCCTTATTTCACGCGATTTATGACGCAATTTGAAACGATGGAAGACTTTGCTTATGCAGATGAAAATGCGATTCTTAAAATTTGGGAGGGGCTCGGTTATTATTCACGTGTCCGCAATTTGCAGGCGGCGATGCGTCAAGTTGTTGAAGAACATGAGGGAATAGTGCCAGACACGTTAAAGGACATTTTAAGTCTAAAAGGGGTTGGCCCATATACTGCCGGCGCAATTTTAAGTATCGCCTATCAGAAAGCGGAACCCGCAATTGATGGGAATGTTATGCGTGTCATGTCGCGCGTATGCGAAATTGATGCGGACATTATGAAACCAAGTACGCGAAAGATTTTTGAAACGGTGCTGTATGATTTAATTGACCCAATTGATCCTGCGTCTTTCAACCAAGGCTTAATGGAAATTGGCGCGTTAGTTTGCACACCGAAAAAGCCAATGTGCCTACTTTGCCCACTGCAACCGTTTTGTTCAGCGCACAAAAATGGGAAGGAACTGGACTATCCAGTTAAAATAAAAAAAGTGAAGTCGAAAAAAATTCATCTGCTGGCAATTGTTGTCCGGCAAAATGACCGCATTTTAGTTGAACAGCGCCCGTCAGAAGGACTGCTAGCCAATTTATGGCAGTTTCCAACTGTGGAAGTAAAAGCAAATGCCAATAGTGAAATGGTAAAACTTGCTTTCCTAAAAAAATATGGTTTAGAAGTTGAACTTCAAGAATCGCTACCGCATGTGAAGCATATTTTTTCGCATTTGGTGTGGGAAGTGGACGTTTTGACGGCTAAACTTACTGGCGGTAAGCCAGAAGACAAGGTGAAATTTGTTTCAGAAGAGGAGATGCAGCGGCTTGCGTTTCCTGTGCCATACCAAAAAATGTGGCAAAGTTTTATTGAGAGAAAAGGGGATTTGGAATGAATAAAGTAGCTTTAGTGACTGGAAGTAGTCGCGGGCTTGGTCGTGAAATCGCGATTCAGCTTGCAAAAGAAGGATATGATGTGGCGGTAAATTTTGCGCGGAGTCGTAAAAAAGCCGAAGAGGTGCAGGCGGAAATTGAAAAACTTGGCAGAAAATGTGAGCTTTTCCGTGCGAATATTGGCGATGTTGAAAAAACGCGCGCGATGTTTGCTGAAATTAAAGCGACGTTTGGACGACTTGATCTTTTTGTGAGCAATGCGGCTAGCGGCGTCTTGAAACCGCTGATGGAGCTTGAACAAACGCACTGGGACTGGACGATGAATATTAATGCGCGTGCCTTTTTGTTCGCTAGTCAAGAAGCGGCTAAGATGATGCAGGAAACTGGCGGCGGGAAAATCATTGGGTTAAGCTCAATTGGTTCGATTCGTTATTTGGATAATTATACGACTGTTGGCGTTTCTAAGGCGGCGGTTGAATCGCTCACGCGTTACTTGGCGGTTGAGCTTGCGCCTTACGGAATAGCAGTTAACACGGTTTCAGGTGGCTTGATTGAAACGGACGCGCTGGAACATTTTCCGAATAAAGCGGAGTTAATCGAAGATGCGATTAGTAGGACTCCGGCGGGGCGCATGGTGGAGCTTCAAGATTTAGTCAGCACAGTCATGTTTCTTGCGAGCAGCCATGCAGATATGATTCGCGGGCAGACGATTGTGGTTGATGGTGGACGGACATTACTCGTATAAGCTCAAATAAAAATGATTTTCCCACTTTAAATGGAACTTTCTGCACGGATTTTACTTTTTTAATCAAAAAAGATGATTTTCCGTAGTTTATTGTTTTTTGCGTTGTTTTGTTATGTTATAATGATTTGTGAATAACAGCTTCTAGTACATGAAGAAAGTAGGAAAGTGTGTATGTACTTGCCAAAAGAGAAAGAAATTATCCAGATTAAGAGCTACAAACACAACGGTAAACTTCATCGTACTTGGAAAAAAACAGTTGTGCTAAAAGCAACGGAAAATGTTATTATCGGGGGAAATGATCATACACTTGTCGTGGAATCTGACGGGCGAAAATGGGTAACGAGAGAGCCATCAATTTGCTATTTTCATAGCGATTATTGGTTTAATGTGATTTCAATGATACGGGAAGATGGCCTGTACCATTATTGTAATCTAGGAACGCCTTTTGCGGTCGATGAGGAAGCGTTAAAGTATATTGATTATGACTTAGATATTAAAGTTTTTCCTGACGGACGTTTCCATTTACTTGATGAAGGTGAATACGAGCAGCATCGTCGCCAAATGAAATATCCTGATGCCATCGACCGAATTTTACGCAATAACGTAGATATTTTGAGTCACTGGATTTTGGATAAAAAAGGACCTTTTTCGAAGGACTATATTGATATTTGGTATGAAAAGTACAAAGAATACCGTTGAAAAAAGACGCATTTGCCTAAACCTGTTTGTTTAATAAGGTTTGGGCAACGTCTTTTTTTTGGCGTCTTTTTGTTCGCTTTACATGGCTAATAAGTATGTGATTTCAAGTAAAATAAAGCGGATAAAAATAAGCATAAATCTAGTAAAGTCCATTACCTAAATGGTAGTGTTACTAGATTTATGCTTTTTATCCATTACTCTTCCGTCACACTAATATCAATTTTATTCTCATCCGTATGGCGGATTTTAAAACTATGAATGAGTTTTTCTAAATAGTCGATTGCTTCCTGATAGGCAAAAACGCAAGCGATAATGCGCATTAAGTGATACTCATCTGTGTTGTTTTCCAGGTCATCCGATTTCATTTCATTTAAAAATAAATCCATTAATTCTTTCGGATCTTGCGCCAAATGGTCTTCCAAGTAATCTGTATCAACGGCAACGCGGTCAATGTATGTGAGTAGAAGTTGTTCATGTTTATCTACTAAAAAGTCAATTTGCTGTCTGATGACCTCTTGTTTTTCAGGATTAAGTTGTAAATAATCATTTTCGTAGCGATTTTGAATTTTTAAAAGTTCATAGCCTTTTTGTGAGCAGAGAATCATTTGCCGGTAGATAGCAATTTTACGCCCTTTAGAAACAGAATTTCGCTTTAAAAAAGTTCTTTCTTCTTTATAAAGCTCATATTGATTACGAATTTGCCCAATTTGTTTCTGCATCCAGTTCATATCTTTTTTTAGTAAAGGAAAATCAGCGGCATGGCGTAAATTTAAGCGGATCCATTTAATAATCTCATTGTTCGTATTGTAAATTTGCTGATACAAAGCCACTTCATATTTTGGTGGAATGAAAATTAAGTTGACGATAAATGCTGCAACAAGCCCTAGCATGATTGTACCAAAACGAATTAAGGCGATTTCAAGGAAGTCATTTCCGGGTGAATCCATGACAATAACAAGTGTTACAAGAGCAAGGCCAATCGTATTTTCTAGTTTTAATTGCAGAAGTAGCGCCACACAAATAACGGAAGCTACGCCAATCAAAATGAAGTCATTTCCAATGTATAGACCAAAAACAATGGCAATGATGGCACCAATCACATTTCCTTGCGCGCGCTCTAAAATAGTTCGGTACGAGCGGTAAATGGACGGTTGAATCGCAAATATGGCGGAAATTCCTGCCAGCGAAGGAGAGGGGGACTGGAAAAGTTCGGCAATAAATAAAGCTAAACTTATAGCAATACCAGTTTTTAATATTCTAGCTCCAAATTTCATGGTAGGTAATTCCTTTCTAATGGGCGATTTTTATCTTTTAATACCTTTATTATAACCATATTTTTCATTTTGTAACATAAAAATCATTTTTCGGAGGCCATAATGGCAAATACACGCTCTGTTGCCGCAATTGTGTCGTCGATATCTGCTTCAGTATGGGCCGTTGTAATAAACCAAGCCTCGTATTTCGATGCCGCCAGTAAGATACCTTCCTCACGCATAAGTTTAAAGAAACGACTAAATTGTTCGCCGTCAGTTTGTTCAGCATCTGCATAGTTCCGCACAGTTTTATCGGTGAAAAATACCGTCAGCGCCCCAACAATTTGGTTAATCGTAATTGTAATGCCGTGTTTTGCAGCAGCATTTAAAATACCATTTTTCAATTTAGATCCGTATTTTTCAAAACGATCATAAAGTCCTTCTTCTTGTAAAACTTCTAGGCAGGCAATGCCAGATAGAATGGAAGCGGGATTTCCAGCGTGTGTGCCAGCTTGATAAGCCGGACCAAGCGGTGCTACAGTTTCCATAATATCCAAGCGCCCGCCATACGCCCCAATCGGCAAGCCGCCGCCAATAATTTTTCCAAGCGCTGTCAAATCCGGTTTCACTTGGAGCAAATCTTGCGCCCCGCCGTACATAAAGCGAAATGCCGTAATCACTTCATCATAAATCACGAGCGCACCCGCCGCATGAGTCAGCTCATTTACTTTTTTCAAAAATCCTGGTTCTGGCCCGACAATCCCGAAATTCCCGACAATCGGCTCCACAAGCACCGCTGCCACCTGATCGCCCCAAACATCAAGAGCTTCTTTAAAAGCTTCGACGTTGTTAAAAGGAACGGTAATGACTTCTTTGGCTGTCGCTTCTGTCACACCAGCAGAATCAGGCGTGCCTAGTGTTGAAGGTCCAGAACCCGCTTCCACCAAAACGAGATCGAAGTGTCCGTGATAAGACCCGCCGAATTTAATAATCTTATCTCGGCCAGTATAGGCGCGAGCAACACGAACCGTTGTCATGACAGCTTCCGTACCAGAATTGGTAAAGCGCACCTTTTCCATAGAAGGAATCGCTTCTTTTAACATTTTCGCAAATGTAATTTCATGCACAGTTGGCGTACCATATAAAACCCCAGTTTCTGCAGCCTTTGTAATCGCCTTTGTAATGTGTGGGTGTGCATGGCCGGTAATAATGGGGCCAAAAGCCGCTAAGTAATCAATATATTTATTCCCGTCCACATCATAAAAATAAGCCCCTTCTGCTCGCTCCATCGTAATCGGCACACCGCCACCAACGCCCTTGTACGAACGACTTGGACTATTAACGCCGCCAACAATATGTTTTTTTGCTTCCTTATGTATAGCATCTGATTTTGAATGATCCATCTAGACATCTCCTTTGAATTTCGCGGAATCCCGCTTATCTAGTCCATTTTATGCGAAATAATTTAAAACAGCAACATGAAAGAACAACTTAATTGCCGTTTTTTCAAAAAAAGCATAAACTAAAAGAGTAGAAAGGGGGCTGGGCTGTTTGAAAATCTTATATACGCTAACGATACCGGAAGATTGGCAAGTAAAACAGCAAGAAGCATATCCAAACGATATATTTTATTACGAAAAAGAAATAAAGAACTTTAAGGAACTTAATGAAGTGGACTGCATCGTGACATATGGCGGTGACATCACAGCAGAAATTATTGAAGCAGCTAGCGCACTAAAGTGGATTATGGTCTTTTCTGCGGGCGTTGACGGCTTACCTAAGCAAGCTATTCTAGAAAAAAATATTTTAGTGTCAAATGTTCGCGGCATTCACGCTGTCCCGATGGCAGAATTTGTGCTGAGCTATTTGTTGCATGACGTGAAGCAATTACAACACTTTTATGAAGCTCAAAAAAAGAAAGAGTGGGCGTTTTCCCACCCTGTCGTTGAGCTCGGCAATAAGAAAATCGTCGTTGCTGGCGCAGGAGCAATCGGCTCACAAATCGCAAAATTCGCCAAAATGTTTGGCATGCAAACGGTAGGACTAAATACAACCGGCCACCCAGTAGAAGGTTTTGACAAAACTTTCGCCATGCGTGACTTAAAACAAGTAATTCGCGCCGCTGACTATTTCGTTTCTGTGCTACCAAAAACAAAAGAAACGACAGGCGTCTATGATGAAGACTTCTTCCATATTTTGCCGAAGAGCGCCGTATTCATCAACATCGGTCGTGGAAACGCTATAGAAAGCGCCATTTTAGAAAAAGTCATCGCTGAAAAAACCATTCGCCATTTCTATCTCGACGTCTACCCCGAGGAACCGCTGGCGACTGAAAGCCCGATTTGGACAGCTACAAATGTCACAATGACCCCACACGTATCTGGACATACCGATCAATATATTAATCGCAGCATGGAAATCTGGCTTGATAGTCTAGAGAAGTTTAAAGCAGGCAAAACCGTGCAGAATGAAATCAACTTAAATAGAGGATATTAAATCGTTGTATTGACAGCTTATGAACATTTCCGTTAAAATATAAGAAAGTTATCATTTAAAGGAAGGAGTGCATGACGGTGTCTAACACTCATTTAAAAGAGTCAATAGATATTCTAAAACAGTCAGGAGTACGAATTACTCCTCAACGTCATGCTATACTTGAGTTCTTAATTAATTCACATATTCATCCAACTGCCGACGAAATATACAAGGCACTTGAAGGTGATTTTCCAAATATGAGTGTTGCAACAGTCTACAATAACTTACGCGTATTTAGAGATGCAGGATTAATTAAGGAATTATCATATGGCGACGCTTCAAGCCGATTTGATTTTTCTACTTCTAACCATTATCATGCTATATGCGATGAATGTGGAAAGATTGTTGATTTCCATTATCCAGGTCTAGATGAAGTCGAGCATTTTGCCTCCCATGTTACAGGGTATGAAATTAACAAACATCGTTTAGAAGTTTATGGGTTATGTCCTGAATGTAAAGCGAAAAATAAAAAATAAAATCACCTATTTTAAAAATAGGTGATTTTTGTTTTGCATAAAATGATTAATTTTTATGCGGAAAAGGGGATTTTAAAGCCTAGTTTGCCTTAGAAATGGTGAAAAAAATATTTTCTCGCATTTTTATGCATAAACTTGTTGACATCTTCATTTAAAATTGATATATTAGTTTTCGGCGCTACTAATCAATTGTTTTTGAAATTAAATTAATTCAAAAAAATGTTGACAGGCAAGCGTTTAGATGATATGATTTAAAAGTCGCAAAAAGCCAGTTGCTTTTCAAAAATGCGGCAAATTATGACCTTTGAAAACTGAACAAAACGAAGATGAAAAAGCGATGAAACAGATGTTTCACCAATCAATTCATAGGACAGGAAACAAAAAGATGTTTCCAAAAAAAGTAAGAAACAAGCTAGCAAAGTCAATTTGTGACGCTAAGGAAACTTATTCACGGTGTTGAATAAGTATTCAAATTCGATTTATTTTAAAGAGAGTTTGATCCTGGCTCAGGACGAACGCTG